>DASYJT010000207.1:0-2356 GCA_035996165.1 Acidimicrobiia bacterium
GAGATCATGGGACTCGGGCCGATCGAGGCGTGTCGCCAGGCGCTCAAGCGGGCGAACATGACGATCGACCAGATCGACCTGGTCGAGATCAACGAGGCGTTCGCGGCGCAGGTGCTCCCGAGCGCCAAGCACCTCGGCATCCCGATGGACAAGCTCAACATCCACGGCGGGGCCATCGCCCTCGGTCACCCCTTCGGGATGACCGGCGCCCGCATCATGACCACGCTCATCAACGGTCTCGAGACCGAAGACAAGCGCTTCGGCCTCGAGTCGATGTGCGTCGGCGGCGGCCAGGGCATGGCGATGATCATCGAGCGGCTCGGGTAGTCGCTCGCGGAAGTAGCGCTTGTGGCGGGCGACGGGGAAAACGAAGACGACGTCGTGTTCGACGATGACTTCGTCAAACGCGCGGCGGTCGCCGAGCCGGATTGGCGCGGCCGCAAGCGGGAGGCCACGCGACTGGCGCGCAAGGCGCGGCGGGCCCGGCGCCGCCAACAGGTCGTCGGCGGCGCGCGGCGCGCGGGCGGGTACCTCGTTGTCGCCGCCCTCGTCGTCGTGCTCCTCGGAGTGGCCGGCTTCGGCCCGCTCGGCTCCTTGAAGCGCGACTCGTCGAAGCCGTCGGCGACGGCGCGCCCGATCGTACGGAAGAGGGCGACGAAGAAGTCCAACTCGAGCGGCTCGACGACCACGACCGTTTACCACTTGCTGCGCCGGTCCTACGACCGCGGGGATTGCGTGTTCTTCGACGAATCGCCCGGGACCGGGACGCGCGACACTCAAGTGGTCGATTGCAGCCGTCCGCACGTGATCGAGATGACGACGAGCATCGACGTGGGCGGCCGGTTCGATCACTTTCCGACCAACGTCGAGTGGCGCGCGGTCTACAACCGCGACTGCGCGCCGAGCATTCGAGCACTGCTCGGCGCACCGATCGATCCGGTCGGGCGCTTCTACCCGACCGGAGTGCAACCGTCGCAAGAGTCGTGGGCCGAAAATGACCGGACGGTGTGGTGCGGTGTGGGCGCGCTGTCGTTGACTCGGCCCGCGCACCCGTTCCAGGACGTGCCCTTCACGGGCAACGCCGAGGGCACCTCGCAGGCGCGCATCTTCCCGGTCGGCTCGTGCGCGAGCACCGATACCGCATTCGTCGTTCCCTGCGCGCAAAAGCGCACGAGTGGGAGATCGCGGGGTACGTCGACCTGACGAGCAACCTTCGGCCGCCACCCGCGGTGAACGACGTTGCGGGCTGGCAACGGCTCGTCGGCGACCGCTGCCGGGTCGTCGGGCGCGGGTATCTGGGTCACGATCCCATCGACGATCAGGGCGCCAGCTGGCTTCCGATCGAACCGGGCAGCTGGGCGGCCGGCCGGCGCACGGTCGAGTGCGTCGTCGCCCGATTCCGCGCCGATCACACCGTTGCGTCCGTGGGGTCGCTCAAAGGTTGACGCGTCGGGCCGCCTCGCTCAAGCTTTCGCGTCCATCCCGTCGACAATGTCGGGGATGGACGCGATCAACAGCCTGGGGACGGGAGCACGCCGCGCGCAGGCGACGTTCGACGCGGCGGCCCAGCAGTTGGCGGCCGCCGACCTGCCGACGGCGAAGAACCCCGATCCGACGAATCCCGTGTCGCCGTCGCCGCCGGTCGGCCCGGAGGTCGACGTCGCCGCTCAGCTCGTGACGATGACGGTCGCGGCGGACATGCACCACATCACCACCGCGGCGCTGCGCTCCGCGTTCAGCCTCTACCGCGAGTCGATCGACTTGATCAGACCGGGCGGAGATGTGACTCGGTGACGAGCCCCTGCGTCGAGCGATAGGGCCGCGCCGACTTCGACGCCATGATCCCGTGGTCGGCGCGCAGCTGGGCCATCCCCTCGTTGTGTCCCGTGTAGCTCGCCGGTTGTCCGAGCATCCACACGATGCCCTCGGCCGCGACCTCCGACGGCTCCCAGTCGGAATGATCGGCGTCGGGCATGTTGAACACGAACCCTTCCGACGCGACCGGTACGTCGATGCGGAATGTGTTGACGGTGATGTCGAAGGGCCGAAGTTGGTGCGCGGCCGACACGGTGAGGTGTTCGAGGGCGGCTTTGGCCATGCCGTAGGCCATGAGGTCGGGGATGTAGTTCAAGCCCGCGACCGACGACACGTTGACGATCGCGCCGCCGCCCTGTTCCTTCATTGCCGTGGTCGCGGCGCGGATCGCGATCAGGGGCGCCCGTAGGTCGACCTGCATCACGAGGTCGAAGCGTTTCATCTCCATGCCGAGATCGCCGGGGAACGTGATCGCGGCATTGTTGACGAGCGCGTCGACGCGGCCGAAGTGTTCGAGCGTCGTCGCGACCATGCGCTCGAC
>DASYJT010000208.1:0-6729 GCA_035996165.1 Acidimicrobiia bacterium
ACCGGGCGACGCGCCGGCCCGTTCCGTACGAGCCGGTGAAGCACACCATGTCGATCTCGGACGCGACCAGCGTCGCGCCGACCGGACCACCGCCGACGATCGTCTGCACGATGTCGACCGGCACTCCCGACCGGTGCATGATGTCGACGATCCGCAACCCGGTCAGCGTCGCGTGCTCGGAGGGCTTGTAGAGCACCGCGTTGCCGGTGAGCAGGGCCGGCACGATCGTGTTCAGCCCGACGAAGTACGGATAGTTCCACGCGCTCACGTGCGCAACCAACCCGATCGGCTCGTGGGTGACCCGCTCCTCGACGCCGCCTTCCGAGGCGGGTGTGACCGCGCGCGGCGCGACCACCGACGCGACGTGCTCGAGGTTCCAGTCGATGCGCTCGAGCACTCCCCGGACCTCATTGCGCGACTGCACGATGGGCTTGCCGACCTCGCGCGTCGTGATCTGCGCGCACTCCTCCGCTTCGGCTTCGAGCAGGTTCCGGAACGCGCGCACCACCGCGGCGCGCTCTTCGTACGGACGCTGCGCCCACGCAAGCTGCGCGCGCCGGGCCCGCTCGACCTTCTGCTCGACCTCGCGGTCGTCGGTGACGGCGACACTGCGGAGACGCTCGCCCGTCGCCGGGTTGCGCACGTCGAGCGACCGCTCTTCTCGAATCTCCGGTTCCGGGGCGGCCGCGACTTCTACCGCCGGTTCGACCACTGGCGCGCTCGCCACCGCGTGCGAGACCACACCGGGAGCCGAACCCTCTTGGGCGCCCGTCACGACGAGCGTCAGCCAGCGCGACTCCTTTTGACCCGGGCGCCGCTCCAACTGGCGGACGAATTGCCGGTCGGCCAACTGCTGCAACGTCTTTTCGAGGTCGTCGAGCGAGCGGAACGCGTGCCACCGCTCCGAACGCTGCTTGAGCTCCCCCGGCGTCTGCGCGCCGCGCAACAACAACACGCCGAGCACCGTGAACTCGGGGACCGACAACCCGAGCGCTTCGTCGACGACGTGACGATGCTTCACAACTCGCTGCCCCGTCGCCCGGACCCGGCGCGACAAGCCCTTCTCCCGCAGCACTTCGAGCGCGCGCTCGACGGTGTTCTCGTCGTACGTCGTGATCGGCTCGCGGTTCGTGCTCTGGTTGCACGCGTTGATCAAGGCATTGACCGACAACGGATAGTTATCGGGAGTCGTGACCGCCTTCTCCATGAGGCAGCCGAGAACGCGCGCCTCCTCGGCACTCAGCTCGATCATCCGAGGACGAGCTCCGCGATCGTTCGCAGCTGCTCGGTCGCGCCCGAGACCAACATCGTCGTGACCGCCGACTCGCGCCACATCTCGAGGTCGTCGCGGATCTTCTCCCGCGGGCCGATCAGCGCGACGTCCTCGACGAGCTGGGTCGGCACCGCCGCAGTGGCCTCCGCCTTCTTCCCGTCGAGATACAGGTCCTGGATCAGCTTGGCTTCGCCTTCGTAGCCCATCCGCCCGAACACGTTGTTGTGGAAGTTCACCTCGCGGGCGCCCATCCCGCCGATGTACAGCGCGAGCATCGGCCGGTACATGTCGGCCGCGGTCTCGACGTCGTCGGCGATGATCACCGGCACGAGGCACGCGACCTCGAAGGTGTCCGCCGTACGGCGCGCACCCGGGCGGGCGAAACCTTCGACCAGTGCGTCGCGGTAGAAGCCGTCGACCCGCGGCCCGTAGAACAGGGGTAACCAGCCGTCGGCGATCTCGGCCGAGAGCGCGACGTTCTTCGGGCCTTCGGCCGCGAGGTAGATCGGCAGATCGGCGCGCAAGGGGTGCGTGATCGACTTGAGGGGCTTCCCGAAGCCGGTGCCGCCGTCCAGCGGCAAGTGGTAGTGCTCGCCCTGGAAGTCGACGGGCGCCTCGCGCGCGAGCACCTGGCGCACGATCTCGACGTACTCGCGCGTGCGCGCGAGCGGCTTGCGGTAGTCGTCTCCGTACCACCCCTCCGCGACCTGCGGACCCGACGCGCCCAGACCGAGGATGAATCGCCCGCCCGACAGGTGATCGAGAGTGAGCGCGGCCATCGCCATCGCGGTCGGCGTGCGGGCGGAGATCTGGCAGATGGAGGTGCCGAGCTTGATGCGCGTTGTCTGCGAACCCCACCACGCCAGCGGGGTAAGCGCGTCGGAGCCGTAGGCCTCAGCGGTCCAGCACGAGTCGTAACCGAGGCGCTCGGCCTCGGCGAGCGCGTCCGGAACCCCGACGGGTGGGCCGGCGCCCCAATAGCCGATCGTGTAGCCGAGTTTCAGGTCGTGCTGCATGGTTCGCAGCCTACGAGGGCCGACGCGCGCACGTCACCGTCGACGCACAGCCAGGCCGCGAAACCGTCGCTCGTGTCCGCAATCACGAGGTCGACCGCGTCGGTGAGATCGAGACCCGCCCGGAACTCGATCTCCGCGCGCCGGACGCGCGGCCGCCCCCGGCGCACGAGCTCGTCCTCGATCGCTTCCCAGTACGCGGCGTTGTTGACATGCCCTACGACGTCGAGGTCGGTGACGCGCAGCGCCCACGGACGGCGAGCGGCCGCGGGAGGCGGAGGGGCGTGACGTAACCGGGCCGACACCTTCCGGCCATCTGCGGTTGCACCCCAGACGTCGTCGAAGCCCGGGGGCAACGGAGTGGGCGCGCCCGAACGCGGATCGGTGTGCACCCAGATCCCGGTCGCCTCGACGCACAACGCGTCGCCGACGCGCAATTGCGTCGTGCGCTCCGCCCAGCGCGCGCCGATACCGCTGCACCACGTCGAACCGGTGACGTCGGCCCGAAAGCGGGGGGTCGCGGTGATCTCCATGTCCATCCGCCGCAGGATCCACAGGCCCATCCCGTCGATGTCGACACTCGACGCGTCGCCGTCGGAGACGTCCTGCACGATGCGGGCGAGCGCATCGAGGCGCGCCCGCGCGTCGGGGCCGACATCGGCCAGACCGACGTGCCGTTCGACGGTGGTGACGCGCGCCTCGCCCACGGGCGGCAACCTACCGGGCGCTAACTTCCCGCCCGTGCCCGACACCACGCCCGAACCGACTCCTCCGGACGAACCCGAGATCCCGCCGGAGGGTTTTCGTCAGCATCGCTTCACGCCGCCGCCGGGCGCCACGACCGTGCTGCTCGTGCGCCACGGCGAGTCCGCGCCCGCGCACCCCGATCGCCCGTTTCCCCTGCGCGACGGGCACGGCGACCCGGAGCTCGATCCCGTCGGCGAGCGCCAGGCGGAGCTCCTCGCCGATCGTCTTCACTCGGAACCGATCACCGCGATCTACGTCACGACCCTCCGGCGCACGCACCAGACGGCGGCGCCCCTCGCGGCGCGGCTCGGGCTCACCCCGATCGAGGTGCCCGACCTGCGCGAGGTCTTCCTCGGCGACTGGGAGGAGGGCGAGTTCCGGCGGCGCGCCGCGATGCGCGACCCGATCTTCGAACAGATCTTCGTGCAGGAACGCTGGGATGTGATCCCGGGCTCCGAGCCGCAGGACGATTTCGACGAGCGGACGTGGCGCGGGTTCCAACGCGTCGTGGCCGCTCATCCCGACGAGCGGGTCGTGGTCGTGGCGCACGGTGGTGTGATCGGTCAGCTCCTCCACCGCGTCACCGGTGCTCGGCGCTTTGCGTTCGCGGGCACCGACAACGGGTCGATCAGCGAGGTGGTCGCCGACGGCGACCGGATCATCCTTCGTCGGTACAACGACGTCGCGCATCTGCTGCCACTGTTGCAAGAACAGTGACCAACGCGTCGTAGTCGGCGCCGGCCCGGCGTACGCGCGGCGGCAGCTCGATCTGCACGCCGCCCTGGGCGACGAGGTTCACCGGATTCGCGGGATGCATGCCCCGCAGGTGCCGGGGAATGACGTCGAGGTCGGCGATCCACCGGTAGTGCGGCAGCGCGCCGGTCAGCGCGCGTTCGAGCTGCGCGGCCAGCTCACGATTCGTTCCGCCGAGCAGCGCGGTCGTCCACCGGTCGTCGGCGCCGCGCACGCCCCCGAAACCGTGCACCGAGATCACGACGTCGATGCCGGCGAGGAACGCGCGCAATCCGTCGGCCAGCGCGGGGTCGTAGCGATGCGACGGAACGTGCCACTTGAGATCGCCCGGCTGCACGACCGCGTAGTACGACGCGCCCGCCCGCTCGGCGGCGGCCTGCGCGATCTCCGCGGTCCCCTGCTCGAGGCCACCGTGCAACGCGCAGACACCCACGCGCGAGCCCGGGACGAAGCGCTCCTCGACCCCCGAGATCGCGAGCAGTTGGTCAAGCATGGCCACCGTCGATCAACTGTTGACGAGCAGGTCCTTGTACGCCGTGTCTTTGGCCGGACCCGGTTCCTTCGGCAGACCGAGCACGCGCTCGCCGAGGATGTTGCGCTGCACCTGGTCGGTTCCCCCGTAGATCGAAGGCCCGGGCGAGAACAACGTGACCTCTTGCACGATGCCGCCGCCCGGAGTGTCGGTGCCCATGATCATGCCGTGCGGTCCGATGATCTCGTGACCCACCTCGCGCTGCAGACGCAAGAGATCGCTCATCATCAGCTTGGCGATGTTCGGCTCGCCGCCCGTGCGTTGACTCGGGGTCTTCGATCGCAGCGACGAGAACTTTCCGAGCTGCTGCATCGTGTAGAGCTTCGCGAGCTTCTGGCGGATGTTCGGGTCGGTGTTCTTGCCGAGCTCTTTGGCCAACGTCATCAGCCGTTGCGCGGCTGCGACACCACCGCCGCCGGTTCCGCCCGTGCGGACCTGACCGACGTGATCGCCCGCACGGTCGTCGAGCTGCGCGGCGATCGGTCCGGGGAACGCGTTGCCCGCGGCGCCCGAACCACCGGTGCCGAGCCCGGCCCGCTCCGCCATCAAAGTGGTATTCGTCGCGGCCCACCCGTTGTTGAGCCCGCCGATGACGTCGTCGTTGTGGACGCGCGCGTTGTCGATGAAGACCTCGTTGAACAGCGCGCGGCCCGTCATCTCGCGCAGCGGCCGGATCTCCACGCCCGGTTGACGCATGTCGAACTTGAAGTACGTGATGCCCTTGTGCTTCGGGAGTTCCGGCGCGGTGCGCGCGATCAGCATCCCGAGGTTGCAGAGCTGCGCGGTCGAGGTCCAGACCTTCTGACCGGTGATGATCCACTCGTCGCCGTCGAGCACGGCTTTGGTGCCGAGGCTCGCGAGGTCGGAGCCGGCGCCCGGCTCGGAGAAGAGCTGGCACCAAGCGTCCTGACCGTTCAGGATGCGCAGCAGGTCGACCTGCTTTTGGCTTTCCGTTCCGTGCGCGACGAGCGTGGGAGCGGTGAGCAGGTAGCCGAGGCCCGCGGGCGGACCGATGGCTCCGTGCTCGGCGATCGCCTCGTTCACCACGTTGGCCAGATCGCGGGGCCAGCCCTTGCCCCACGCGTCCTCGGGGAAGGTCGGCGCCGCGTAACCGGACCGGGCGAGAATGTCCCACCACTGCGCGACCGTGAGGTCGGGGTTCCAGTTCTCTTCGAGCCAGGCCTTGACCTCGGCGCGTACGTCTTCGGGCGAAGGCATCGTCATGGGGACGGAGGTTACCGCTCCGACGAAGGCGATCGCGAGAGCGGTGATCGGCGACCGAGCGCCTCAGTCGAGCAGGTCGAGGACCTTCTCCGACGGGCGCGCGATGACCGCACGGTCGCCGACGAAGACGACCGGGCGCTCCATGACCTCGGGATGCTTCGCCAACACCTCGACGACCTGCGCACGCGTCTGCACATCCGCCTTGGTCAGGCCGGCCGCCTTGAATTTCGCGTCGCCCGTGCGCACCAAGGCGATCGGCTCGTCGTCGATCGCGTCGAGGATGCGCTCGAGGGTCGCCCGATCGGGCGGCGCGTCGAGGTAGCGCACCACGTTCGCCTCCACACCGCGCTGTTCGAGGATCTCGAGGGCGCCGCGCGACTTGCTGCACGACGGGTTGTGGAAGATCTGGACCGGCTCCATGGTGGCCGACGCTAGCAACCGGAGATACTCGGTGCGGCCGACGTCGACGGCGCCGAGCGAGCTCAGATGCGGGGTCGTCCACTGCACGTCGAAGAGACGCGCACCGTCGAGGCGCAACAGCTCGACGGTCGCCCACAGCGCTACCTTCGACGCGTCGGTGACCCGGTGGAACATCGACTCTCCGGCGAAGAACCGGCCGATGCGCACGCCGTACAGGCCGCCGACGAGTGCGCCGTCCTGCCACGTCTCGACCGAGTGCACCCAACCCATCCCGTGCAGGCGCGTATACGCCTCGACGAAGTGCGCGTTGATCCAGCCATGCGGACGACCCGGGTCGCCGCAGCCGCGCATCACGTCGACGAACGCTGTGTCGACGCGGATCTCGAAGCGAGGGATCGCACGCCGCAACGATCGGCTGCAATGGAAGCCGTCGAGCGGCATGACCCCGCGGGGATCGGGCGACCACCACGCGAGCGAGCGGCCCGCGTACATAGGGAACAAGCCGCGCCGGTACGCGGCGAGGACAGTGCCGGGTTGCAGGTCGGCGCCGACCGCGACGATCTCCTCGGTGCTGTCGACGACCTCCGGATCGGGAAAGTCCCAGACGCACGGCGGCGGCTCGACGGGCATGCGCGGATCGACGCTTACGCGAGCAACGCCCGAGCGATCTGACCGACCTGGATCTCGTCGGTACCGGCGTAGATCTGCAAGACCTTGGCGTCGCGGGCCAACTGCTCCACCTCGTACTCGGCCATGTACCCGTTGCC
>DASYJT010000209.1:0-8184 GCA_035996165.1 Acidimicrobiia bacterium
CGATCCGCGACGCCGACCTGCTCGACGCGATGGTCCATGCCGACATGCCGCGAGTCCTCCTCGGCGAGGGCGACCGGCCCGATGCGTTCGACGCGCCCCGGGTCGCGATCGTGGGTACGCGCGCCGCTACTCCGATGGGCATTGCCGACGCCGCCGAGATCGCCGCGTTCTGCGCACGGGCCGGGATCACGGTGATCAGCGGGCTGGCGATCGGGATCGACGGCGCGGCGCACGCTGGTGCGCTTGACGCGGGTGGCCTGACGGTGGGCGTGGTCGCCACCGGACTCGACGTCACCTACCCGCGCCGGCATCAGCGCTTGTACGAAAGGGTGCGCGCGAACGGCCTCATCGTGGGTGAGAACGAATACGGGACCCAACCGCTCCCCTGGCGGTTCCCGATCCGGAACCGCATCATCGCCGCACTGGCCGACGCGGTAGTGGTCGTCGAGGCGACGAATACCGGAGGAGCCCGCATCACCGCGAACGACGCGGCGCGATTCAGTCGCGACGTGTACGTGTTGCCCGGTTCGCGTCGTAACCCGGCGGCCGCGGGCTGCAACGCGTTGCTGCTCGACGGCGCCAAGCCCCTCCTCGATCCCTCCGACCTCCTCTTTGCGATCGGCCGCGGCGGAACGGTCGAGGGAGGTTGGAGCGCACCTCCGCCACCCGTCGACCCCGACCAACGGGCTGTGTTGCGTGCCCTTGCGGGCGATTCGGCCACCATCGACGAGATCGAGCGCCGTGTCCCTTTCAGCACCGCTCGGCTCGGCGTCGCCCTGCGTGCGCTCGAAGCCGGCGGGCGGCTCGAACGCAAGCGCGGACTCTGGTGGCCACGTTGAGTGTCAACTCGCGGCGACAAACGCCGACAAAACAACCATGGAACTCACGCAGTGTCCATATGACCATACGGAGATCGAAGCCGAGACGTTCTCGGGGGGCTCGGTGGTCCTGTCGTGCCCGGCGTGCGCCGCCGCCTGGGAATGGCACGGCGCCTGGCTGCGGCGCATCAGCGAACCCGACCGGGCCCGGATGCTCGCGGCCCGATCCCGCTCGCTGTCCGGCGAACCCGCGGTCTGACCGCGCGCACTTCCCCTCAAGGCGCTACTCCCCCGTGAATCGGGGCTCGCGCTTGTCGATGAACGCGATCATCGCCTCGGCGGTGTCGCGCGACGAGAACATGAGGGCCTGAGCGACGCCTTCGGACTCGATTGCTTCGCCCATCGTGTGGCTGAGGCCGTCGTTGAGCTGGCGTTTGATGACCGCGAGCTGCAGCGGCGGCAGCGCCGCGAGGCGCGCGGCCAGCGCCGACACTGCGGAGCGGAGCTCGGCGTGCGGTACCACCCGGTTCACGAGCCCGATGCGTTCGGCCTCCGCCGCGTCGATGATCTCGGCCAAGAGCGCGAGCTCCTTTGCCCGGTGCAGCCCGACGAGTCGCGGCAGCAGCCATGAGCCGCCGAAGTCGAGCGCCAGGCCGCGCTGGGCGAAGATCTCCGTGAAGCGCGCCCGGTCCGACGCGACGATGAGGTCGCAACCGAGCGCGAGATTGCACCCGGCGCCGGCGGCCACACCGTTCACCATGGCGATCGTCGGCAACGGGAGCTCATGGAGCCGTAGCGCGGCGCGCCCGACGACGCGCATCGCGGCAACCGAGGTGCCCGCGCCGCCCGGCGCGTCGTCGCCGGTCGCGCTGGTGAGATCGGCGCCGGAACAGAAGGCATCCCCGGAACCGGTGATCACGAGCACCCGGTCGTCCCCGCGTGTCGCAAGGTCGTCGAAGATCTCCACCAGCCCTTGCCACATGGCACCGGTGATCGCGTTCTTACGTTGCGGTCGGTCGATGGTGAGGGTGACGATGCCGTCGGTCCGGTCGACGAGCAGTCCCTCCACGGGCGGTACCGTAACCGGCGCATGAGCACGCACCGGTGGACGGAACCCGCCGGCGGCGTCGAGGTCCGCCACGTCCAGCCCTACGAGGCGGAGAAGACGTACCGCTGCCCGGGCTGCGACCACGAGATCCGGCCCGGCGAAGGACACGAGGTCGTCGTCCCCGTCGAAGAGCCGCAAGACCGTCGCCATTGGCACAGCGGGTGTTGGCACCGCGCGTCGAGACCGCGCAAGAAGCGTTGACACTCAGAACGTCAGAACGCGGCTTCGATCACGTCGACGGTCCACGCCCCTCGGCCGTCGGGCTTCACCGACGCGACGTCGAAGCGCAGCACGTCGGCGCGCGCGTGTTCGTCGGCCAGCCAGCGGACCGCGAGTTGACGGATCCGGGCCTGTTTGCGCGGCGTCACCGCCTCGGCCGGCAGACCGAACGCGTCACCGCGCCTCGTCTTCACCTCGCAGAACACGATCGTCGCGCCCCGGCGGGCGATGACGTCGATCTCGCCCTCCCGCACTCGCCAGTTGCGGGCGACCACCACGTAGCCGCCGTCGATGTACCAACGGCAGACCGCGTCCTCTCCGGCAACCCCTACCGCGCGCCGCGCATCGGCCATTCGCCCCTAGAGGTCCTTACCGGGAAGCTCCTCGATGTTCACGTCCTTGAACGTGACGACATGGACATCGGCGACGAACCGAGTGGGCCGGTACATGTCCCAGACCCATGCATCGCGCAACTGCAATTCGAAGAACGTGCGTCCGTTCTCCTGCTTTGCGTCGAGCTTGACATCGTTGGCGAGATAGAAGCGTCGCTCGGTCTCGACGACGTACTGGAACATCGGCAGCACGTCGCGGTATTCGCGGTAGAGCTGTAGCTCGATCTCCGTCTCGTACCGTTCGAGGTCTTCGGCGCTCATCGGAGCCAGTGTACGACCGGCGCGCGACCCTCTCGGTGGCCCGGAATGAGCCGGTCAGAACGGGTCAGAACCGCTTTTCCTTGATCTTTGCGGCCTTTCCGATCCGATCGCGCAGGTAGTACAACTTTGCCCGGCGCACGTCACCCCGAGTGATCACTTCGATCTTGGCGATGATGGGCGAATGCACCGGAAAGGTGCGCTCCACGCCGACGCCGAAGCTCACCTTGCGGACCGAGAACGTCTCGCGGACCCCGCCACCCTGGCGGCGGATGACCGCGCCCTGGAACACCTGGACCCGCTCGCGGTTGCCTTCGACGACTCGGACGTGCACCTTC
The DNA here is from genome assembly GCA_035996165.1 of Acidimicrobiia bacterium. Classification (GTDB taxonomy): domain Bacteria; phylum Actinomycetota; class Acidimicrobiia; order IMCC26256; family PALSA-610; genus PALSA-610. Next base: position 3,134 of record DASYJT010000209.1, read on the forward strand.
AGGGTGTCTCCGGGGCCGAAATCGGGAACGTCGTCGCGCAGACCGGCGCGGTCGACGAGATCAGTGCGGTGCATGGGGGCTCCCGGTGAACGCGCGCCCGGGCGAGCGCGACCCGAGATGCTAGCGGGAAGGGTCGTCGTCGGGGAACTCGGCCAAGAGCGCGGCATCGGACGGGTCGAGCGCGCCCGGCACGAGATCGGGACGCCGGGCGAGGGTCCGGCGGAGCGCCTGGGCGGCACGCCACCGGGCAATCCGGGCGTGATCACCCGAACGGAGCACCTCGGGGACCGCCCAGCCCCGGAACTCCGCCGGGCGCGTGTACTGCGGGTACTCGAGCCGCCCGTCGGTGAACGACTCTTCGGCCGCGGAGTCGGCGTTGCCCATGACCCCCGGGAGCAGGCGCGTGACGGCCTCGATCACGACCAGGGCGGCGCCTTCTCCCCCGGCCAGCACGAAGTCGCCGACCGAGAGCTCGCCGTCGCAGAGATTGTCGGCGACGCGTTGGTCGACTCCCTCGTACCGTCCGCAGATCAGGGAGAACCCGGCGCCCGTTGCAAGATCGCGCGCTCGATCCTGGTCGAACCGGCGACCGCTCGCCGACAACAACAGCAACGGCCGGGCCGGCTCCACTGCTTCGACCGCGGTGAACAGCGGCTCCGGGGTCATCACCATGCCGGCACCGCCGCCGAACGGCTCGTCGTCGACGCTGCGATGACGATCGGTCGTGAACGCGCGCGGGTCGTGCAGGCGGACGTCGAGCACGCCCTCGGCGCGCGCCCGGCCGAGCAACGACACGTGCAGCGGCGGGTCGAGATACTCGGGAAAGATCGAAAAGACGTCGATGCGCACGGCGTGACCCGCCAGCTAGAGGTCGAAGAGGCCTTCCGGCGGGTCGACCACCACCACGCCGGACTCGGACGACACGACGAACACCATCGGCACGAGCGCGCCACCGTTGAGCACGAGTAAATCGTGTGCGGGATTCGCCTCGACGGCAACGACGTTTCCGAGCGCGGTACCCGCGCGATCGCGCACCTCGGAACCGATCAGCTCGTGCACCCAGAGCTCGCCGTCGGGCGCGTCCTCGAGCGGTTCCGCCTCGACGACCTTGCCGCGTAGCGCTTCGGCCGCGTTGCGATCGTCGACACCCTCGAAGCGCACGACGAACCGGTGCTGGTTCGGACGCGAGGTCGTGATCGCGAGCGGGCTTCCGTCGACCCACAACGTGGAGCCCTTGGCGAAGCGGTCGGCGATGTTGCTCACGGGCGTCACGACGACCTCGCCGCGTAAGCCGTGCGCGCGTCCGATCCGACCGACCTCGAGCCGGGCACCGGGGCCCACCGGGCGATTACTCCGCGACGTCGACGGAGACGCGCACGTCTTCGGTTGCGCCCGCAGCGCGCGCGACCTGGCGCACGGCTTGGATCACGCGACCACGCTTGCCGATGATGCGACCGAGGTCGCCCGGGCTCGCGTGCACGAGCAACGTGACGTTGTCGCCGCGCTCGTTCGCGTCGACGAAGATGCCGTCGGGGTCGTCGACGAGGTGACGGGCGATGTGCTCGACCGCCGCCCGGGCGCGTGCCCCGACGACGCGGTTGCCCTCGGGGGCGACGTCGTCGAAGTCGTCGTCTTCCTCGAAATCGTCATCTTCTTCGAAGTCGTCGTCGACCAGTTCGTCGCTCATGCTTCGGTCGACTCTTCGGCCGGCGCTTCCGCCGCGACCTCGGGCTCCGCCGCCGGTGCCTCCGCCTCGGCCGCAGGTGCCGGAGCAGGCGCGGCGGCGGCCGGTGTTTCCTTGACCGTCTTCGCCTTGACCTTCACCTTCGGCTTCGACGCGGCGACCTTGCCGTTGGCGTCCTTGTACGCGTCCCAGACCCCGGCGATCTGCAGGATCTTCGCCGCGCTCTCGGTGGGCTGGGCGCCGGCGTTCAACCAGTGCAGCGCGCGGTCGCCGTCGATGTTGACGAGCGACGGCTCCTGGCGCGGCGCGTACTGGCCGAGGATTTCGAGAAAACGGCCGTCGCGCGGGCTGCGCGCATCGGCGACGACGAGGCGATAGGTCGGCTGCTTCTTCTTGCCAACTCGCATCAAACGGATCTTGACAGCCAACACAGACTCCTCTTCGGGGAACAGCGCGGGGAGTCTACGTCAACGGGGCGGAAAGCCCGGAAGGCCGCCGGGCAGGCCGCTACCGGTCAGCCCACCGCCGGTCGGCAGCTTCGGGCCCTTCAACTTGTTCCCCTTGCCCTTCTTGCCCTTGCCTTTGGCTTTGCGGGTGAGCCCGCCCATGCCCTTCATCATCGTCTGCACCTGCTTGAACTGCTTGAGCAGGTTGTTGATCTCGCTGGTCGAAGTGCCGCTCCCCTGCGCGATGCGCGTGCGCCGCGAGCCGTTGATCAGCTCGGGCTTGCGCCGCTCTTCAGGCGTCATCGACCGGATGATCGCTTCGATCCGGCCGATGTCCTTGTCGTCGATCTCCGCGTTGCGCACCTCCTTGGGCACGCCGGGCAGCATTCCGAGGACGTTCTGCAGCGGGCCCATGCGCTTGATCTGTTGCATCTGCTCGAGGAAGTCCTCGAGCGTCAGGCGCCCGCTCTCGAGGATCTCCTCGGCCTTGCGCTTCTCGCCTTCTTCGAAGGTGGCTTCGACCTTCTCGATGAGCGTCAACACGTCGCCCATGCCAAGGATGCGGCTCGCCATCCGATCGGGATGGAACGGCTCGAACTCGTCGAGCTTCTCGCCGGTACCCGCGAACAGGATCGGCTTGCCGACCACTTCTTTCACCGAGAGCGCGGCGCCACCGCGCGCGTCGCCGTCGATCTTGGTGAGGATGACACCGTCGAGGCCGACGGCATCGTTGAACGCCTCGGCGACGTTGACCGCTTCCTGACCGGTCATCGCGTCGACGACGAGCAAGGTGTTCTGCGGTTGCACGGCGGCCGCGATCGCCTTGAGCTCGTCCATCAGGTCGTTGTCGATCTGCAACCGGCCTGCGGTGTCGACGATGACGAAGTTGCGGCCGAGGCGCTGCGCCTCTTCGATCGCGCCGCGTGCGACACTCACCGGATCGGTGGCCTCGCTGTAGAACGGCACGTCGACGCGGCCCGCGAGCACGCGCAGTTGCTCGACGGCAGCCGGACGCTGCAAATCGGCGCCGACCAACAGAGGGTGCAGGCCCTGCGATTTCAGCAGCTTGGCGAGCTTGGCGGCGGCGGTCGTCTTTCCGGAGCCCTGGAGCCCCGCGAGCATCAGGACGGTCGGCGGCTTCGGGCTCATCGTGAGTTTGCCGGTGGTGCCGCCGAGGGTCGCCACCAACTCCTCGTGCACGATCTTGATGAACTGCTGGCCCGGATCGAGGGCCTTCGCCACCTCGGCCCCGACCGCGCGTTCCTTCACGCGTCCGATGAACGACTTGACGACCCGGACGTTGACGTCGGCCTCGAGGAGCGCGAGCCGGATCTCGCGCGAGATCTCGTCGACGTCCTTCTCCGTCAGCCGCCCGCGGCTCCGGAGCTTCGAAAAGATGCCGTCGAGACGGTCACTCAGCGCGTCGAACACAGCTGACCAGCGTACCTACACGTCGTCGCTGAAGAGCGCCGAGGCAAATTCCGCGGGGTCGAACTCGATGAGGTCGCCGGTGCCTTCGCCGACGCCGACGACCTTCACGGGGATGCCGAGCTCGGCCTGAATCGCGAGGACGATGCCGCCCTTCGACGTTCCGTCGAGCTTGGTCAGAGCGATGCCGGTGACGTCGACCGCCTCCGCGAACTGCTTCGCCTGCACCAGGCCGTTCTGGCCGGTCGAGGCGTCGATCACCAGCATCACTTCCTTGAGCGCGCCCGGCGTGCGATCGACGATGCGGCGCAGCTTGCTCAGCTCGTCCATCAGGTTCTTCTTCGTGTGCAGGCGCCCGGCCGTGTCGACCAGCACGAGGTCGGCGCCGCGGCTCGCCGCGGCCGACATCGCGTCGAACACGACGGAGCTCGGGTCGGCACCCTCTTGGCCGCGCACCAGTTCGCCGCCGGTGCGCTCGGCCCACAGCTGCAACTGGTCGGCGGCGGCGGCACGGAACGTGTCACCCGCGGCGAGCACCACGCGGTGACCCTCCTCGACCCGTTGCGCCGCAAGCTTGCCGATCGTCGTCGTCTTACCGACCCCGTTGACGCCGACGAACATCCAGACGTTCTGCTCGCCGGGCGTCAACCGCAACGAACGATCGGCGTCGTCGGCCAGCAACGCCACCACTTCGTCACGCAGCAGCGCGATGAGCTCGTCGGGCTCGGTCGCCGACGTCTCCTTCGCCCCCGTACGCACCGCGTCGAGCAGACGCGTCGTGGTCAGCATCCCGACGTCGGCGAGCAGTAACGACTCCTCGAGCTCGTCCCAGGTGTCGTCGTCGATCTTGCGGCCGCGTATCCGGCCGAACGCCCCCGAGAAGGCCTTGCGAGTTCCGCCCAGCCGATCGCGAAGACGCGGTCGTTCGACGATCTCCGGCGCCTCGGGCGCGGGAACCTCCGCCGGAGGGGCCTCGACGTCGGGCGCACGCAGCAACGCCTCGAGCTCGTCGACGGTGGGCGTCGGCGTGGCCACCGCGCGCTCCACGGGCGGCGCGGTCGGCTCGCCGGCGAGCGGGCCGCGCGCCTTCGAGCGTCCGGCGGCGCGCACGGCCACGATCACGCCCGCCGACACGAGGACGAGCGCGACAAGGACGACGAGAATGACGACCAACATGCCCGGGAGGCTACCCAGGCCTGCTCTGCACTCTCGCTAGGGGGTTGCCTCGTCGAAGGTCAGGTCACGCATGCGCTGCGTCACGACCCGGCTCGACGCGCCGGGCGCCATCGAGACCCCGTACAGCACGTCGGCGGCCTCCATCGTGCGCTTCTGGTGTGACACGACGACGAGCTGGGCCTCGTTGCGGAACTCGTGCACGAGATCGAGGAACCGATGGAGGTTCACGTCGTCGAGGGCGGCTTCGACCTCGTCCATCAGGTAGAAGGGCGAGGGCCGGGCACGGAACACCGAGAACAGGTACGCGAGCGCGCACA
>DASYJT010000210.1:0-2664 GCA_035996165.1 Acidimicrobiia bacterium
GATCTCGTCGACCCGGCCGGCGCCGAGCGCGCCGTCGAGATCGCCAACACGGCCGCAACCGATCTCGAGGTCGTCGTGACCAGCGCGGTGACCGGCGTCGGCCTCGACCGGCTGCGCGCGCTCGCCCGTCCCGATCGCACCGTCGCCGTCATCGGTGCGTCGGGTGTCGGAAAGTCGAGGCTGGTCAACGGGCTCATCGGGAGTCAGACCCAGGCGGTCGGCGACGTGCGGGAGAACGACCAGCGGGGGCGGCACACCACGACGGCGCGCGAGCTCGTGGAATTGCCGGGCGGAGGCTGGCTGGTCGACACGCCCGGCATGCGTTCGGTCGCGCTGTGGGAAGCCGACGAGGGTTTGAGTCGGGTGTTCTCCGACGTCGAGGCGTTGGCCGCGAAGTGCCGCTTCAAGAACTGCTCGCACGGGCCCGAGCCCGGGTGTGCGATCCGCGCCGCGATCGAGACCGGCGCGCTCGATGCCGCCCGCTTCGAGCACTACCTGAAGCTCGACCTCGAGCTCGACGAGAACGCGCGCAGCAGTTAGCGAGTGAGCTCCTCGGGAGCCCGCGGCGGTGCTACGTGGAAAGAATCGTCCCGACGCGGTCGGCGATGCGCGCGAGCGCGAGCAACTGGCGGCGTTCGCGCCGGCGGAAGGGGTGACCGTCGCGTCCGACGAGCAACACGACGTCGCCCGTGGGGAACGGCGCGACCGCGAGATCGTCGGGTCCGGAGTCGCCGGCCGCGACGATCGGCGACGCGGCGGTGCCCGCCGCCAAAGCCTCGAGCACCGATGCGTCGGGAATGTCGGTGCCCGCCGACGTCAGTGCGGTGTTTCCGTGCAACAGCACCGCCCAGTCGGCCGCGAACTCTTCGCACACGCTGTCGACGAGGCGTTGCACGAGCTCGGCGCGGGTGGTCGCGCACGACAGGTGCTCGACCGATTCGAGGGCGTCGAGACGCGGGTCCGGAAAGGTCCCGACCTCGCGCCACTCTTCCACCGACGCCCCGTCGACCTCTTCGATCTCGCGTACGAGGAGCGGGACGAGATCCTTGTCGGGCAACAGCACCGCGAATTCGTCGACCGCGACGTGCTCGCTGCGCTCGAGCACGTCGATCCCGACGATGTCGCCGCCGATCGCACCGATACGGGACGCGACCAGACCGAGCGCACCCGGTCGGTCTGGAAGCCACACGCGCACGACGAGACTATGCACGCCGGAAGATTAGGACGCCGGCGCGCGGAGACAGCCGGACGCAACACGGCGTTCACGATGCCTTCTCGTACACTCGCCCGGTGGAGCGCCTCGGCATCCTCGGTGGGACCTTCGACCCCGTGCACGTCGCCCATCTCGCGGCGGCCGCGGCGGCGCGTGACCAGCTCGATCTCGACCGTGTCCTCGTGGTGGTGGCCGGAGATCCGTGGCAGAAGCGAGGCCGGGTCGGCGCCCCCGCGGAAGCCCGTTACGAGATGGTCGAGGCGGCCCTCGAAGGAGTCGGCGGACTGGAAGTCTCGCGACTCGAAATCGATCGACCGGGGCCGACCTTCACGATCGATACCGTCGAGACAGTGCGGGCCGAGGCCGAGCGCGAGGTTTTCCTCATCGTCGGCAGCGACGTCGCCGCTTCGCTCGACACCTGGCACCGGGCCGACGCGCTGCAGGCCGCGGTGACGCTGGCGATGGTCGACCGCGAAGACGTAGCGCCCACGCCGCCGTTACCCGGCTGGCGCTGCGTCCGCGTACACATGCCGCGCCTCGACGTGTCGTCGACCGACCTGCGGCGTCGTATCGCCGCGGGTGAATCGGTCGAGTTCCTCGTCCCACCTCGGGCGGCTCGGGTATTGCGCGCACGTGGTCTCTACACTGGACAGTGATGGCGCGAGCGGACACGACGACCCCGAGGCGTCGTCGTTCGCGTGAGGGGTGGGGCGTGCTGGCGGCCCTCGTTCTCGCCGGCGCCTCCGGAGGAGTCGCCGCCCACTTCGGCACCACCCGTTCGTGGGAGAACACACCCGCATCCGCGGCGACCTCGACCTCCGTTCCCACCGTCGACCCGCAAAGGATTCCGTGACCGAAGCGCTGAGCACGACGAGTACCGAACGGGCGCGCATCGCGGCGCGCGCCGCCGACGACAAGAAGGCCGAAGACATCGTCGTGCTCGACGTCGCCGAGATCATGGGCATCGTCGACGCGTTCGTGATCGCGCACGCGTCGAACACGCGCTTGGTGCGCGCGATCGTCGACGAAGTGAAGGCGCAACTGCTCGAGCGCGCCGGTGTGAAGCCTCGTTCCGTCGAGGGACTCGACGACATGACCTGGGTCTTGCTCGACTACGGCGACGTCATCGTGCACGTGTTCCTGGCCGAGACGCGCGAGTTCTACGGGCTCGAGCGGCTCTGGACCGACGCGGCGCCCATCGTCTGGAGCGGCGCGGCCGCGGTCTAGCTCTCGGCGCGTTCGACGGATGTCGTTCGGTGCGTGCAGACTCGGGCGATGATCGCCTCCCTCCCGAAGCGCACTGTTCTCGTCGCGGCCGCCGGGCTTTTCCTGCTGAGCACCGCGTGCAGCAGCTCGACCAAAGCGACGCCGACCGCGACCACCCGGCCCATCCCGGCCGACCCCGCGCCATACGCGCGGAAGGGTAAGTACGCGGTCGGTTACACGACGCT
>DASYJT010000211.1:0-1660 GCA_035996165.1 Acidimicrobiia bacterium
TGCCGGGCGCGGGACGATCTACGACGCCGCCGGCGTGCCGCTCGCGATCGGCGAGACGACGACGACGGTCTACGCCGACCCGCGCCAGCTGACCGAGCCGCGCGCGATCGCCGTCGCGGCGCAGAAGTTCCTCGGCGTCGATGCGAACGCGCTCTACCCGCAGCTGCTGAACCGGAAATCGAGCTTCCTCTACATCAAGCGGTTCGCCGATCCCAAGGCGGCCGAGGCGTTCCTGAAGAAGGCCTTCGTCGGTGTCAACTCCTATCCGGAGGAGAAGCGCGCGTACCCGCAGCTCTCCGTTGCGTCGCAGGTGATCGGCTTCGCGGGCACCGACAACAAGGGACTCGGTGGGCTCGAGATTCAGTACAACCGCAACCTGACCGGCAAGACCGGCAAGCAGACGATTGTTCGCGACCCGTTCGGGCGCGCGATCAACGTGGTCAGCATGACGCCGGAGCAGCAGGGCCACGACCTCTTCACGACGATCGACAACACGATCCAGGCGAACGCCGCAGCGGTGCTGCGCAAGACGATCGCGCACTGGCATGCAAAGTCGGCGACCGCCGTGGTGATCGATCCGCGGACGGGCGCGGTGCTCGCGATGGCGCAGGCGCCCGGCTACGACGCGAACAAGGCGGGCAGCGTGCCGTTGGCACTCCAGCGCAACCGCGCGGTCACCGACACCTATGAGCCCGGCTCGGTCTTCAAGCTCGTGACGATCGCCGGCGCGCTCTCGACTGGGATCGTCCGGCCGGAGACGACCTTCAAGCTCGACTATTCGATCCGCGTCGCCGACCGCGTGATCCACGACGCTGAGCGGCGCGGCACCGAAACGCTGAGCGTCGCGAAGATCCTCTCGCGCTCCTCGAACGTCGGTGTGGTGACGATCGCAGAGCAGCTCGGCCGCTCCACGCTGATGGACTGGGTCGCGAAGTTCGGCTTCGGCTCCAAGACCGGCATTGACTTCCCCGGTGAGAGCCAGGGTCAGGTGCTCCCCCTCGACAAGTGGTCGGGCTCGACGATCGGCAACGTCCCGATTGGGCAGGGCATCGCGGTCACGCCGGTGCAGATGGCGGCCGCGTACGCCGCGATCGCGAACGGTGGCATCTGGGTGCAGCCGCACCTCGTCGAGAAGATCGGCCGCCGCGCCGTCCACGACTTCAAGCGGCGCCGCCTCGTCTCGCCCGCTGTCGACACTGTCCTCAAGCAGATGCTCACGAACGTCGTCGACGAGCACGGCGCCACCGGCAACGCGGCGCACATCCCTGGCTACACGGTCGGCGGTAAGACCGGCACGGCGCAGAAGCCAGGCCCGAACGGCTACACGACGGGCCAGTACGTCGCGTCGTTCGTCGGGTTCGTCCCGGTCGCCAAGCCGCGGCTCGTCGTGCTCGTCACGGTCGACGACCCGCGCGGCGCGATCTTCGGCGGCGTAGTTGCAGCACCCGCGTTCGCGGAGATCGCGAAGTTCGACCTGCAGTACCTCGGTGTCCCGCCCGACGCGCCGGTCGCCGGGCCCTAACCCGCTTCTAGACCGATTTCCAGAAGACGGTCGTGTCGCACGGCCGCCCGTCCGGATAGAGCGCGTAGTTCGGGATCACGCCGACCTCGTTCCAGCCGAGCCGCTCGTAGAGCCGCGCCGCGTCGCCTCCGGTCACGG
>DASYJT010000212.1:0-3004 GCA_035996165.1 Acidimicrobiia bacterium
ACGCGTACCAACGCCGAACGGTTGTTGCGCGCCCAGCACTTGTAGACCGGCGCCTCGTAACCCGGGATCAATCGCTTGTACGAGTTCACCCATTGGTTCGTGATCGCGCAGATCTCGCTCGCGTGCACGAGCAGCCCGGCGATGAAGTGCTTGGCGACCTTTGACATGCCGTACTCGTCGCCCGGGTCGTGGAACGCGTTCACGTCACCTTCGAACAACGACACGTGCGTGTGCATCCCCGAGCCGAACGCGCCCGTGATGGGCTTCGGCATGAAGGTGGCGTACACGCCGTTGTCGGCCGCAACCTCTTTCGCGATGAGCCGGAACGTCATCACGTTGTCGGCCATCTCGAGCGCGTCGGTGTAACGCAGGTCGATCTCGTGCTGGCTCGGACCGTTCTCGTGGAACGAGTACTCGACGGGAATGCCCATGGCTTCCAGCCGCAGCACGGTCTGCTTACGCAGCCGCGACCCGAGGTCGTGCGCGGTGAGGTCGAAGTAGCCGGCCGAGTCGAGCGGCTCGACGGTACCGCCGGATCGGAAGTAGAAGAATTCCATCTCGGGACCGACGAAGAAGGTGAAGCCTTTCTCGCGTGCCTTTTCGAGATTCCGCTTCAGAACTCGGCGGGGATCGCCCTCGAACGGCTCGCTCGAGTAGGTCGAGATGTCGCAGAACATCCGGGCCATGACCGTGTCGCCGTCTTCGGTCGGGAGCAGCTCGAAGGTGTTGGCGTCGGGCCGGGCGAGCATGTCGGATTCCTGGATCCGGCTGTAGCCCTCGATCGTGGAGCCGTCGAAGGTGATGCCCTCCTCGAGGGCAACCTGGAGCTCGGCCGGGGTGATCTCCACCGACTTCAAGAACCCGAGAACGTCGGTGAACCACAGGCGCACGAAGCGCACGCCGCGCTCCTCGACGGTGCGCAACACGTATTCGTTCTGCCGTTCCATGTGGAGAGTTTACGGGCCCTCGCCTAGGGTCTCCCGAGGCGGGAGGACGCAGTAACAGAGCGTTCACAATCGAGCAATAGCCGGGAAATCGCGTCCCTGAAAGCTGCCTAATCACAAGCGGGCGGAAGTGCGCCCTCGAGATCGGAGCGAGCAGTGGTCATCAAGGCGGAGTACATCTGGATCGACGGCACGGAGCCGACGCCGCGCCTTCGTTCGAAGACGAAGATCCTCGAGAACGGCAAGGACCTCCCCATCTGGGGCTTCGACGGCTCGAGCACGAACCAGGCGCCGGGCGCGGCTTCCGACTGTGTGCTGAAGCCCGTTGCGAGCTACCCCGACCCGATCCGCGGCGGCGACAACATCCTCGTGATGTCCGAGGTGCTGCTCACCGACATGACGCCGCACGTCACGAACACGCGCGCGCTGCTCAAGCCGGTCGCGGAGAAGTTCGCGACCCAGGAACCGCTGTTCGGTATCGAGCAGGAGTACACGTTCTTCAAGGAGGGTCGCCCGCACGGTTTCCCGGTGCGCGGCTTCCCGGCTCCGCAGGGCTTCTATTACTGCGGTATCGGCGCCGACGAGGTGTTCGGGCGTGACGTCGTCGAGGCGCACCTCGACGCTTGCATCACCGCGGGGCTCGGGATCTCGGGCATCAACGCCGAGGTCATGCCGGGCCAGTGGGAGTTCCAGGTCGGCCCGCTCTCGCCGCTCGACGTCTCCGACCAGTTGTGGGTGGCGCGCTGGTTGCTCTACCGCATCGCGGAAGACTTCGGCATCGCCGCCACGCTCGACCCGAAGCCCGTGAGTGGCGACTGGAACGGCGCCGGTGCGCACACCAACTTCTCCACGAAGGCGATGCGCGAGAGCTACGACCCGATCATCGCGGCGTGCGAAGCGCTCGGGAAGAACGCGGCCGAGCACGTCGCGCAGTACGGCGACGGCATCGAACTGCGGCTCACCGGATCGCACGAGACGGCGCCGTGGAACGAGTTCAGCTACGGCGTGTCGAACCGGGGCGCTTCGGTGCGCATCCCGTGGCAGGTCGAGGTCGACAAGAAGGGTTACATCGAGGACCGCCGGCCCAACGCCAACATGGACCCGTACGTCGTGACCCGGCTCATCGTCGACACCTGCTGCAGCGCCCTCAGCTGAACCCCTCGTCGCGATTCGACGCGTCCCCCCCCACTAACCCTGCCAACAGTTGTCAGGAAAATCGTTGTCACGCAACGAAAATCCTGCCAACTGTTGGCAGGAAAATCGTTGTCACGTAACGAATTCCCTGCCAACTGTTGGCAGGAATTGGGGGGTGGGGGTGAACGGCGCTAGCGGTCGGAGTCGTGGAGGGGCGCTTCCCAGTCGAGGGCAAGGTCGCGCATCGGGTCGGGCTCGTACCTGTCGTCGTCGTTGAAATTCTCCCAACAGACGCGCGACCGGTGCGCCGCGATCGCGGCGAGCGCGATCGGCACGATCCAGTTGAACACGGTGAACGTCTCCGGCCGGTCCATCGACGCGCCGACGAAGTGTGAGATCGAGATTCCCGTGAACGTCGCCGCCCAGATGAGGGTGATCAACACGTTGACGCGCCGGAACGAGCGATCGCCCCACTGACTCGAACGGACGTGCGGTCTCGTGTAGTGCTCGACCGCGGGACGGAACGCGAGCGAACCGAACGCGATCAACGCGAACCCGGCGGCGGAGACCGCGCGTCCGTCGTGCGCGAGGAATCCCGCATTGGTCGGGTGGACCGCCCCGGTGATGGCCAAGCCGGCGAACCAGACCGCGCCGCCGAGCACGATCACGTTCGTGTAGGGCCGGCTCACGTCGCGCGAGCTCGTGGCGAGGAGCGTGAGGGCGGTGACGAGGGCGGCGAGCCCCGCCCACATCGGGTCACCGTGGGTGCGGTCGACGACGGCGAAAGCTGCCCACGGCAACAACGCGGCGTATGGCTCGTCGCCCATGAAAACCTCCGTACAACCGACCTGTGTGAGCCCGAACCGTACTCCCGTCTCAGTGATCTGCGAAGCGGTGCACCGAGACGGCGTAACCGTCGGCTTCGC
>DASYJT010000213.1:0-6590 GCA_035996165.1 Acidimicrobiia bacterium
GGGCGCTCGCCAGCACCGCCTCGGTGACCTTGATCAACGACCACTTCACGAACCCGACATGCGCGACCTCGCTCCCTTCCCCGACAACGACGATCGCGCCCGGGGCAGGTACGCCGACGACCACCGCACCCGGCACGGTCACGACGGCTGCGCCCGGCGTCACCACGACGACCCTCGGACTCACCGTCGGTATCGTCGGCCCGCCGCGCACCGGTGTCGCACCGATGCCCGCCAATGACTTCCCGTGGCCCGCGGTCCTCCTGGCCGGTGTCGGTTCGCTGGGAGTGACCGGCGTGCTCGTCCGGCGCCGGCTCCGTGCGCACGGAACCCCGCGCTAGGTGCGCGGTCGGCGACCACGAGGCGAGGCCCGCACCGGCGAGTCGCGCTCGCGGTCTCGCTGATCGCGATGCTCACACTGCTCGCGGAATGCGCGAGCAGTGAGCATCGAACGGCCGCGCCGACGCCCGTCTCTACGTCTACGTCGACGACGAGGACGATGAAGCGGCTGACGCGCAAGCCCGCGCACAAGCGCCCCGCCCCCGACCCTCCGGTCCCGGCCGCGTTGTACGCCAAGGGATTGGACGTGCGCGCCGGACCGGCGCCCGTGCCGATCCAGCTATTGATCCCGTCGATCAACGTCCGCGCGCAAGTACTCGGCGTCGGCGTGACTCCCGGGAACGTCATGGACGCGCCCGAAGGCCCGCGCAACGACCCGGTCTGGCAGGAGGCGTTCTGGTACCGCGGCAGCGCGGTCCCCGGCGTGATCAGCACCGCGCTGATCGCGGGACACATCAACGGACCGCGCGGTACCCAGGGAGTGTTCGGTCACATCGACCAGTTGCACCCCGGTGATCGGATCATCGTGCACGACACCCGCACCGGGCTCGACGTCGCGTTCGCGGTGACCGGCTCGACGTCGTTTCCGCTCGATCAGACGACCGACCCGGCTGTCCTGCGCCAGATCTACGGAGCCGGGCCGGTCGCGGGAACCACTCCCCAGCGCTCGAAGGACGGCCTCGCCCACCTCACGCTCATCACGTGCGCGGGCGGCTTCAACACGGGTCTCGGCACGCACGACCACCGTCTGGCGGTGTTCGCGACCCGCGTGATCTGACTGGGAAGGGCAAACTCTCAAGCTGCACTCAACCAACGCTCAGGTAGCCGAGAGGCGCGGTCCTCATCATGCACTCATGCGGTTGACGATCGATCCACAGGGAGTGCGCATCCTCGTGGTCGACGACGAGGACTACATCACCGACCTGGTCGCGGTCGGCCTCCGCTTCGTCGGGTTCGAGGTCGACATCGCCCAGGACGGACGCGAGGCGCTGGCCAAGGTTGTCGCGACCCGACCCGATCTCATCGTGCTCGACATCTCGATGCCGGGGCTCGACGGGCTCGACGTCATCCAGCGGCTCCGCCGCGACGGCATCGACACGCCGGTCGTGTTCCTCACCGCGCGCGACGCTCCCGCCGATCGAGTCCGTGGGCTGCACCTCGGCGCCGACGACTACATCACGAAGCCGTTCAGCCTCGAGGAGTTGCTCGCCCGCATCGAGGCGATCCTCCGCCGGGTCACCGCGGCCGATCGATGGCCCCGTCAGATCGTGATCGGTGACCTGACCCTCGACTCCGACGGCCGCAGCGTGATTCGCCGCGAGCAGCGGATCGACATGTCGCGCCTCGAGTTCAATGTGCTCGAGTTCCTCATGATGAACGCCGGCCGCGTGGTGTCGAAGCAACAGATACTCGAGCACGTGTGGCAGTACGACTTCGGTGGTGAGTCGACGGTCGTCGAGACCTACATCTCCTACCTGCGCAAGAAGCTCGACGGTCTCGGGCCGCCATTGATCCACACGATGCGCGGCGTCGGCTACGTGCTCCGCAATCCGGACGAGAACTGAGATGAGCCTCCGGGCGCGGCTCGTGCTGGTCGTGTTGTCGATCGTGACCGTCGGTCTCGTCGCGTCGAACCTCGCGACCGCGACATTGTTGCATTCGTACCTCATCGGACGCATCGACGATCGACTCGACGCGACGGGCGACTTTGCCGCGTTCCTGCTGCGCTCGGCCGATCGATCGACACCTCCGGCGGCCGATCCGCGCCGCGGCGGGCCGCCGGCGCCGCGCGCCGGGAACCCGGAGGTACAGGCGGCGCGCATCGACTCCAAGGGTCACGTCGTCAAGGCACTGCGAGGCCCCTTCTCGGTGACCAGCAACGCGTTCGAAGTGCTGCCGCCGGGCCCGTTGGCGGCCGCTCGCGCCGGCCGGACGACGAGATTCGAGTTCACCAGCCCATCCGGTCGCTATCGCGGGGTCGCCATGGCGCTCGCCGGGACCACCGACGTGGCCGTCGTCATCTCGCCGTTACGCGACGTCGAGGCCACGATGGTCCGCCTCTACTGGATCGAGGGAATCGCGACGGCGGTGATGTTGATGCTCGCCGGCGCGCTCGCGCTGTGGCTCGTGCGCCTCGGGCTGCGGCCGATAGTCCATATCGCCGATACCGCAGACGCGGTTGCCGCGGGTGAGGTCGATCGTCGCGTCGACATCAGCGGCGGTTACGAGGTCGCCCGTCTGGGCCGCGCGTTGAACTCCGCCTTCGATGCGCGCTCCGCGTCGGAACAGACTCTGCGCGAGTTCATCTCCGACGCCTCGCACGAGCTGCGAACACCGCTCACGTCGATTCGGGGCTACGCCGAGCTCCTGCGCGCCGGTGCGCTGCCGGGCGAAGCCGAGTCGAGTCGAGCGGTGGCCCGGATCGAGCACGAAGCTGCGCGCATGGGGGTGCTGGTCGACGACCTCCTTTCGTTGGCGCGGCTCGACGAGGGTCGGCCACTGCAGCTCGTCGACGTCGATCTCGCGGCGATTGCCGCCGACGCCGTCCACGACGCGAGCGCGGTCGAGCCCGATCGGCCGATCACGCTGGTCGCGCCCCGGCCCGTGCACGTGGTCGGCGACGAGACGACGTTGCGCCAGGTGTTCGCCAACCTGCTCTCCAACGCGCGTCAGCACACCGCGACCGGCACGACAGTGGAGGTGCGCGTCGGCGCAACTCCCGAAGGCGCTCGCATCGACGTCATCGACGACGGCGCCGGCATAGAGGCGAACGAGCGTGAACGAGTGTTCGACCGATTCTGGCGATCCGACGACGAACGGCGGGCGCCCGGCGGGGGCAGTGGTCTCGGACTCGCGATCGTGGCCGCGGTCGCCGCCGCGCACGGTGGAACCGCCTACGTCGATTCGCTCTCCGAGCCTTCGAGAGGCGCCCACCTCGTCGTCGCGCTGCCGGCGCGTCCGCCGGCCTGACGCAGTCGAGTTCACAAGTGGTACTCAACTGGGGTCGAAGTTCATGCCAGCTTGGTCTGGCCTCCTGGGAGGATGCATTCACGCGTCTTCCGAGTCCCCCTGATCGCGCTCGGCGCGATATTCGTCCTCGCCGGTTGCGGCGGCTCTTCGGGATCGGCGTCCGCCGGTAGCGGGGCCACGACCACAACGGCAAAGGCCGGCGCCGCCGGTCAGACCGCGTTCCGCGACTGCCTCGCGCAACACGGCATCACGCTTCCCGCGGGCGCCGGCAACGGCCGGCCGCCCGGAAGCGGTCAGGGTGGAGGCGGTGGGACACCGCGATCGCTGCCCGCGGGTGTCGACGCGCAGAAGTTCCAAGCCGCGTTGACGGCATGCGGTCGCACCGGGGGCCGCGGTTTCGGTGGCGGCGCGAACTCACCGGCGTTCCAGGCGTACACCTCCTGCCTCAGCGATCACGGGGTCAAAGTGCCGCCGCGCACGGCGTCGAGCACGCCCCCGACGTTCGACCGGACTTCGGCCACGTTCGTGGCCGCCAACAAGGTGTGCGCGGCGCTCTTGCCGAGTCGGACGAACACCACCACCACAACCAAACCGTCGAACTGACGGGCGAGGAATCTCAATGCGCAAGCATCTCGTGCTCAATGGATCCCTCGTCGCGGTAGCCGTGGCGATCGGTGTCGGCGCGTACGCAAACATCGGTTCCGGCGCGTCGACGACGGCGACGCGCTCGACCGTCGTCACCGCCAAGCGCGGCGTCGTGCTTTCGACGGTGACCGCGACGGGAAATGTCGAGGCGCCGACCAATCTCGGCGTTTCCTTCCAACAGACGGCCAAGGTGACCTCGATCTCGGTGCACGCCGGGGATCACGTGACCGCCGGACAGGAGCTGGCGCGCGTCGACGACACATTGCAGTTCGCCGCGCTCACGTCGGCCCAGGCGTCGCTCGCCTCCGCGCAGGCCTCCCTCGCCGCCAAGCTCCGAGGTGAGACGTCGTTCGAGCGCGCGCAGGATGCGGCCGGCGCGGCATCGGCGGCGCAGTCGGTCGCCAATGCGCAAGCAGCCGTGACCCACGCGCTGCAAACGGCGTCCCAGAACGCCGACAAGTACCAACTTCAGATCTACCAGGCGCAAGCTCAGCTCGACGCCGCGGGGAACACCGTGACGTCGGCGAACGCGGCACTCGACCGGGCCAAGTCGTCGATGGCGACGTTGCAGGTCAGCTACGACTCGAGCGGAAATTCGAGCGAGAACGCCGACACTCGCGCGAGCCGGTACAAGCTCGACCAGGTGAGCTGCTCCGCGCACAGTGGGACGCCCGGTTATCACACCGCGGACGGTGTCGACTGCTCGCAGATCACGAACCTGATCTCGTTCGCGACCAATGTTCAAGCCGCGCAGACGTCGGCCACCCAAGCGCAGGCGAGCGTGACCACGGCGCAGAACCTGCTCACGACGGCGCAGCAAAATCAGACCTCCGGCAAGCTGCAGGATCAACAGTCGGTCGACAACGCGCAGAACTCGTTGACCGCAGCCAACCTGCAATATCAGTCCACGCTGGCCGGCAACGCCGTGAAACAACAGCCGGCCAAGCCCGAGGACCTCGCGCAGTCCCGCGCGAGTGTCGCGTCCGCGCAACAGCAGCTCGCCTCGGCGCAGAAGAACGAAGACGACACGATCCTGCAGGCTCCGGTCTCGGGGACGGTGGCCTCCGTGTCGGGCACAGTCGGCCAATACTCGTCGTCGGGCGGGAGCGGGTCCGGCTCGTCGTCGGGATCGAGCACCGGATCGAGCGCAGCGAGCTCGAGCTCGACTTCCAGCACCGCGAGCTCGAGCTTCGTCGACCTGACCGACGTACGCAGCCTCGACGTGAAGGTCGGATTCACCGAGACGGACGCGCCGAAGATCCGCGTCGGCGGCGCGGCGACGATCACACTCGACGCGCTGACCGGCCAGACCCTCACGGGCACGGTGCTCTCGTTGGACACGAATCAGACCGTGGTCAGCAACGTGGTCACGTACTACGCGAAGGTCGGATTCGACTCGCTGCCGGCGCGCGTCAAGCCCGGTATGACGGCGTCGGTCGCAGTCGTGCTCGACAAGCGCGACAACGCGGTGACGCTCCCGACCTCGGCGGTCCCGACCTCGGGAACCACTGCCACCGTGACCGTGCGCTCAGGCTCGAGCGACACGTCGCGCTCGATCACGCTCGGGTTGCGCGGTGACAACGCGGTCGAGATCACGAGCGGGCTGTCGGCCGGCGAGCAGATCGTCGTGCGTTCCGCCGCGGCGAGCGTGACCTCGGGCGGATTGCCCGGTGGCGGCGCCGGTCGGGGCGTCGGCGGCGGCGGTGGGCTCGGCGGCGGCGGAATCGGCGGTGGCCGATGAGCGACGCGCCGGTCATCGCGCTGCGTGATGTCACCAAGGTCTACGGAGCAGACGCGACGACAGTGCACGCGTTGCGCGGGGTGAGCCTCGACATCGCCGCGGGCGAGTATCTCGCGATCATGGGCGCGTCGGGTAGCGGCAAGAGCACGTTGATGCACATCATCGGCTGCCTCGACACCCCCACCGCGGGCCTCTACTTCCTCGACGGTGTCGCGGTGGCGAGCCTCGACGCGTACGCGCTCGGTGTCGTGCGCAACCGCAAGATCGGGTTCGTCTTCCAGAGCTTCAACCTCATCCCCCGAACGACGGCGCTCGCGAACGTCGAGCTCCCGTTGGTCTACGCGAACGTGAAGAAGGCCGAGCGGCGTGAGCGCGCCTGCGCCGCACTCGCGTCGGTGGGCCTCTCCGACCGCCTCGATCACGCGCCGAACCAGCTGTCCGGCGGCCAGCAGCAACGCGTCGCGCTCGCACGGGCAATCGTCACCAACCCGACGATCATCCTCGCCGACGAACCGACCGGCGCACTCGACAGTGAGTCGACCCGGGAAGTGCTCGACCTGTTCGACCTCCTTCACGGCCAGGGTCGCACGGTCATCGTCATCACGCACGAGCACGACGTGGCGGAACGGGCCGCGCGAGTCGTCCGGCTGCGCGACGGCGCGGTTCTCGAAGACACGCGCGCTTTCCGACGCGGCGCCGCGCTCACGGCGGAAGCGGGCCGATGAACCTCTCCAGCGTTGCGATCGCACTGCGCGGCATCGTCGCCAACAAGATGCGTTCCGGGCTGACCACGCTGGGCATCCTGATCGGTGTCGCGTCGGTGATCATCCTCGTCGGCGTCGGTAGCGGGTCCGCCGCCGCGAGCCGCAAGCAGTTGGAGGGACTCGGGTCGAACACG
>DASYJT010000214.1:0-6969 GCA_035996165.1 Acidimicrobiia bacterium
CGACTGACTCGCGATCGCGATCCGCCCGGGCGGCGGGTAGGGCGCAACGATCTGCGCGCACAGCTGCACGGGCGTCGACACGACGCCCTGCCCGTTCGGCCCCGCGAGCAGGATGCCGAGCTCGTCGGCGAGTGCAACGAGTTCCTGCTGCGCGCGGATCCCGGCCTCTCCCGCTTCTCCGTAGCCCGCGCTCGTGAGGAAGGCCGCGCGCACGCCACGGCGCGCGCACGAGCGCAGCAGCTCGACGTTGGCGCCCGCAGGCGTGCAGACGAACACGAGATCCCACGGGCCGTCGGGCAGATCGTCGACGGTGCGGCCGGTCTCGACGCCGAGGACCGGCGTTGCCTCGAGGTTGGTTGCCGCGACCCGGCCTTGGTATCCCGACGACAAGATGTTGTGCAGCGCGACGAAGCCGAACTTTCCGGGGTGCGTCGAAGCGCCCGCGACGATCACGCCGCGCGGCTCGAACAGCGCACGGAACGAAGCATCGGTCGGCCGGGCGCGGGGCTCGGGTCGGGCCGGAAGCGGCGCGTCGAGCTCGACCAGCGCGTCGACCGCGATCGGCTTCCCGTCGACGACGATGAGCGGGTTGAGGTCGACCGACGCGACGTCGGGTCGCTCCTGCGCGAGACGCGCCAGACCGACGAGCGTCGCGGCGACCGTGGCGCGATCGACGGCCGGCTCGCCGCGGAACGGTCCGAGCAGCTTCTGGGTCGCGAGGTCGTCGAGCAGATCGTCGGCATCGAGATCGGTGACCGGCAGGAGCCGGAACGCGACGTCGCCGAGCGCCTCGGCGAGCACTCCGCCGACGCCGAACATCACGCACGGACCGAACTGCGGATCGCGCACGAGGCCGGCGATGAGCTCGCGGGAGCCACGGACCATCGGCGCGACGAGCAGCTCGACCGGGCCGTCGTCGGGGCGGGCCGCGGCGAGGAACTCGGAAGCCGCGGCGCGCACCGCGGCCGAGTCGGCCAGACCGAGGCGGACGAGGCCCCGTTCGGTCTTGTGGGCGATCGCGTCGCCGCACAGCTTCACCACCACCGGGAAACCGACTGCTTCCGCGGCCGCGACCGCGGCGCCGGCGTCGGCCGCCGTTCGCTCGTCGAGGACAGGAACGCCGTATTGCGCGAGCAGCTGCTTCGACGCGGCTTCCGAGAGGGTCGGCACGGCGGCCGAGGCTATCGGCGCCCGTGCCTCGACCCAGGGTCAGACGGCCGAG
This sequence comes from Acidimicrobiia bacterium, assembly GCA_035996165.1. Classification (GTDB taxonomy): domain Bacteria; phylum Actinomycetota; class Acidimicrobiia; order IMCC26256; family PALSA-610; genus PALSA-610. The sequence continues at coordinate 1,223 of DASYJT010000214.1, forward strand.
TCGCGATCGCGCCAGTACTCGTCGCGCAGCAGACGCTTCAGCAGCTTTCCGGAGTCGGTGCGCGGGAGCTCGGCGCGGACCTCGTAGTCGCGCGGTTGCTTGTAGCGCGCGAGCCGGGACTCCACGAAGGTGCGGAGCTCGGCGAGGTCGACCGTCTCCCCCACCTTCGGCTGCACGATCGCGTGCACGCGCTCACCCCATTCGTCGTCGGGGATGCCGAACACCGCCGCGTCGAGGAGTTTCGGGTGGGCGTACAGAACGGCTTCGATCTCGGCCGGATAGATGTTCACGCCGCCCGAGATGATCATGTCCTTCTTGCGATCACAGATGTACACGTAGCCTTCGTCGTCGACGTACGCGACATCGCCCACCGACTTCCACTGGTCGTCGGCCAACTCGGTGAGCTGCTCTTCGGTCTCGTGATATCCGTCCATCGCGAGACCGGTGCGCACGAAGAGCTCGCCCGCGTCACCGACTCCCGCGATCTCGCCATCGTCCTTCACGATCCGGATCTCGATGCCGCCGTAAGGCTTGCCGCACGAACCCGGTTTGCGGAGTTGGTCCTCGGGCGGGAGCACCGTGTCGACACCGAGCTCCGTCGACCCGTATACCTCGAACAAGAAGCCGTCGCCGAGCTTGTCGATGATCTCCTGCTTGAGCGCGTACGGCACGGGTGCCGCGTTCGCGATCAGGCAGATCATCGACGAGAGATCGGCGTTCGCCAACTCGGCGTCGGGGAGCGAGACGATGCGCTTGAGCTGGGTCGGCGCCGAGAAGGAGTTCGTGACGCGGTGTTCCTTCACCAGCGCGATCCAGCGCACCGCGTCGAACTTGCGCAAGACGATGATCGGCGCACCCAACGTGTGCGACAGCGACGCGAATGCGAGAGGGCCGGAGTGGTACAGCGGCCCCGTGGTGAGGTGGACCGAGTCTTCGTGCAGGAGCCGAAGCGCGTCGAGCAACGCAAAGACGATCTGGCGGTCGGTGCGGGTGCGCAACGCTCCCTTCGGCTTGCCCGTGGTGCCCGACGTATAGATCATCGCCGCGCCCGCTTCGCTCGTGGCCGCGACGTCGGGTTCGGTGGTGGGCTGGTTCGCGCACACGTCGTCCCATGCAAGGAAGCCACTCCCCTCGGGTACCGGGCCCCCGAAAACCACAACGGCTCGCAACTTCGGCAGTTGGTCGCGGACCGCCGCGACCAAAGGCGCTTCTTCGGCGTCGATGACGACGACCGTGGCGTCGGAATTGTCGATGACGTATTGCATCTCCTCCGCGTTGAAGCGGTAGGAGAGCGGTACGGCGACGAGGTTGCACTTACGGGCCGCGTGGATCGTCACGATGATCTCGAGCGAGTTCGGCCCGCACCAGACGAGCCGCTCGCCTGAACGCGCGCCGGCCGCGATCAAGCCGTGACCGAGGCGGTTGATCTGCTCGTTCAGCGCACCGAACGTGGTGGTCGAGGGCGTTGCACCACCACTCGCGTCGACGATGACGGCGACCTTGTCGGGTGCGTTTTGGGCGTGGACTGCGAGGGCGTCGAGCGGAGCGATCATGGCTCGGAGCGTACGCGGCGCCGGTAGTGTCACGCCCGTGCTGCGCTCGTTCGCTGTGCGCGGCGTCGTCGAAGGGTTCTACGGAGAGCCGTGGAGTCACGCCGCCCGCCTCGAGGTCATCTCGTTTCTTGCAGCACGCGGCATGAACGCGTACGCGTACGCGCCCAAGGACGATGCCCGGCACCGGGCGGAGTGGCGCCTCCCGTACGACTCCGGACCGCTCGCGAAATTCCGGGAGCTCGCCGCGCACGGCGACGCTCACGGGGTGCGGTTCGGGTTCGCGATCTCTCCCGGTCTCGACATCGACTATGCCTCGGCGACCGACCGCGAGGCGCTTCTGCGCAAGCTGGAGCCGTTGCGCGACGCGGGTGTGTCGTGGTTCCTGCTCCTGCTCGACGACATCCCGATGCAACCGGGTCTGGCGCCCCGCCAAGCCGCGCTCGCCTCGTGGTTGCACGCCGCGCTGGGCGGCGCAGACCTGACGATGTGTCCCACCGAGTACGTCGGCACGCACCCGTCGCCGTACCTCTCCGACCTGGGGTCGGGCATGCCGCCCGAGGTCGACGTGATGTGGACCGGACCAACTGTGTGCTCCCCCGAGCTGCGCGCGGCGGACGCGCGGGGCTGGACGGAGGCGCTCGGAGACCGGCGGGTGATCGTGTGGGACAACTACCCCGTCAACGACGCGCTGATGACCGCGTCGTTGCACCTCGGGCCGTACGAGGGCCGCGACCCTGATCTCGTCGACGCCGTCGGCGGCATCATGTGCAATCCGATGATCCAGCCCTATGCGTCGCAGGTCGCGCTCGCGACCGCCATGGACTTCCTCCGCGATCCCGATCACTACGACGCGCCCGAATCGTGGTTGCGCGCGCTCGCCGACGTCGGCGGGACCCGAGCCGCTCCGCTCGCAGTGCTCGCGCGCGCATGTGCCGACAGCCCGGTCGCGGAGCCCGCGAACCTGGATCTCGCGCGGCGGGTCGTGGCGCTCGAACGCGCGGTCGCCGGGCCGGATTGGGTGTCCGCGCTCACGGACCTGCGGGGCGAGCTGAGCCTCGCGCTCGCTCTGAAGAGCTCCTTTCCGGAGCCGGCCGCGCCCGGCGACGCGTTGGCGGCCGAGCTCGGGCCCTGGGCCGGGGCGGCCAGTCGAGCGGCCGAGGTCGGCGTGGCCGCGTTACGCCTCATCCAGGCGTCGCGGCCGGTGGCGACCGTTGACGCGGCAGGTCAGGGGCGAGCGGCGGCGCCGGATCCCGAGCCGGCGATGCATGCGGCTTTCATGGTTCTGTATGTGTGGAAGGGCGTCCGTACCGATGAGAACGTCGTGTTCGGCCCTCGCTTCGCCCTCTACACCCCGGTCGTCCAGATGGCCGACGGCGCGCCCGCCCTCGACGCGGGGGCCGCGCTGCGAGAAGACGCCAACGCCATCGATGCCCTGTGTCGCCTCGCGCTCGGTACGTACGACGACTGGCGCGTGCGCGCCGGCGGCATGCCGATCCGAGTTGTCGTCGACGGCGAAGAACGCGCCGTCGCCGCCGACGGCGCGTTCGACGGGTGTGGTCACGAGGTCGTGGTGAGTCAGGGCCCGTTGCAGACGCGCGTCCAGCCGGGTGGACGACTCCCGTTCTCCGATCGACGGTTCTCGTGAGTACGCCCCGCGTCTCGGTGGTGATGCCGGCGTTCAACGAGTCCGAGATCCTCTCGACCTCGGTGAAGAGCGTCGTCGAGGGTTTACGGGCCCGCCGCGAGAACTTCGAGGTACTCGTCGTCGAGAACGGCTCGACCGACGAGACATTGATCATCGCGAACGGGCTCGCGACCGAGTACCCCGAGGTTCGGGTCGAGCACCGCGACGAGGCCGACTACGGCCGTGCCCTCCGCGCCGGCCTGCTCGATGCGGCGGGCGACGCTGTTGTCAACTTCGACACCGACTACTTCGATCTCGATTTCCTCGAGGCCGCGGTCGCGCAGGTTCTCGCCGACGGCGGGCCGGCGATCGTGGTCGGATCGAAACGGGGTGAGGGCGCGACCGACAACCGCGACCCGATCCGCAAGCTGGCGACGTTGGTGTTCTCGACGATCCTGCGGGTGATCTTCGGACTGCGCGTCTCCGACACCCATGGGATCAAGGCGATGCGGCGCGACTCGGTCGAGCCGTACGCGCAGATCTGCACGTTCGGCCAGGATCTGTTCGACACCGAGCTGATCCTGCGCGTCGAGCGCGCCGGCCTCCATACCGCCGAGATCCCGGTAGAAGTGCGCGAGCTGCGGCCCGCGCGCAGCACGTTCATCACCCGGGTGCCGCGTACGCTGCGCGGTCTGTGCAGACTCCGCTGGGCGCTCTGGAAGGAATCCCGGGCACGCTGACGCTGCGGTGCGCCCGAGTGGTCAACGGCGAGGGCGGGCAGTCGTCGACCCCGGCGTGGGTCACGGTCGCCGCCGGCCGGATCGTCGCGACCGGATCGGGCGGCGCGCCGCCGGACGCGATCGACCTCGGTGATGCAGTGCTCACACCGGGGTTCGTCGACATGCAGGTGAACGGCACCGGCGCCGTCGACTTCGCGAGCGCGCCAGTGGAGCAGATCGTCCAGGCGCTCGACGGGCTCGTCGCCCGGGGAACTACCGGCCTGCTGCTCACGATCTGCAGCGCGCCCCTCGACACGTACGACGTGACCTTGGAACGGATGGCGCGCGTGCGCGCCGCACGTCCCGACGCGGTGATCGGCGTGCACCTCGAAGGCCCGTTCCTCGGCGGCGCGCCCGGCGCGCATCCGCGGTCGGTGTTGCGGCCCGCCGAAATCGACTTCGTGCGCCACATCCTCGACGCATACCGCGATCTCGTGCGGGTGGTGACCCTGGCGCCCGAGGCCGATCCCGATCTAGTGGCGACGCGCTTGCTCGCGGAGGCCGGTGTCGTGGTCTCGCTGGGTCATTCCGTCGTCGACCTCGACGGCGCCCGCGCCGCGGCGGCTGCGGGCGCGTCGATGGTGACGCACCTCTTCAACGGGATGGGCGCGCTGCACCACCGCGCGCCGGGCTTGCCCGGGGCGGCGCTCGACGACGCACGGCTCGTGCCGTCGATCATCGCCGACTTCGTGCACGTCCACCCGGTGCTGGTGAAGCTCGCGTTGCGCGCGCGCCCAGATGCCGTCGTCGTCACCGACGCGGTGGCGACGGAACCACCGGTCGTCGAGCGCGACGGCGCCGCGTACCTCGCCGACGGGACCCTCGCCGGTTCGACCCTCACGATGGATGTGGTGCTGCGCAACGTCGTCTCGATCGGGGTGCCGATCGCGCAGGCCGTGCGGCACGCGACCGCGAACCCGGCGCGCGTGCTCTCGGCGAGCGATCGCGGCCGGATCGCGCCCGGCGCGCGCGCCGATCTGGTGGCGCTCGATCCGGGAACGCTCGCCGTTCGGGCCGTCTGGGTCGCGGGTGTGCCCGTGTAACGTCGATCGATGCCCAAGGTCGCACTGTTCGTCACGTGCGTGGCCGACCAGGTCTTTCCGGACACGGCGGAGGCCACGGTGCGGGTGCTCGAAGCCGCGGGCGCGCAGGTGGTGTTCCCGGCACTGCAAACGTGCTGCGGTCAGCCTGCGCTCACCGCCGGGGAACCCGACGCCGCGGCCCGGCTCGCTCGCCATCACCTCGACGTGTTCGCGGCCGGCGACTTCGACGCGGTCGTCACGCCGTCGGGCTCGTGCGGGGCGATGGTGTGTCACCACTATCCCGACCTCCTTCCCGACCGGCGCGCGGAGGCCGAAGCCCTCGCGGCGCGCACGTTCGAGCTCACCCAATACGTCGTCGACGTACTCGGTGTCGACGACATCGGCGCGCGCCTCGATGCCACGGTGACCGTGCACGACGCATGCCACGGTTTGCGGAATCTCGGGCTCGGGGGGCAGGCGCGGCGACTGCTCGAGGCGGCGGGCGCCACGCTCGTCGAGATGACGGAGGCCGACACTTGTTGCGGTTTCGGCGGCGTGTTCTCGTTTGGCTTCCCCGAGGTTTCCACCCGGTTGGCCGACGCGAAGATCGGGCACGCGGCGACCACCGCCGCGCAGTATCTCGTGAGCGGCGACCTCGCGTGCCTGATGCACATCGACGGACGGCGGCGCAAGGTCGGGCCGGCGAGCGCCCCCCGACCCATTCACATCGCCGACCTCCTCGCTTCGGGACTCCCGGCCCAACGATGAC
>DASYJT010000215.1:0-19139 GCA_035996165.1 Acidimicrobiia bacterium
AGGTCGAGCGCGGAGAACGAGTCGTCGAACAGGTAGATGTCCGGCTTGCGGATCAGCGCCCGCGCGATCGACAGGCGCTGCCGCTGCCCGCCCGACACGTTCGTGCCGCCCTGCTCGATCCGCGCATTGAGACCGCCGGGCATCGAGCGCACGAAGTCGCTCGCCTGCGCGACCTCGAGGGCGGCCCACATCTCCGCTTCGGTCGCATCGGGCTTGCCGAACTGCAGGTTGCTCGCGACCGTGCCCGAGAACAGGTACGGCCGCTGCGGGACAAGGCCGATCGTGCTCCACAGCACGTCGGGATCGAGATCGTGCACGTCGACCCCGCCGACGAGGACGTTGCCCTCCGTGCTGTCGAACAGGCGCAGGATGAGGTTGACGAGCGTGGACTTGCCCGCGCCCGTGCTGCCGACGATCGCAGTGGTCTGACCGGGCCGGATCGAGAACGACACTCCGGTCAACACGGGATGCTCGGCGCCCGGATAGTGGAAGCCGACGCCGCGGAACTCGAGGGCGCCGTGCTCGACGACCTCACGAACCGGGTCGACGGGCGGCACGACGCTCGGGTCGGTGTCGAGGACCTCTTGGATGCGGTCGGCCGACACCGACGCCCGCGGGATCATCGAGATCATGAACGTGGCCATCACCACCGACATGAGGATCTGCACGAGGTACGACAGGTAGGCGACGAGGGTGCCGACCTGGATCTGGCCGGAGGTCACCCGACTGGCGCCGAGCCAGAGCACCGCGACGCTCGACGCGTTGATGAGCAGGTTCACGGTCGGGAACATCGAAGACATCAGCCGGCCCGCGCGCAACGAGACCTCGGTGAGATCCGCGTTGGCGTCCGAGAATCGGCGCGCCTCCTGCGGCTCGCGCACGAACGCGCGCACGACGCGGATGCCGGTGATCTGCTCGCGCAACACGCGGTTGACCTGGTCGATGCGCTCCTGCATGAGGCGGAACGCCGGCACCATTCGTGACACGAGCAGACCGAGGATCACGCCCGCCAGGGGCATGGCGAAAACCAAGATGATCGAGAGGCCGACATCCTGGCGCAACGCGATGATCACGCCCACGACCATCGTGATCGGCGCCGCGATCGCCATCGTGCACGCCATCACGACGAGCATCTGCACCTGTTGCACGTCGTTGGTGATCCGCGTGATCAACGAGGGCGCACCGAACGTCCCGACTTCGCGCGCCGAGAAGTCGGTCACCTTGTGGAAGAGGTTCTTACGCAGGTCGCGGCCGAAGCTCATCGCAACCTTGCCGCCGTAGTACACGGCCCCGACCGAGAACACGATCTGGACCAGCGCGAAGAAGAGCATCACCGCGCCCCACGTATAGATGTAGTGGATGTTCCCGGGGATGACGCCGTTGTCGATGATCCGGGCGTTGATGGTCGGCAGCGTCAACGCAGCCGACGTCTGGACCGTTTGGAGAATGACGATGATGACCAGGGTCCGGCGGTACGGCCCGAGATGCGATTTGAGGAGACGGATCAACACGGCACGGCACCTCCTCCGACACCGTGCAGGAACAGCTGCACGAGCTCGGCAGGCGACTTCGGTTCGTCGGCGAGCATCGGGTGCGTCGTCGACAACGTGAGCGCGCGCAACAACCGTGCCGCGGCGACGGGCGCGACCGTGATCATGTTGCGGCTCGCTTCGAAGAGACCGACGAGCGCGTCGCTGTCGGCCATTGGCCGGCTGGTGATCGCGTGAAAGCGAGTGCCGACACTCGACATGACCTGCCACACATTGATCACGCGTTGTTGCATGATCACCACGGCTGCCGTGAGGCGATCTTCGAACGCGAGATCGTGGGCGATGTCGCCGAGCGCCGCCTCGAGCGGCTCGGGGTCGAGCGCCGCCTCGATGACCGCGACGATGATCTCGTCCTTGTCGGCGAAGGCCCGGAAGATCGTGCCTTCCGCGATCCCGGCGGCCTCTGCGATCTGGCGGCTGGTCACGCGGTCGCCGTGCTCGAGAAGGAGCGGCAGCGTGGCCGCGACGATCATCGACCGCCGCTCGTCGGGCGGCAGTGCACTCGCCCGTTTCGTCTTGGTGGCCTGTACAGGCACCGATGCCGTCACGTCCGCCACGATAGCTGAGTGAGGACTCACTCAGATCATCGGCTGGCACCCGGCCGAACTTTTGGCTTGATCTTCTATTCCACTGTGTAGTTGAATACTGCTATGGCAGTGATCGAACAGGACCTCGACGCAACGTTTGCCGCGTTGGCGGACCCGACCCGCCGGGCGATCCTCGCCCGGCTCGCCGAGGGCGAGGCGACCGTGAACGAGCTCGCCGAGCCGTTCGACCTGGCGCTGCAGACGGTCTCCAAGCACATCAAGGTGCTGGAGCACTGCGGACTGATCTCACGCGGTCGCCACGCGCAGTTCCGGCCGTGCCGGCTCGAGCCGCAAGCGCTCGACCGCGCCGTCGAGTGGATCGAACGCTGGCGTCAGATCTGGACGGATCGGTTCGACCAACTCGATCGCCACCTGCGCGACATCCGACCCGACGGCACCGACAGGCAACCCGACGGCACCGACGGGCGACCCGACATCAACGACAGGCCAACCAACGACAACGAAGGGCACACGTCATGAGCGAGACAACATCCGAGACCGGCGAGCTCACGTTCACCCGCATCTTCAACGCGCCGCGGGAGGTCGTGTTCCGCTGCATGATCGAGCCCGAGCACCTCACGCACTTCTGGGGACCGACCGGCGTCAGCACTCCGATCGAGAACATCAAGATCGATCCGCGTCCCGGCGGAGTGTTCGAGACGGTCATGGTCAACGACGCGGACGGCGCCGAGTACGCGAGCCGCGGCGTGTTCGTCGAGGTCGTCGAGCCGGAGCGGCTCGTGTGGAAGGAAGCGAGCATCGACATGACGACGACAAGCACGTTCGTCGACCTGGGCGACGGCCGTACCGAGGTCCACATCGTCCAGAGCAACGTTCCCGAACACTTCAGCAGCGCCGAGTCGCAGGCCGGCTTCCTGAGCTCGCTCGACCGCTTCGAAGCACATCTCGCGACCCTCTGACCGAAGGCCGGTCGCCGATCAGTCGTTCTGCTTTCCGTGGCCGTGCCCGTGGCTCCGGTGGGGTGCGGCATGTCCTGCCCCACCGGCGCCGGCGACCGTCGTCGTCGTCACGGTCGCGCCCGCGTCGTCGTCGTGGTCGGCGTCGCCGATCGTGCCGTCATCGCCGTGTTCGCGGCCGGGGCACTTCTCGTGCGCGGCATCGGAGACGGCTTTGCCGTGGGCGCCGGGTGCGGCGTCGTGGCCGCGGGGTGCGCTGTGCGCGACGTCCGACACGTGCTTACCGTGATTGCACGGCACCGTCGTAGTCGTCTCGGGCGCCGTCGTGGTCGTCGTTGCCGGCAACGTCGTCGTCGACGTCTCTTCGATCGTGGTCGAAGTCGGCTCGTCGGTTGTCGAGGTCGACCCGATCGCCGTCGTGGTCGTCACGCCGCCGTCGACTGTCGTGGTCGATTCCGCCACGGTCGTCGGCGTGTCGCCGGGCGCGCCGGTTCCGTCGGCCGGCACGACGGCTGCCGCCGCCCAGGCCGCGCCGCCGCAGACGAAGGCGGCGATCACGGTCGCTGCGAGCTTCCTGGACAGACCGCTGGCCACCATGTGTTCCCCCGGGCGTTCGAGTTGCTGCTGTCAGGACGGAGAACGTCCGCCCGACGGTCCCGGGTACGGGCGGGTGCGGGATCTCAGGGGAGGGTCACCTGCGGCGACGGGATCTCGGTGTAGTCGCTGACCGTCCACTGCGATTCGGTGAGCGAGAGCATCCGCGTGTCGTACTGCACATTCAGGTGCGGTCCGCCGTTGCACGTGAACGTGTTGAGCACGAGCCCGCCGCGCCAGTTCGCACCGCAGGAAGGGTTCGTCTCTTGCGACGTCGGGGCGTACATGATCCCGGTGAAGTCTCCGGAGTGTGCCCCGTTGCCCGGGTCGATCGTTCCGCCCGCGAGGTAGACGCGGAGCTTCGTCGGGTCGCCGTTCTTGTTCACCGTCGCGTCGGAGATGCTGACGGTGATGTTCGTGTTGTTCGTCGGAATGACATAGATGTCGACGACACCGCCGTTCGCCGCGCCGGCGGCGACCGTGAACGTGTTGGGAAACGCCATCGTCTTCGCCGCGAGGTCGGTCTGGCTGCAGTAGTAGACGCCGGGCGACAAGATCGCGGGGAGCGTTCCCGCGACTGCCGGACACGCGTTGTACGGAGTCGGCAGGCACGGAGTGGTCGGCACGTTCGGCACCGCGGGACACGTCAGCGCCGGGTTCTGCGGGTTGTAGGTACCCGGGGTGAGGTAGCCGTTACTGCAGCTCGTTCCGCCGCCCTTGAAGTAGTCCTGTTGATGCGCGGGAGAGTTCGAACCCTGACACGTGATCTGCCCGTTGCTCGCGACGTTGGCCGCCGGAAAGGTGACGGGGTTGTTGTTCTGGTCGACCGTTTCGACGGGCCCCACACCGGTGACCGCGTTGTAGTTTCCGGTGTTGCCGTTGAACGTGATGGCCGTCTTGGCGAAGATCGCGAACGGATACAGGTACGAGCGCGAGACCGTCGCCTTCACGGCGTGCGGCTGGCCGTTGACCAGACCCTTCGAGAACACCGTGTACGTGTTGTCGTCGACCCGGCGAGCCGTGTACTGCACGCCGGAAGCACCCGGCACCGACGCGACGGTGCAGGCCGCGTTGGCTCCCACGCAGAAGGTCGCGGCCGGCTGGATGCCGAACTGATCGAGACGGAAAAGCGCGTCGCTGACCCCGGCGTCGGCGTTCGCGAGCGCGGCGCTGAAATCCTGACCTCGCCTCGTGCTCGCGAGCCCGGCGAGAGTGCGCGCGACGACGGCCGTGCTCAGCAACGTGAGCACCATGATCACGGCGACGATCACGATGATGTTGCCGTTCTCGTCCTTCGAACACTTACTCACACGCTTCATCATCCACATCCCACGTTTCCGGGAAGCCGGTTTCGAATCTCCACGTCTTGGGTCTCGGTGAAGGGCACCGGCCCCGGGTTCGAGTCCGAGCGCAGAACGATGTGCACGCGGACCGCGCAGTTCGCGGGGTCGTGGAGGTTGCCGCTGTTCGCGAGTGTCTGGGCCACGAGATCTTCGTCTTGTTGACCGAAGTACTGGAAGACGGGAGTCGCGGTCTCGATGTTGCGCACGCGAACCAGCAAGAAGGTCTGCGACAAGTTGGTCGCGTTCGAGGCCGTGCTGCTCATCAGTTGGCGGACCATCTGCTTCGTGGTCGTGTCATACGTCCAGCGGATGACCTGCTGCGATCCACCGGTCGGGCCGAGAACGACCTCGATCTGGTTGTCGTAGCCGGCCGCGGTCGCCGCGTTCAGCAACGGGACCAGCGGGTTGGCGGCGCGGATGTCGCGCGCGAGCTGGTCGAGCTCGAAACGCACGTTCTGTTCGTTCGACACGAGACGCTGGGCACGGTCTTCACTGGTCGAGAGGCTCGCGAGCGTGCCGAAGAACATGGCGAGGACCACGACCATGATCGACGTCGCGATCGTCACCTCGACGATCGTGAAACCCTGCTCGTCACGCCGGCGGGCGCGCACGATCGCGCGGGCCCGCCTCAGCACGACGCCGCCCCGTTCACACACACCTTGAAGGTCTTCACGACCGACGTCGCACTGTTCGTGTTGATGTCGAAGACCCGGAACGTGTGCAGGCCCACGGCCCAGCTCTTCGACCCGCTCGAGCCGACGATCGCGCTGTACGCCCCCGACGACCCGCCGAGCACATACGGCGAGCCCGGGTCGGCGGCGCTGTTCGGATCGACTGCAGTCACCTGATAGGAGTCGCTGCACGATCCCGCGGTCGACCACGACAGCGTGAGGTTCTCCGACATCTTCCCGTTGTTCTGCAGCTTCGTTCCGGTGGTGCTCAGGCTGGTTGCGCCCGCGACATTGAGCCCTCCGAGGCTGCAAGTGGGTCCGGCTACCGCGGCGGTCGTCTGCGATTGAGACTGTGAGACGGACGAGTACGAGCCCGCATACGCGACGATTTCGAAGAAGTACGTCGTGCTGGGCGTGAGATTCGTGACGATGTAGTTGGTGATCGACGGCGCCAGCCCCGAGATCACGGTGAAGTTCCCCGCCGGGAAGCTCGCGTTCGTCGAGAACTCGATCGAGTACGACGTCACTGACGCGCCCGCGCCGGGCTGCGACCACGACAACCCGACCTGCGTTTGGTCCGAAGGGCTCGCCAGCGGCGTGATCGCCTGCAAGTTCGGCGAGCTCGGCGAGGCCGCGATCGTGGTCGTGGTCGACGGGGCCACTCCGCCCATCGGACCCTGGTACGTACCGCGCCCGCCCGGATAGAGCAGCGAGTCCTGGCGCACTTGATGCGCACCGCCGCGGTCGGTCCAGGTGATGATGACGGTCAGGCGCTTGTAGGCCTGCGCGAAGGTGGTCGTGGAGTCACGGGCGTCGATCCACACGATGTAGCGGGCGACCGTGAAGGGAACACCGCCCTGCACGACCGGCGCGGCGTCGGTCGGCGCGAGCGCGACGGATGCCGGCGCCGACGGGCCGAGCGACACGGTCGTCAGCGCGGGCGAGTCGAAGGTCGATACGAACCCGGCCTGATTGGCGTAGAAGCCGACCTGCGCGTACGGGACCGCCCGCATCGCCTCGATCTCACGGCTCGCGATCGACGAGCCGTCGGTGCGATGCCCGGAGACCCCGGCGGTTCGGATCGACGACCAGAAGACGCCCGCCAGCGGCGCGGCGACGATCGCCAACAACGCCATCGACACGACCAGCTCGATGATCGTGAAACCCGCTTCCGACCGATTTCGACGGGAGTCGCGCGCGTCCAATGCGTCCATGCCCCTGGTGAGACGTCACGTCCGGCATTCCAGGTACTCCCTGCTGAAGGAATGCGCTCGCCGGTCGATAAAACTCTGTGCGAGAGCCATCCGGCGATTTCGACCGCGCGCTCGAACAAGCGCGAATGGGCGATGCGCGCGGCTTCGACACATTGTTCCGGGCCGATGCCGCCGCCATCGTCGGGTACCTCCGCGGCCGCGGAGTTCGCGATCCGGACGATCTGGCCAACGAGGTCTTCGTCCGTGCATTCCGGAACATTCACACCGTGCGAGGCGACGCCGCCCGGTACCGATCGTGGCTCTTCAGCATCGCGCGCAACGCCTCGATCGACGACGCTCGGCGCCGCCAGCGCCGGGCGCGGGAAACGCCCCTCGACGCCGAGGTGCATGCGGTCGGAGGCGACGTCGAGGCCGAGGCCATCTCTCACCTCGAGCGCACCGCGATGCGGGCGATGCTCGATGAGCTTGCTCCCGATCAGCGCGACGTGTTGCTCTTGCGCGTGGTCGGCGATCTCTCGATAGAGCAGACCGCCGCGGTCGTCGACAAGAGCTACGAAGCCGTCAAAGCACTCCAACGCCGCGGAATCGCGGCGCTGCGGCGTAAGCTGGTGCCACCCGTACACGTACCGCAATGACGCGCGGTGACGTACCGGGTAACGACATGGGCGACTTCACCGACGGAACCGGCGACGACGACGCGACGGAGGAGGACGACCTCCTTTCCGGCGCGCCGGAGAACGCGGATCCCGAGATCGCCCAGGTACTCCAGGTCATTCGGTCGGTGTACGAGCCGACGCCGCCCGACGTGAGCCCGGAACTGGCGCAGTTCATCACGGCGCCGCCAGTCGTCGTCGAAGCGACCGCAGGCGCAGGTCGGCGCCGGCGCGTCACACTCGCGAAGGCTGCGGCCGCGCTGGCCGCGCTGATGTCGGCCACCGGCGGTCTCGCAATGGCGCACGCGTTGCCGGCGCCGGTGCAAGACATCGTCTCTCGCATCGGGATCGGCCGGCCGTCCCGCCCGCACCGACCTGCGCACGACCAGCGCAACGCTCCGCTCCAACCATCGTCGACCACTGCGCCGAGATCTTCGGGCGGGGCAATTCGATTCGGCGCCGGGACCACGACGCCGGAGACGACACCGACCAACGCCGTTGTCGCGTCGCCGCAGCGCAACACCGGCGGCACCGGCGGCACCGGCGGCGTCGGTGACACGACGACCGTGGCACCGACCACGACCGTCGCACCGGCACCCGTGATCGCGCCGACGACTTCGCCCACCACGAGCACGCCGCCCACGACGAGTGCCCCGGGGAACAACGGCAACGGCAAGCCGAACGGAAACGGCAAGGCCAACGGCAACCCGAACGGAAACGGCAAGCCCAACGGGAACGGCAACGGGAAGCCCAACGGGAACGGCAACGGGAAGCCCAAGACGAAGGCTGCGTAGCGACTTAGCGCCGGCGCCCTCGCTGCGGCAGATCGCGGAACTGGATGCTCACGAGTAGCCACGCCGCGGACGCCGCGGCGACAAGGAACAACACGATCGCGATCGCCGGGTAGCCGAAGAGTTGCGCGCTGGTCGGGATTCGCATGATGAGCGCGGCGCCGATCACGAGCGATGCGATCACCATGCCGGCCGTCACTCGGTTGGCGAGCTTCTGGACGCCGCGCATCAGGTTCTCCTCGTCGATCCCTTCCACCTTGAGCCTCATCTCACCTTCCGCGAGGGTGTCCATCAGCCGGTTCAGCCGGTCGGGGAAATGCTCGGCGAACTGCTTGGCCTCGATGGCCGCCGCAATCATGTTGCCCGGCGACGCGGACTGCACGAGCTTGCGCCGCATCAGTTCCGATGCATCGCGCTCGATCGCGGCGTCGGGATCGAACGCCGGGTCGAGCGTGCGAGTGACCTCGTCGAGGTTCAGCATCGCCTTGCCGAGCATCGTCAGCTCGGCCGGCAGCCGTAGCCCACATTCGCCCGAGACTCGGGTGAGCTCGCCGATCAGCGCGCCGGCCTGGAGCTCCCCCATCTTCGAATTCTCGGTGCGGACGACGAGCGCCGCGGCTTCGCGGCGGAACGCGTCGCCGTCGTAGTCGTCGAGCTTGTGGCCGAGGCGGATGGCGATGTCGGCGGCGTTCCTCCCCTCCCCCTGACTCACCGCGAGCAAGAGCTTGATCAGACTGTCCTGGATCTCCGGGGCGACGCGGGCGACCATGCCGAGGTCGAGCAGGCCCAACTTCCCGTCGTCCGTGACGAGCACGTTGCCCGGATGCGGATCGGCGTGGAAGAAGCCGTCGACGAGGATCTGATCGAGGTACGCGGAGAACAATTCCCGAGCGAGGGCCGGGCCGTCGAGCTCCATCATGGCCAGCGGACCGAGCGCGCCGACGCTGCGGCCTCGGATGTAGTCCATCGTCAGGACGACTCGCGTCGTGTAGTCGGGCACCGGCTGCGGGACGACGATGTTCGGATGGCGCTCGAGGTTCTGTCCCAAGGTGACGAGGTTCGCCGCCTCTTGGCGATAGTCGAGCTCGGCCATGAGCGAGCGCCGGAACTCGGCAACCATGTCGACGAAACCCAGGCGCCTACCCGTCTCCGTGTGCGCGTCGGCGAACTCTGCGATGCTCTCGATCGCATCCATGTCGTCGACTATCTGCGTCCGGATGTTCGGCCGCTGCACCTTCACCACGACCGGTCGCCCATCGCGTAGCTCGGCCCGATGGACCTGTCCGAGCGATGCCGATGCCAGTGGCGTCGACTCGAAGCGGGCGAACGCCTTCGACAATCTCACGCCGAGCTCGGCCGTCACGATCGCCTCGACCTCCTCGAAGCCGAACGGTGCGACACGATCCTGCAGTCGTGCAAGCGCGTCGAGATATACGGGAGGAAGGAGGTCGGACCGCGTCGAGAGCAGCTGGCCGAGCTTCACGAACGTCGGCCCCATCCGCTCGAGCTCGTCCGCGAGGCTCTCGGCGTCGCGACGGGCGGCCTCGGAGTCGCGGTCCGCACCCTCGGTGTCGGTCGCGAGGCCGGCGGCCGAGCGGCGATGCTTGACGAGAAGGATCCCGATGTCCCGGTAGAGACCGAGGTGTTTCGGCTTCAGCAACACTCTGACCATCTTTCGGATCGTCACACCCGACCGGGCTGCTCGTGGGTTACCCAGGCCGACCGGCGGTCGAACTCGCGAACGGATCCACCGGGCCTCGCGTCGCTCTAAACTCCTTGCGGCGTGCGACGGGCAAAGGGCACATATGGCTGCCGGCGCTGACGGCAGGGGCTTCGACCTCGACGAGCGCTTTCGCCAAGCGCTCGACAGCATCCTCGACCTCGTAGTGGTGGAGCGTGCGATCCGCGACGCCACCGGCGCGATCGTCGACTTCGAGATCGTGTGGATGAACACGGCGCCGGTCGACGCCGCCGGTCGGTCGCGGGACCAACTCATCGGCCGGCGGATCTCCGAGCTCTACCCGTCTCTGGCGGGAGGCGAGCTCGTCGCGGGCTACGCGCGCGTCGTCGAGACCTGGGAACCCCTCGTCGTGCCCGTGATGCCGTACGAAGACGTCATCGACGGTCGTCCGGTGTCGGGCTTCTACACAGTGCAAGCGACAAAGTTCGAAGACGGCGTGCTCATCGCCTCGCGCGACATCACCCAACTCGAGACC
This sequence comes from Acidimicrobiia bacterium, assembly GCA_035996165.1. GTDB lineage: Bacteria > Actinomycetota > Acidimicrobiia > IMCC26256 > PALSA-610 > PALSA-610. The sequence continues at coordinate 10,537 of DASYJT010000215.1, forward strand.
TCCCGCCTCGAGCTCGAGGTCGCGTTGCGCGAGCTCGAAGCCGCGCAACGCTTGGCCGGCCTCGGGACCTGGCGCGTCGACCTCGCCACACAGCTGGTCACACTCTCCGGTGAGTCGCAGCGGATCTTCGCGCTCGCACCCGACGCGTCCGGCGCAATGAGCATGACGGACCTGGCCAAGATGATCCACCCGGCCGACTTCCCCGGGCTGACGCGCGCGTTCGAGCAAGCCATCGCGACGGGGATACCGGCCGTATTCGAACATCGCGTGATCCGCGCCGACGGCAGCGTGCTCCACGTGCGTTCGTACACCGAGCCGGTGCTCTCGGGCGGCGATGTCGTCGGTCTCTCCGGAACGACGCAGGACATCAGCGACACCGTTGCGAGCCGCGCCGCGCTCGACGCGGAGCACGTGCGCCGCGTCTCGGCGGAAGCGCTCGCCGACCTCGCATCGGCGCTCAACGGCGCGCGCAGCGCGCAAGTGATCATCGACGCCGTGCACGAGTCCGGGAATCGGGTGGGGACCTATGCCGCGGCGTTCGTCGGCATACTCGAGCCGGACGAGCCGATACTGCGCCAGTATTTCGGCGCCGGGATCCTCCCCCGGGAGATGCAGGCCCGATACATGCGGACACCACTCGACGTCGACACGTACCTGACGAGGGCGGTGAACACGGGCGAACCGCTCTTCCTGCTCGACCGCGCCGCGCAACTCCGGGAGTTTCCCGCGCTGGCGAAGGACATCGAGTCGACGACGTTGGAGAGCGCCGCCGTCGTGCCGTTGCGGCGCGCGTCCGGCGGCGTGTTCGGCGCGCTGGCGATCGGATGGCAGCGGTCGCACGGCTACGACGCGGCGACGGCGGCGGCACTCACCGACATGGCGGTCGTCGTCGCGCGCGCGATCGAGCAGCTCGAGTTACTCGAGCTCGAGCGGTCGATCGCGCGGGCGTTGCAACTCGGGTTGCTCGCGCTCGATGTCCGGAGCACGCAAGCGATCGTGCGCGCCCGCTATCAGTCGTCGGACGCCACGATGGAGATCGGCGGCGACTGGTACGACGCGGTCGAGCTCGACGACGGCCGCATCGCGGTCGCGGTCGGTGATGTCGTCGGGCGCGGGCTGTCCGCCGCGACCACGATGGGCCAACTCCGCGCCGCGCTCGGGGTTACCGCGATGCAAGCCGACGACGCGGCCGATGCGATCACGATCCTCGACCAGTACGCGAAACACGTTCCCGGCGCAAGCTGTACCACCGTCGCGTTCGCCGTCATCGACCCTGCATCCGCCACCGTCTCGCACGCCAGCGCCGGGCACCCCCCGCCGCTCCTCGTCACTCCCGACGGCACGGTCAAATACCTCGAAGGCGGACGATCGTGGCCGCTCGGCATCGACACGCCCCGGCGGCGTCCGCCGGCCGCGACGGAAGCACTACCTCCGGGCGCGCTGCTGTTGCTGTTCACCGACGGTCTCGTCGAGCGCCGCGGCGAATCTCTCGACGTCGGGCTCGAACGGCTGAGAAGCATCGTCGCGGAGCACTGGAACCTGCCGCTCCGACGCCTGAAACAGGCGATCTTCCGAGGCATGGTCGACAAGGCCGAGCTCGTCGCCACCGACGACATCGCGCTCGTCGCCGTTCGCACCGTGGGCGCGAGCCCGTCACTCTTCGTCGACATCGTGCACTCGATTCCGTCCGAGGCGAAGACGACCCGCCATCGACTCCGCGCCTGGCTCGAAGGAATCGGCATGGCTCCCGAGCCGCGCGATGCGCTGTTGCTCGCCGTCGGCGAAGCCGTCGCCAACGCAATCGATCACGGCAGCCAACGAGACGAGTCGCTGACGGTGAAGATCGAAGTGGCGCGGCGCGCTGGCCAGATCGTCGCGAGCGTGAGCGACTCGGGCCGATGGCTTCCCGGCATCGGCGGATTCTTTGCCGGCCGCGGCCGGGGGCACCTTCTCATGCAGGGCCTCACCGACGATGTCGGCATCGAAACCGACCAGCAAGGGACCATCGTGACGCTCGAGATGTCGCTGCCGAGCGAGTCCCAGTGACCGGTGCTCCGCACGAGCTTCACATCGAAGACGGACCGAACGGCACGCTCGCCCGCATCACCGGGGAGATCGACCAGTCGAACGCCGCGGTCATCGACGCCGCGTTGCGCGAGTACGGGCGGAAGAGGCCTCTCGCCGTCGACCTGAGCGCGGCGGAGTATCTCGACAGCGCCGGCATCGCCATGTTCGAGGCGCTCCGCCACGACACCGCGCTCCGCCTTGTGGTCGCACCAGGATCGATCGTCAGCCGAGCGCTCGCCATCGCGGGCCTGGACCAACTCGTGACCACGTCGCAATCCGCCGACGAGATCGACTTCACCTAAAGGCGCAAATCAAACGACACTCCGTCCGGATTTCTTGTGGGAATCGGCGGGGCAACCGAATACTGTGAGCCGGCGAAGGTCAAACCGTCGGCCACTCAGTCGCCTAGTCGCTCAGTCAGCAGGGAACCAGGGTGCAAGCCGAAGATGCCGAGGCGGTCCCGATGATCGAGGTCGTCCGAGAAGGCGCCGACGCGGTCGTGTATCTCCGCGGCGAGGGCGACATGGCGAGCTGCGAGCTATGGCGGCAGGCGATCCAACCGCTCCTCGGTCCCGACGAGACCGTCGTGATCGATCTCGGCGCGGTGACCTTCATGGATTCGTCGTGTCTCGCCGTGCTCGTCCACGGCCGCAGCGTGCAGGACGAGCAGGGCGGCAAGTTCGTGGTGCGCAACCCCACCGAGACGACCCGCAAGGTCCTGGCCGTCTCCGGACTCGAATTCCTCCTCGACGCCGACTGAAGCGCGAATCCAGGGTCTGCCTGAGCAGACATATCGGTCGTTCACAGCAAACCCGACGGTTCGTGCAAGAGTTGCGTCGCGCCGGATAGTGCCTACTAAATTGATTGGTCTTGTTGCCCTCGCGGACCATGCGCGTCCTTTTCCCGCGCCGCGCTCACCTTGTCGTCACGACAGTGAGCATCTTCAGCTTCGCGATCGGCGGACTCGCGGTTTCGGCGCGGCCCGCCGCGGCCAGCGTTGCCACCGACAAGGCGAGCATCGCGCAGCTCGAAAAGCAGATCGCGACCGACGGCGCGCGCGTCCAGACGCTCGTGAGCCGCTACAACGAAGTCCAAGCCGAGGTCAACACCTTGGACGTGCAGATCGCGCAGGATCAGAAGCAACTTACGAACGATCGACTCGTCGAGGCCGCCGCAATGACACGCGTGCGCCGCATCGCCGTCCGGGCTTACACGTCGCGCTCGGGCGCAGACTCGCCCATCGCGATGTTCAGCGGGACATCCAACATCACGACCCTGCTACAGCAGAACCAATACCTGGGAGCGGTCAACAGCAAGTGGAACGACGCGCTCACGACGCTGCAGCTGGACCAAGCGCGCACTCAGGAAGCGCAGCGCGGTCTACAGACGCACCAGTCCGAAGCGAAGAAGACGCTCAGTCAACTCGCCGGCGCACGCGACGCCGCCAACGCGGCGATCGCCGACGACGAAGCCAAGCTCACCAGCGTCAAGGGAAATCTTCGTACGCTTCTCGCCGCTGCCCGCGCCCTGCAGGCCGCGGCCCAACGCGCAACCGAGCGCGCGTTGGCTACGGCGGCCCTCTCGGCTTCCGCCGCCGCTCGTCTGCCTTCTTTCCCGCCCGCGACATCAGCACCAGTGCGGAGCGGACCGCCCATCTCGGCGCCCCCGACGAGCTCGCCGCCGCCCCCCGTTTCGTCACCGGCCGGCTACGCCAATCCGCTCCGGGCCATCACCGCGCTCACGCCCGAGCGCATCGACCAGGGAGTCGACTACGCGGGATTCGGCGACCTCTACGCAATCGGTAACGGGGTCGTGCTCAATACCGTCGGATCCGGCTGGCCCGGGGGCACCTTCATCGCGTATCAACTGAGCGACGGCCCGGCGCGCGGGCTCGTCGTCTTCGCGGCCGAAGACATCCAACCCGCCGTCCAGGTGGGCCAGAGCGTGACCACCGAGACGGTCATCGGCCATATGTACGCCGGACCGAACGGCATCGAGATGGGCTGGGCCGATGGCTCCGCTCTCCCGAACACGATGGCCCGGAGGTACGGGCAATACGACGGCTCCAGTCCGACCGCGTTCGGCGCCAACTTCTCCCGGCTGATGCAGAGCGTCGGCGCGCCCGGCGGCATCCTCGGCGGCACGCCGAACGGCGACCTACCGCCGTCGTGGCCGCGCTGGTAGCGACGCCGCCGTCAGTCCGAGTAGTCGTCGGCGCGGATCGTCCGCCATGCCTGCCAGGTGATCCGCAGGATCAGCGCGGTGATGGCGAGACCGATCAACGGATCGGCGACCCGGACGCCCGCCCACACAACGGCGGCGGATGCAACAACGCCGAGAGATACGAACCCGTCGACGCGCGCGTGTTGGCCGTCGGCCAGGAGTGCAGCACTCTGAAGACGGTGGCCGGCGCGGAGCCGGATACGCGCCGCACTCTCGTTTCCGAGGAAACCGACGACCCCCGCCAGCGCGAGGGGCGCGAGGTAGCCGAGATGTTGCGGGTGCATCAGGCGAACAACTGATTCACCCGCCGCGACAACCGCGGAGACGAAGATCGTCAGGACGACGACGTAGCCGGCCCACCGTTCGCCGCGTTCGCTGCGCACGAGAAACGCGATTGCGAGGGGGACCGCAGTCAGGGCATCGCCACCGTTGTGGATCAGGTCGGCAAGCAGTGCGACCGAACCCGACAGCGCGAAGACGATCGCCTGGAGCGCCGCGGTGATCGCGAGCACTGCGAGGCTGGCCGATACCGCGCGCACTCCCGCACGCGATCGGATGATCGAGCGGTCGATGCGCCCGTGGGTGTGCCCGTGCTCGTGGTGGTCGTGGTCGTGGTCGACGGGTTCGGTCGACAGGAACGGCATGCGCGCGTGACGGTGAGGTCCGTGATGATGATGCTCGTGCGACCAGAGGCCGTGGCGATGGGCAAGCGTGCCGTTCATGCTCGCCAGGGTACGCCGCCGGTCTTAGCCGCTCGTCTCAGCCGCTCGTGGCGAGGGCATTGGCGCGAAAGTGTCGGCGGCCGAAGGCGAACGCACATCCGTAGAGAACGCCGACGACGATCAACAGCGCCCGGTATCCCACGATGAGCGCGCCGTACTCGAGTAGGCCTCCGAACATCGCGCCGAGCAGGTTCGCGCCGAAGGCCACGGTCGACGAACCGGCGTCTTTGAACCGCTGGGTGAAGACGAGATTCGCCATGAAGATCGGAGCGAACGCGAGGCCGACTGCGACGAGGAACCGCAGCGGCAGCGCGAGAGAAAGGACCGAGCTGGGAGGCACGACGAATGCGAGCGCGAGGAACCCGACCAGGATCGCGTAGAGGCCTACGGGCCGGCGGAACGTGACGCGCTTGGATACCTCGACCGCCAACAGCACGCTGAGCAATACGCCGCCGAACACCAGCGCGTTCACAACCCAGGTCGTGCCGAAGAACAGCGCGAATCGAACGACGTACATCGTCTCGAGCAGCAGGAATGCGGCGCCCATGAAGAACAGATCGGCGTACCGAGTCATCGGACGGAACGGACCGGCCGCGACCCGCACCATGGCCACCGCGGCGAGCAGGATCAACGCGATCGTCGCGAGGTAGAAGCCGGGAATCGTCCGGGTGCGCAGGTACGGAAACGGGTGGTCGTCGGTTGCGGGTCGGGGGACCGGTGTGGTCTGGGTCACCCAGGTCGCGTCGCACCGCAGCGCGCCGGCCGTCTTCGCGTCTTCCAAGAAGGCGAGGTGGAAGCCGGTGCCTCCCTGATCGTCGAGGCACGGCGGACGCCCGAAGACCTCGTTCAGTGTCCCGGCGTAGCGATCGATGAGCCAACGTTGCTCGTAGTAGTTGTACATCCCGAACGCACCGTTCGGCTTCAGGTGATCGCGCGCCGTCTCGATCGCTTCCTTCGTGAAGAGGTAGCTCTCGAGGCGCAGGCTGGACTGACCGGCGACCAACGTGATGGAGTCGGGAAGGGCAAAGAGGATCAGGTCGTAGTGGCGGTGCGTGCGTTGCAGAAACGCGCGGCCGTCGTCGATGTGCGAATGCACTCGCGGGTTCGCGAACGGTTTGTCGGGATGCAGTTCCTTGCCGAGTTGATGCAAGCGGGGGTCGATCTCGACCGCGTCGATTCGCTTGGCCCCGCGCGAAAGTGCGAACGCGACGTCGTTACCGGTTCCGGCCCCGACGATCAGAACGTCGTCGAGACTCGTGTTCGCGACCCGGTCGTACACCCGCGTGTAGATGATCGGCGCGTGGGCCGAGGTCGGCAGGATTGCCTGATGCGGCACACCGTTCACCGAGACGATCGGTGCGTGAAGGTTTGCGTCCTGCTTCACCTCGATCTTGTAGTACGGCGACCAGGACGTCCCGCCCGCAAACGACTCGGCGCCGAGTATCGCGAGCACGGCCAGCAAGCCGGCGATCTGCACGATGTTGATGCGCGGGATGTAGAGCGCCGCGAGCGCGACGGCCACGACAATGCCCCATGCCAGCGGAGGCGCGTGGAGGAACGACAGCGCGGTGAAACCGACGATTCCGGCGACGCTCCCGATCAGATCGAGACGGTAAGCATCGAGAGGAGGGAACTTGGCGAAGGCCCGGGCGACACCCTCGCCGAGGAAGGCCATCGCCGCGGTCACGGCGACGAAGACGACGGCCAGCACCACATAGCGAGGCGGACCACTGCGTTGCACGATGCCGAAGAACAGGAGGTCGGCGCCACTGGAGCGGATCGTGACCGGGAAGAAACGCACGAACGCAACCAGGGCCGCCAGCGCGAGCGGAAAGTACGGGAAGAGGTCACGCGCCGAGCGCGCGCGCAGGAATCCGATGCCGATTCCCAAGAAGCTGCCGAGCAGCACGAAGTTCGAGAAATACGACAAGTAGAGAACGTTCGACCCGGCCCACCTGATCAGCGCCAGCTCGACGAAAAGCATCAGGAAGCTGAGCAGTACGAGGCGTAACCGATCGCTCATCGCCCACTCCTCGCGGCTCTGGGACACCTTGTGGGGCAGCATTCTGGCGCGGCCGCGACCACCGGACGAGGACCATCAACCGACTTGCCGTAACTCGCCGGTTGCGGCTTTTCCTCGTTGACTCGCGCTCCGCAATGAATACTGTCGTCTACACGGGTATTGGCGCGTGGCTCTTGTGGTTGTCGGAGCAGGCGCGCCGCGGGCGATAGGGAGGTGGCCATGCTTTGGGCCACTGGCGCAGTCGTGGATGCACGGCTCTTGGGCGGACAGGGACTCGCGGCGCGGTTCGTGCCGAATGCATGGTGGCTTCAAGTCATCGCCGTCATCGCCGTCATGGGGATCTTCGGCGTGCTCATAGGCGTCGTGGTCGGGGCCTTCCGGGCTCGCCGGCGCGCGAACTCCGATGCGGCGTCGCTTCCCGGCCGACTCGAGCGCGGCGGACCGGCTATCGCGGCGGCCGTCGTGTGTCTCGTGGTTCTCGTGGCCTATTTCGTCGGCTGGCACACGAACACGAGGCTGCTCGGCACTCCGGGCAAGATCGACCTCCCGAGCGGAGCCACGTATGTCGCGATGGGAGATTCCTACGCGGCGGGCGAAGGTCTCCCGCGTTACAACCCGGGTTTCCGGTGCCACCAGTCCGTCGGCGGCGCGTTCGCCAAGCTCGAAACGTTCACATCGGGCGACGTCCACCTTGCGTTCGTCGCGTGTTCCGGTGCGACGCTCGCCGACATCGCATCGGGTGTCACGCCGTCGAGCCTCACGCGCGGTAACTGTTCGGGGATCGGGGCTACGCAGGTCTGCGAACCGTTACAACTCCCCCGGGTTCACCCGGAACACAACGTGGCGCTCACCACGATCATCATCTCCGGCAACGACGCCGACTGGTCGTCGGTCCTGCCCTTCTGCGCGACGCACTCCGCTTGTCAAACCAAGCCGTACCAGAAGGCGCCCACGCTCGCGGAGTGGGCGACATCTCGTGTCAACGACATCCGAGCCGGGCTCGACAAGTTGTTCCCCCTTCTCAAACAGCAGATCAGCGGCCGAATCCTGGTGTTGGGCTATCCACCGCTGTTCGGCACGGCGCCCCGGCAGATCAGCGCCGTGTGCAACGCGATGGCCGGTCTCCTGCCGCGCGGCGAAACCACTTGGTTCCGTGCAGTCGAACAGCGACTCGACGACGAGGTCAATCAGGCGGCCACCGCCGCGCACCTCGAGTACATCGCGACCGATTCGATCTTCAGCGGTCACGAGCCCTGTAGCAGGCACGCGTGGATCAACGCGCTGACTGCCGGTGAAATCCGCGGGTTCCTGCACGGCCAGATCAAGCTGGTCGGCAGCGGATCGTTTCATCCGACGAACAACGGACAACTCGCGTTCGCGACGATCGTGTCGTGCTACATGCACGAACACAAGAACCCGCCGCCCACCGATGGGCACACGTCGACGTGGGGCGACAGCTCGGATCACACGTTCGCCGATTGCGTTGCGTCCGAGCTGAACGCCAAAGGCGTTCCTGCCGACCCTTCGACCACCGCACCGGGCTGACGCGTCGACGACCCGACTATGTA
>DASYJT010000216.1:0-2071 GCA_035996165.1 Acidimicrobiia bacterium
CTGGCCGACTGGAATCCGCGCGTGCAATGGCTGGTGCAGCAGGGCTACGCCGTCCTGCAGCCGAACTACCGAGGCTCGTCCGGGTACGGCGTCGAATACCGCAACGCGCTCGACGGCCGGTGGGGTGAGCTCGATGTCGCCGACGTCGCGGGCGCGATCAAGCACGCGGTGAAGGAAGGCTGGGCCGCGTCCGGCCGTATCGTACTCATGGGTGGGAGCGCGGGAGGCTTCACTGCCTTGAACGTCGCCGCCCGGCATCCTGATCTCGTGGCCGCGGTGATCGCGCTCTATCCGGTGACCGACCTCGTCGATCTCGCGGCCACCACCCATCGTTTCGAGTCCGGTGACCTCTCCCGGCTCGTCGGACCGCTGCCCGACGCGCGCCCGCAATACGTCGAACGTTCGCCGATCACGCGTGCATCCGATGTGCGCGCACCGGTGTTGCTCTTGCAGGGCGGCGAAGATCGCGTCGTCAACCCGGAACAGACCTCGGCGTTCGCGGACGCGCTCCGGCGCGCGGGAGTCCACGTCGAGCATCACGTGTACGCCGCCGAAGGTCACGGTTGGCGGTCCGCCGGCACCGTTGCCGACGAGCTCGAGCGGGTCGGCGCGTTCCTCACCCGATGGTGCTGACCGACTTCGCGTATCAAGGTCCCAAGCGCGGCGCCGACCGTGCCGTGTTGCTCGCGCACGGCGCGGGAGCCGACATGCACGCGGCCACACTCACGACCGTCGCCGACGCGCTCGCCGCCGCGAAGGTGCCTTCGTTGCGTTTCAACTTTCCGTACAAGGCGGCCGGGCGTCGCGCGCCCGATCGCCCGCCCGTGCTCGAAGCGGCGGTGCACGAGGCGGCCGCCGAGTTGGCGCGCCGCACCAAACTGCCGCACGAGCGGCTCGTGCTCGGGGGCCGATCGATGGGCGGCCGCATCTGTTCGATGGTCGCGCCGGACACCGGCGCGCTCGGTCTCGTGCTCCTCGGATACCCGTTGCACCCACCCGGCCGAGCGACCCAGCTGCGCGTCGAGCACTTCGCGCGACTTCGTATGCCGGCGCTCTTCGTGAGCGGAACGCGCGACTCGTTCGGCACTCCTGCCGAGTTGAAGCGCCACACGAAGAAGCTGAAGGGCCCGGTGTCGTTCCATTGGGTCGAGACGGGCGACCACGGATTCAAGCCCCTGAAATCGAGCGGGCTGACCGTCGACGCCGTGCTTGCCGACGTGGCGGCCGCGGTCGTCGATTTCGTTACCGGACTGCCGTAGCGAACGTGACAGACTCGCGGCGTGCGAGTCGAGCGTTGGTTTGCGTTCGTCGACCTCTCGGGCTTCACCTCGTTCGGCGACCAGTTCGGCGACGACGAATCGGTGCGGGTCCTCACGCTGTTCCGGGGCGCGGTTCGCACGGTCGCGACCGACTTCGGGGTGCGCATCGCCAAATGGTTGGGCGACGGCTGCATGTTGGTGTCGGTCGATCCCGCGCAGCTGGTCGCCGCGGTGCCGAAGCTCGAAACCATCACGCACGAGCTCGAGTTGCCGCTCGCGATGCACGCGGGATGCGCGGGCGGAGGCGTGATCCTTTTGGAGGGCGACGACTACACGGGGCGCTCGGTGAACCTCGCGTCGCGTCTCGCCAATGCCGCCCAGCCGCACGAGATCCTCGCGACGGTCGAGCTCGCCGAGTACGCCGTTCCCGGCACGGCGGTAGAGCCGGCCGGGATGATCACGGTCGCCGGGCTGCACGATCCCGTCGAGGTCGTCCGCTTCAACTGCGTGGCGACGGGCGATACCGTTCTGCGATGACCGACTACGAAACGGTCGAGCTCACCCGCGACGGTCACGTCGGCTGGTTGCGGCTCAACCGGCCCGACAAGCTCAACTCGTTCACGATCCAGATGTGGCAGGAGCTGCGCGCGCTCGGCAAGGAGCTGCGCGACGATCCCGATCTGCGCGCGCTGGTTGTCATCGGGAACGGGCGCGCGTTCTCGTCGGGGATCGACACTTCGGTGTTCACCGGGGAATCGGTCGACTCGATCGAAGGTGGCGCCGACGTGGGAACGCGCCACCCCGACCCCACC
>DASYJT010000217.1:0-2063 GCA_035996165.1 Acidimicrobiia bacterium
GTCCTGCATCGCGCGGAGGTCTGTGCGTGCGGTCCCAGCAGCGGCGAGCTTCCACCCGCGAGCAAAGGCAGCGTCGCGATCCCCGCCGGCCCGTACACGATCACGCCCGGCTACAAGCCGGGCGAGCTCTCACTCGACATCGACCGCAAGGGGGCGCTCAAGCTCGGCGTCCACTTCGCATTCCCGGTGGCCGACCTTTCCATCGACTCCGGCGCGTCGATCAAAGGCGGCCTGATCGCCGGGTCGCGATTCGTCATCAGTGGCATCAAGGGCATCGACGTGAGCCTGTCGGCCGGAGCGGCCGGCGGCGAGGCCGACAACGAAAAGATCAAGATCGAAGTGCCGGTGAAGGTGAGCATCCCCGTGCCGCCATCACCCGCGACCGCGGGGTTGCCGCTCGAGATCACGATCGAGTTCACATACTCGATCGAGACTGCGATCACCGGTCAGAACTCCACGCTCGTCGCGTCCGGGAGTTACGGGCTGGAGGGTCCGATCGGTGTGTCGGGCGGAAACGTCTTGACCCCGAAGTTCACGGTGGTACACAGCATCATCGACAGCCTGACGGGGATCACCCTCGGACCGAGCGGCGTGGTACTCGCGGTGAAGATGAAGGTCCAGGCGGGGCTCGGCATCCCCGAGGCGAGCGCCGGGCCATTCGCCAGCGTGACCACCGCGCTCGGTGTCACGAACGGCTCGTCGCTGGGCGCACCGCTCGCGCGTTGCAAAGGCGCGACCCTCGACATGAACGTGGGCGCCGGCGTGAGTCTCTCGATCTCCACGCCGTTGCTGGACGCGTTGTAGTAGATCCTTCCGGTCGGCACGTCGATTCCGGACTCGAAGGACTTGCTCGACACCAACGTCTTGCATCGCACCCAAGTGGTTCCCGACGTGCCGCTCTGCCAAGGAGGAGGCGGCGGCTCATCGAGCTCCAGTGGCGGTTCGGCCGCCGGATGACGTGTAACGCTCTCAGTCCTTCTGTTGTGCAATCGATAACCCGGAGCAGCATCACCCCATGAGTCGAACCGCGTTTCGCATCTGTCTCCCGCTCGTCGTCGTTGCGCTGAGCGCATGCGGGAGCAGCTCGAAGAAGTCGTCGACGCCGCCGGCGACCGACGCGCCCACGACGACGGTGACCACCGCGCCGGAAACAACAACGACGACCGCGCCGGCCAAGCTCGACGCGTGCGCCCTCGTGACCAAAGCGCAGGCGCAGTCCCTCATCGGCACGAACCTGCAAGACGGAGTGAGCGTCGCGAACGCGGATCTGAACTCCTGCACCTACTCCGGAGATCCGAGTGGACCGACCGCGCAGGTCGAGGTATTCGTCGGTGCGGGCGCCAAGAAGTTCTACGACGACGACAACACCGTCTTGCAGCACACCTTCACTGATGTACCCGGAATCGGCGACGAATCGCACGAGGAAGACTCCGCACTGTTCTTCCGCAAAGGGACGACCTGGGTCGCGCTCCGCCTCACGAGCCTTGACGACTTCGCGACCTTCAAGCCCCGTCTCGAAGCACTCGCCAAGGATGTTGCTTCCCGCATCTGAAGAAGCGTGCGTCACACACCCGCAGTAAGCGCGAGCCCTGGGAGGCTTGGCTAAGGCTGCAGTGTCACGTCTGAGACGTCACGCTCGACGGCGACGTCTCCGGGGCGTCCGTACCACCATGAATGGCGAATCCGTCCCGGCTCCGGCATCGACACAACGACCTTCATCGGAAACGCCGTCGGCTCATCGCCGGGCTCGAACACCCCGGGTTCCGTCTCCCGAAGCACGGCCACCGAATCTGCGTGGGGATGGCCGATCACCATGACGGCGCCGCCCCCGTAGGTACGAGCGATCATCGTGTGCTCGACATGACTTCGGCCGCTCTCCGGCGCAGCGAAACTCACGACGTCGTAGTCGAGAGTCACCCCCGAGCCGCCCGGCAACGCGGTCACCAGGATGCGAGCGACACCGGTGAGTTCGCTTCCGGCGAGCTGGTCGACACCGATGTACAAGCCGGGATTCGCGAGCAGGTCGTCGACGATCGTCATGGCCCGAACGGTAGTCCGGCGGA
>DASYJT010000218.1:0-5703 GCA_035996165.1 Acidimicrobiia bacterium
CCGACGAGCACGGCGACCACAACTCGACTCACGGCTCTCATGCTTGCCAGACGCCCGAGCTGCCCCTAGGGGTTCTCCTCGCCCGCGATCCACCGGTACCCGATGCCGGGCTCGGTCAGGATGAGGCGCGGGTGCGCGGCGTCGTCGCCGAGCTTCTTGCGGAGCTGCCCGACGTAGACCCGCAGGTAGTTGCTCTCGCTGCCGTAGCCCTGCCCCCAGACCTCGCGCAACAAGAACTCCTGGGTGAGCAGCTTGCCGGGATGGCTCACGAGCAGTTCGAGCAGGGCGAGCTCGGTGCGGGTCAGGTGCACCGGCGCGCCGTCGAGCGTGACCCGGCGGCGCGCGAGGTCGATCTCGACGCCGTCGACCTGCACGAGCGTGGGGATCGGATTCGACTGCGGAACGCGCCGCAACGTGGCGCGCACCCGCGCCAGTAGCTCTTCGGTGTCGAACGGTTTGGTCACGTAGTCGTCGGCTCCCGCGTCGAGGGCGCGGATCTTCTCCGACTGCTGATGATGCGCGGTGAGGACGATGACGGGCATCGCCGAGAACGCGCGCACGCGCCGGAGCACTTCGAGTCCGTCGATGTCGGGGAGGCCCAGATCGAGCACCATGAGATCGGGCGTGCCGCTCGACGCGACGACGACCGCATCCTCTCCGGTCGCCACGTCTAGCACCTCGAGGTCGCGGCTACGCATCATCGTGCGCAGCGCGCGTCTCAGCGCGGGATCGTCCTCTACGAGCAAGATGGTCGTCACGCGGCGCGGGCCTCCCGCGGAAACGTACACACGAACGTGGCCCCGCCGCCGGGAGTGTCCTCGTACCGCACCGATCCGCCGTGCGCGACCACGAGGGCGCGGACGATGGCGAGGCCCAAGCCGGTGCCGGTGCGGTCGGGACGCGTCTCCGCGCTCTGGAATTCCTCGAAGATCCGGTCGCGGGCTTCGAGCGGCACACCCGGCCCGTGATCGGCGACCCGCACCTCGATGACGTCGGGAAGCGCACGCGCACCGACGACGATCTCCGAGCCGGGGGGCGCGAATCGCAGCGCGTTCTCCAAGAGGTTCAGCAGGATCTGTTCGACCATCGTGACGTCGAGGGAGACGGCGGGGAGGTCGTCGTCGACGTCGAGACGCACGCGGTGCGCGCGTGCGATCGGCCGCAGGCGACGGACCGCGTGCTGCACGAGGTCGGCGATGTCGACTCGCTCGGGCTCGACCTCGAGCGCGCCGGCCCGGATGCGGCTCAGCTCGAGCGTGTTCCGCACGAGACGCTCCAACCGTTCCGCCTCGTCGGAGATCGTCTCGAGGAGCTCGCGGCGTTCCTCGGGCTCGATGCGCGACCACGACGACAAGAGTGTCCCGGCCGCGGCCTTCACCGCGGTAAGGGGAGTGCGCAGATTGTGACTGACCGCGGAGAGGAAACCCGCGCGCTGTTGGCCGACCTCGGCGACGAGCCGCGCTTCGCGCACTTCTTCTTGCAGGCGGAGCCGGTCGACTCCGGCCGCGAGGCCGGCGACGAGCGCCTCGAGCAGCTCGCGGTCGGCGGCCGTGAGGTCCTCGGGCGCGCGGGCGAGCAACGTGACGCCCGGTCCGTCGACGCGCACGTTCGCCCGCGCGAGCTCACCCGGCGCCGCGTCCGGCTTGCCCGCGGTGAGCGTGCACGCCTCGAACGCGAAGAGCGCGGCGAGCGCGTCGGCCGCGCTGCGCAAGGCGTCGTCGACGTCGGCGCCGGTGAGCAAACGGTTCGTCAGGTCGAGGCGTACCTTGGCTTCGGCCTCGCGCTGGAGCGCGGTGCGGCGCAGGGTCGACAGGCGCTGCACCGTGTATCCGACGAGCGCGGCCGACGCCGCGAACACGGCGAGCGCGACGATGTCGTCGGTTCGGTGGATCTTGAACGACCCGGTCGGTTCGGTGAAGAACCAGTTGAGCGCGAGGAAGCCGACGATCGCGGCCGCGAGGCCCGACGGAAAGCCGAGGTTCCCGACTGCGAGCACCGTGACGAGCAGCAACAGCGCCGCGGTGGTGAGGTCGGCCCGAGCGGCGCGCGCGAGCCCGGCGACCGCCCCGATGGCGATCATCGCTGCCAGCACCCGGATCACCGTTCGCTCCCGCACACGCATGCCGACCGACACGATCGCACGGATCTCCGCATGCCCGGCGTATCAGGCTCCCGCGCATCAGGCCTGCCCCGGGAGCCCGAGCCCTATTAGCCTGACGCGGATGCCGATGTACGCAATGCTCTCAACTCTCGGCCCGGGTGGCTGGGAAACCGTGCGCCGGACGCCCGAGCGCATCCGGGAGGTCACCGCCGACGTCGAGGCCCTGGGCCTGAAGGTGCACGCGCAATACGCGCTGATGGGTCAGTACGACTTCTTGAACATCATCGAGGCGCCCGACGAGGAGACGATGGCCAAGGCGGCGATCATGCTCGCGTCCCGGGGCACGATGCGGACCACGACCTTGCCCGCGATCCCGGTCGAGCAGCTCATCGCCCGCCTGCAGGCTGACGGCTGACGATCACGGGTCGTGGGGTCGTGAGGCGCTAGATCCACCACGTGGTGCGCCGGTTCTCCTCGCGCAGGTCGGCTTCGGCGAAGTTGACCGGGAGGATGGAGCCGTCGGAGCGGCGGCGCACCTTGTACATGGGCTGGTTTTCGTCGTCGACGAGGTCCGCGACTTCGAATCCGCGTGACCACTTCGATTCGAAGCGGCCCCGGACCTCGACTCGAGTGCCGGGTCTCACGTGTTCATGGTACGGCGCGTGTCCAGGTGTCCTGACGTGCGACAACACATACCGCGCGCGTTGCCCGAGTAGCGTCACCGCTCGTGATCGCGCCGTATCCGACGCTGCGAGTCGAGCGGAAATTCTGGGCCGCCGGCGACCGCATCGTCGTGGGGATCGACGAGGTCGGACGGGGCTCCTGGGCTGGTCCGGTGACCGTTGCCGCCGTCGTTCCGGGTGACGAGCACCTCGCCGGCGTCCGCGATTCGAAGTTGCTGACGCACGACGAGCGCGAGATTGCCGCCGCGAGAGTTCGCGTTTGGGCACGCGGGATCGGGGTAGGACACGCCTCCCACGACGAGTGTGATCTCGTCGGCATGACCGAAGCGCAACGCCGGGCCGCGGGCCGAGCGCTCGCGCAGCTCGCCGAGCAGGGATTCGAACCCGATCGCATCGTGCTCGACGGCAAGCACGATTACCTCGGCATGCCGCGCGTCGTGCGCACGATCGTGAAGGGCGACCAGAAAGTGCTGTCGGTCGCGGCCGCGTCGGTGGTCGCGAAGACGACGCGCGACGCGATCATGGCGGAGGAGGCCGAGCACTACCCGGCCTACGGCTTCGAGTCGAACCGCGGTTACCCGGCGCCCATCCACAAGTGCGCGCTCGCGGGCTACGGGCCGTCGGCGATCCACCGGCGATCGTGGATCTTCATGGATTACTGCATGTGGGGCGGTATTCCGCGCTTCGAACGGCAGCCCACCTTGTTCTCGCGGGTGATCGGTGTCTGATCCCGCCTGGGACACGCTCGTGCTGCACGCCGAGTCGATGCGGGAGCGCACGGTTCGCCAGTTGTTCGCGGACGAGCCCCATCGTGACCGCATGCACGTCGAGGCGGCGGGCTGGTATCTCGATTTCGCCAAGCATCGCGTCGGCGCGGAGACGCTGCGTCTCCTGCGCGACCTCGTCGTCGTGCGAGGACTCCGGGAACGCATCGACGCGATGTTTCGCGGCGACCACGTCAACGTCACGGAAGACCGCCCGGTCTTGCACGTCGCGTTGCGCAGGCCGGCCGACGCGCCGCCGCTCGTCGTCGACGGTGTCGACGTCGGAGCCGAGGTGCAACGCGTGTTGCACCGGATGTCGGAGTTCGCCGAATCGATCCGCGACGGCAGTCGAGTCGGCCACACCGGTCGTGTCATCCGCAATGTCGTGAACATCGGTATCGGCGGGAGCGATCTCGGTCCGGCGATGGCATACGACGCGCTGCGCGCTTACAGCCGGCGCGACATGCAGTTTCGCTTCGTGTCGAACGTCGACGGCGCCGATCTGGTCGAGGCGCTCTACGGACTCGACGCGGCCGAGACGATGTTCGTCGTGTCGTCGAAGACGTTCACGACCGCGGAGACGTTGACGAACGCCGGCGCGGCGCGGGCATGGTTGCTGGCCGCGCTGGGAGGCGACGACGCCGCGGTCGCGCGCCACTTCGTCGCGGTGTCGACGAACGCGGTGAAGGTCGCCGAGTTCGGCATCGACACCGCGAACATGTTCGAGTTCTGGGACTGGGTGGGCGGGCGTTATTCGATGTGGTCGGCGATCGGGTTGTCGCTGATGCTCGCGATCGGTCCCGACCAGTTCCGCGAGCTGCTCGCCGGCGCGCACGAGATGGACGAGCACTTCCGCACAGCACCGTTCGACGCGAACCTTCCCGTGCTCATGGGTCTGCTCACATGTTGGTACCGCGACTTCCTCGACGCGCAGTCGCAGGCCGTCGTCCCGTACGCGAACGCGCTGGTGAAGCTGCCGTCGTATCTGCAGCAACTCGAGATGGAGAGCAACGGGAAGTCGGTACGCACCGACGGCTCACCGGTCGACGCGCCGACGGGCGAGATCGTGTGGGGGACCGTGGGCACGAACGGTCAGCATGCGTACTTCCAGTTGTTGCACCAGGGCACCTCGTTGGTGCCGATCGACTTCATCGGCTTCGATCGTCCGCAGCCCGGACTCGAGCTCGGCGATCAGCAGCATCTGCTCGTCGCGAACATGCTCGCCCAGGCCGAAGCGCTCGCGTTCGGTACCGACGACCCCGCGCTGCCGGCGTACCGCGTGATGCCTGGGAATCGGCCGTCGTCGGTGTTGACGGCGTTGCAGCTGACACCGTTCGCGTTGGGTGCGCTGGTCGCCGCGTACGAGCACAAGGTGATGACGCTCGGCACGATCTGGGGCATCGATTCGTACGATCAGTGGGGTGTCGAGCTGGGCAAGGCGCTGGCGCAGAAGATCGCGGCGGAGATCGCCGCGCCGACCGATCCGGTGATGACGCACGACCCGTCTACCTCCGCCCTGATCCGGCGTCATCGGGAACGTTCCTCCTAGGCTGGTCGGATGGGTCAGCCGATCACGGTGACGGTGCGCGCAGGTTCGTCGCCGCACGTCCGCTTCTTCGAGTGCAACCGCTCGCTCACGAGCATGGCGATCGAGTCGTACACGCCCGAGTCCGAGGCGTTGACGGGCGAGCGTCCGCCCGACGTGCTCGCACACCGGCTGATCGAAGCGGGGGCCACACGGGTCACGATCTATTCGAACGTGGTCACCGTGGAAGCGCCCGTCGACGTGTGGGCCGAGCTCGAGCCCAAGGCCGTGCACCTGATGGAGCACCTCTTCGAGTTCTACGGCGACGACGCCGGCTGGTCCTTCGAAGCCCGCGGCGTAGAACCCGAGATCTCCAAAGTTCAGTAATCCTTCGACCATGACTTAGCTCCGCGCTCTTGCGGGTAACTATCAAGTCGTGACACGTACGGCCTGAAACGCGAGGATTGGCCGCATGTCAGGAATCTTTGAAACGCAGGTCAGGAAGCTCATCCGCGACGGCTACGCCGCTACTCCCGTAGGGCAACGACTCCAAGCCGCTGACGCCCAGACCGTCGACTCCGCGGATACCGAGGAGTGCATCGCCTTCCTGTTCGGTGCCGTGGCCTGCTA
>DASYJT010000219.1:0-4629 GCA_035996165.1 Acidimicrobiia bacterium
CGACGGCGTGACCCCGTCGACCCGCGTGTCGTCGACGACCTGCTCGTCGACCGCGTCGATCCCTTCCGCGTCGTCTCCCGGACCGGAGAGCAGCAAGCGGTAGAGCTGGCAGCGCGCGGTCAACTCCTCGTTCGTGCCCGCGTCGACCACCTGACCCTTGTCGACGACGACGATCCGGTCGGCCAATGAGAGTGTCGAGCGCCGATGAGCGATCAGCAGCGTCGTCCGCGTGCTCGCGATCCGCCGCAGCGTGGCGTGGATCTCTTCCTCGATGCGCGCGTCGACCGACGACGTGGCATCGTCGAGCAACAGGATCTCCGGATCCGACAGCAATGCCCGAGCGAGCGCGACGCGTTGGCGCTGCCCGCCCGAGAGCGTGAGACCCTGCTCGCCGACGACCGTCTCGTACCCGTACGGCAACCGCATGATGAATTCGTGTGCCTCGGCCGCGCGCGCCGCGGTCTCGACCTCCTCCGCCGTCGCGTCGGGCCGCCCGAAGGCGATGTTCGCGGTGATGGAATCGGAGAAGAGGAACGAGTCCTCGAACACGACGCCGATGCTGCCGCGGAGCGACTGGAGCGTGACATCACGCAGATCGGAGCCGTCGATCGCGATCGAGCCCGAATGCACGTCGTAGAACCGCGGCAGCAACAGCCCGACCGTCGACTTGCCCGATCCCGAACCGCCGACGAGCGCGACCGTTTCGCCGGGGGCGACATGCAGTGAGAAGTCGCGCAACACCGGCTCCGTCGACGTGTAGCCGAACGTCACGTGGTCGAAGTCGATCGCGCCGCGCGCTACGTGCAACTCGGTCGCGCCGGGGTGGTCCTGCACGTGCGGGGTGGAATCGAGCAGGTCGTAGATCCGCTCGGCGCCGGCGCGGGCGAGCTGGCCCACGGTCAGGATCGCCGCCAACTGCCGCACCGGCGGCGCGATCAGCAGCATGTACGACGCGAACGCGAAGAACGTGCCCAAGGTGATGCGGTGGTGCAGCGCAAGCCAGCCACCGAGCGCGAGCACCGCCACCTGACCGAAGGCGGGGATCGTCTGCATCGCCGGTTGCAGGCGGGCTTGGATGTTCACGAGCCGCACGCGCGACGCGAACATCGACTCGGACCGGTCGGCGAGCCGCTGGAGCTCGCGATCCTCTTGGCCGAAGCCCTTCACGACCCGCACGCCGGTCACGTCTTCTTCCACGACGTTGGCGACGTCGCCTGCCTTCTGCTGCGCGTCCCAGCTCGCCGGGAACACTGAGGTGCGCAGCTTCATGGCGGTGAACAGCAGCATCGGCGCGACCGCGAGCATCACGAGCGCGAGCGGCACGGAAAGGATGAACATCACGGTCAGCGACACGACGAACAGGAGCATGTTCGCCACGCCGATCGGCAGGAACTGCAGGAAGCCCTGGACGAGCGCGACGTCGGAAGAAGCGCGGCTGACGAGCTGGCCCGTCGACATCTCGTCGTGGCGGGCGAAGTCGAGCCGCTGGAGCTGGCGGAAGATCGCCGTGCGCAGATCGTGCTGCACGTCGAGTGCGATGCGACCGCCGCGGAACCGTCGGTTGTACGCGCACACGAAGGTGAGCACACCCATGCCGATCATCAGCGTGAGCCACGGTGCGAGCGGCTTGTCGTGGCGCGTGATGACGTCGTCGATCACGACCTTCTGCACCGCCGGCAGCAGCGACTGGAGGAGCTGACCTCCGATCGCCACGCCGAACGCGATGTACGCGTTCTTCTTGTGCGGCTTCATGTAGCCGACCAGGCGCCGGATCCAGCCCTGCTTCTTCACCTTCTCGGCGCTCACCGCGCCGCCTCGCCCCGTTGGGCGGCCAGACGCGCCTGCATGCGCGCGGCCAGAGCGTCGTCGAGATCGAGGAGCGCGGCGATCAGCGCGTCGCGATCGCGCGCGTATTCGAATATCCGGCCGAGCGTCTCGCTCATCTCCTCCTCGGCGGCCTGCAGCGCGACCGCGCCGGCGGCGGTGAGCACGACCCGGATCGAACGACGGTCGCCGACCACCGCTTCACGAGCGACGAGCCCGCGCTCGACCAGGCCGTCGACGACCGCGGTGATCGTCGGCTTCGCAACCGTGAGCCGCTCGGCCAGGAGCGACGAGCGTTCGTCGCCCGCCGCGATGAGGACCAGTATCCGGAACTGCGCCAACGTCAGGTCACGCGCGGCCGTGGCCCGCTCGAGGGCGCGCGCCGCGAGCGCGAGGGCCCGAGTGGCTCGAGAAAGGTCGTCTGGGCGGTCCGCCACGCCGCCAGGTTACCGAACCATTAGAGAGTCGAACTATCCCCGGAAGGACGGCCGGACCTGCGGACCGGCAAGATGTCGAGGATGGCGAACGCGCTCGGTATCGATGTCGGCACGACGAACGTCAAGGTGGCCCTGGTGCGCGGCGACGGCACCACCGCGGCCGGCGCGCAACGCCCGTTGCCGATGACCCGGTCCGGCGACCACGCCGAGCAGGACGGGGACGCGATGTGGGCCGCGCTCGTCGACGCGGTTCGCGAGGTGACCGCGGCCCATCCCGACGAGGCGCGCACCGTTTCCGCCATCGGCGTGTGCAGCCAGTACTCGTCGATCGTCCCGATCGATGCCGACGCCCGGCCGCTGATGTCGATGCTGATGTGGCAGGACGCCCGCGGCACCGACCACTCGTTCGAGATCATGGCGCGCACCGAGAGCGCGTTCTTCACGTGGGTCGAGCGGCACGGCATCCCGCCCGTCGGCGGCGGACTCTCACTCGCGCACATCCTGTTCGTACAAGAAGACCGGCCCGAGATTCACGAACGCACGGCCGCGTACGTCGAGGCAATGGACTACGTCACCGCGCGGCTCACGGGTCGCATCACGGCCAGCCAACACAGCACGTTCATGTTCCAGCTCTGCGACAACCGCTCGCTCGATCCGCCCGCGTACGACGACGAACTGGTGAAGCTCGCGGGCGTCGACGCGACACGTCTACCGCCCCTGGTCCCTATCGACAGTGCGATCGGTCCGCTGCTCGCCCGCGTGGCGGCCGAGCTCGGCCTCCCCGAATCGGCAACGGTGTACGTCGGCACCAACGACACCGCGACCGCCGCTGTCGCCACCGGCGCGTTCGCGCCCGGGCGAGCCGGGATCTCGATCGGCACCACGAGCGTGCTGGTCGACGAGGTCGGCGCGTTCCGCGTCGATCTCGACCATCAGATCTTCTCGATGCCGGCGCCGTATCCGGGTCAGTACGTCGTGTGCGCCGAGAACGGTCTCGGCGGCAAGGTCCTCGAACATGTTTTGCGCAATCTCGTCTATGCGACCGACGAGCTGGGCGACCATCGGGCCGACGAGCCGTTCGCGGCGCTCGACCTCGCGCTGGCCGCGACCACGGCGGGCGCGGGCGGGGTCATGTTCTTGCCCTGGCTCGGCGGGGCCAGCGCGCCCCAGGGCGGCAGCGGCATGCGGGGTGGCTTCGTGAACATGTCGCTCGAGACGACGCGCCGCGACCTCACGCGCGCCGTGGTCGAAGGAGTCGCGCACAACCTGCGCGCGCTGATACCGCCGGTCGAGGCGTTCACCGGGAACGCGATCGCGGAGATCGCGCTGGTCGGCGGCGCGGCGAGGTCGCGTGCGTGGTGCCAGGTTCTGGCCGACGTGCTCGACCGGCCGATCGTGGCGCCGAGCGCGCCCGACGTCGCCATCGCGCGCGCCACCGCACTGCTCGCGCTTCAGCGATCCGGCGCTCTCACCCGAGCGGAGCTTGACCACGAGCCCGGCGCCGCCGCGCAACGTTTCGAACCCGATCCCGCCCACCGCGGCCTGTTTGCCGATCGACACGAACAGTTCGAGGCCGCGTACTCTGCCCTTCTCCCGATCAGTGAGGCCCTTTCATGAGCTCAGCATTCCCGTATGCAACCACCCACGACGTGCTGCGCGGCATGCCTTCCGAAGGCCGCTCACGCGACTCGATCATCGCCGAGCTCGAAGGATTCGCGCACGCCGAGGACCAGATGTGGGAGACCGGGAAGTGCTCGGGGACCATGTACTGCGGCGACCACACGCACTACGAGTTCCTCGGGCGGGCGTTCGAGCTCTTCGCGCACATGAACGCGCTCCAGCGCGACATGTGCCCGAGCATGACCAAGTTCGAAGGCGAGATCATCGCCATGACCCTCGACATGCTCCACGCCGACGCGGTCACCGAGACGGAGCCGGTCGGGCTCGTCACATCGGGCGGTAGCGGCAGCATCCTGCACGCGGTCTTCGCGTACCGCGAGTGGGCCCAGAAGGAACGCGGTATCGACCGGCCGAACTTCGTCAAGCCCGAGACGGCGCATCCCGCGTTCGACAAGGCGTGCCACCTGCTCGGGGTCGAGTGCCGGCGCGCGCCCATCGATCCGGTGACGATGACCGCCGACGTCGGCGAGATGGCGAAGCTCATCGACGAGAACACGATCGCGATCGTCGGCTCGGCGTGCAACTACGGCTACGGCACCATCGACCCGATCGCCGAGCTCTCGACGCTCGCGCTCGAGCGGGGCGTCGGCCTGCACGTCGACGGCTGCCTCGGAGGCTTCATCCTCCCGTGGGGTCAAGAGCTCGGCTACCCGAACATCCCCGTGTTCGACTTCCGCATTCCCGGTGT
>DASYJT010000220.1:0-12572 GCA_035996165.1 Acidimicrobiia bacterium
CGGTCGACCGCTTCTTGAACGTCGACCTCGTCGTACACGGATGGGACCTTGCCCACGCCACCGGTCTCGACGAGCACATCGAACCCGACGACGTGGCCCGGGTCCGCGATGTCGCCGAGGGTTTCGGCGACGCGATGCGCAATCCCAAGGCGTTCGGCCCGGCCGTGGAACCACCAGCCGGCGCCGGCGAGCAGGAGAAGCTGCTCGCGTTCCTCGGCCGTCGCGCCTGAGTCCCGCCGCGCGGAGTCCCGTCGCGCGGAGTCTCGTCGCGCGGAGTCTCGTCGCGCCGAGTCAGGGTTTCGGATTCACGAACGGGGCTCGAGCATCACGAGCGGGATCTCGCGCGTCGTCTTGGTCTGGTAGTCCGCGTAGTTCTTGTGGTCGGCGGTGATGAGCGGCCACAAGCGAGCTCTTTCCTCCGGCGTGGCGATCCGAGCGTGCATCTTCTGCTTTGTGCCCTTGATCCCGACCTCGACATCGGGGTTGTCGCGCAGGTTGAGCAGCCACGCCGGATGTTGATCGTCGCCACCCCGGGACGCGACGACCACGATCGTCGAACCCTCTTGGACCGGTGAGGTGAGCATCACCGATCGGGCCCGGCCGGACTTGCGGCCGATCGTCGTGAGCTCGACGACCTTCATTCCCGAGGCGCTCCAACCGACGCGCCCTCCGCTGAGCTTCAAGATGGCGCGGTGGACGCCATTCATCGTCTTCAGGATCGCATCACTCGGCATGCGGGCCAACTTAGACGAGCGCGGCGCCCGCTATTCGGGGTCGCTCGGATCGGGAGCGAACGGCGCCGCGCGCAACTGGTCGAGGACGGCGTCGCAGGCGCGACCGTCGGAGAATGTCGGCGCGGATGCCGGGATCTCACCCGAGGTGACCGAGTCGCGCACGACTTCGGCGAAACGCCGCATCGGGGCCAGGTGGCCGTCGGCCTCGCTGGCTTCGGAGAGGTCGATCGACTCGCGCGATCCGTCGGCCCGCCGGATCGAGATGCGCGACTCTCCGACGACCTCGGCCACCGCTTCCGAACCGAAGAGCGTGAACCGCGGCGCCACGTTGGCGACGGCCGCAAACCCGCTGTCGATCGCGACCGTGACCCCGTTGGCCATCGCCATCGACGCGCTGAAGCCGTCTTCGGCGGTGCACTCGTGCCGCGCGCCGTCGGCGTCGGGTCGCTCCCGGATGTCGGTGCGCAACAGCGCCTGGACATCGGTGACCTCGGACGCGAGAACGAACCGCAGCGTGTCGACCGCGTGCGAACCCCACGCGCCGATCCAACCGCCGCCCAGCTCACGGTCGAACAACCAGCCCCACTGGCGCAGCGGCACGCGCGTCCCCGACGAGATACGGGTCATCTGCACGTGTTCGATCCGGCCGAGCTCACCTTCGGCGACCAGCTCCCGGAGCAGCGCGCGCGCCGGGTCGTAGCGGAACTCGAAATTGCACAACGCGACAACCGCCGCCGCGCGCGCCTCGGCTTCGAGGTCGGCCGCTTCGTCGGCGTCGAGCGCGAACGGTTTGTCGCACAGCACCGCCTTGCCTTCCGCCAACGCGAGCCGGACGTGCGGGGCATGCAGGAACGGCGGCGAATGCACGCTGACGAGGTCGACATCGGCGCGCGTGACCAACGCGCGCACCGCGGCCTCGTCGCGAGCCGACACGGTGTCGACGACCTCACATCCCGGAGTGTCGGCGAATACGGGGGCGACGACCCGAGCCCCGAACCCGCCGCCGACGACTGCGACCCTCATTCGCCCAGCACCTCGGGCGTGTGGTCGTCGACCGGGAGATGGAAGCGGCGCAGACCCGCGTGGGTGACCGGACCGATCGTCAGCGCGAGCAGCACGGTTCCGACGCCGATGTGGCCGCCGAGGAGGAACCCGGCGGCGAGGGCGCTGCATTCGAGCACCGTGCGCACCACCCAGATACGGTGGCCGCGGCGCGCGATCGCGGTCATCAAGCCGTCGCGCGGGCCGGGACCGAGTCCGGAACCGATGTAGAGGCCACCGCCGACGCCGAACATCACGATCGACGCGAGGAGCATCGGGATGCGCACCACCAAGCGGTGCTGCTCCGGAATCAGGTACAGGCCGAGGTTCGCGATGAACCCGACCGACAGAGTGTTCAAGACGGTGCCGACCCCGAGCCGTTGGTGCAACGGGATCCACGTGAGGAGCACGACCAGCCCGACCAGCACGACGACGAGGCCGAACGACAGGCCCGTCGCCTCGGCGATGCCTTGATGGAAGACGTCCCACGGCGAAACGCCCAACTGCGCCCGGACCGACACCGAGATCGCGAAACCGAGCACGAACAGTCCGCCGACGAGCGGCGGGATGCGCCGGCGCAACTCCCGCGCGTTGGGGAACGACAGTACCTGCGCGTAGCGCGCGTCTTCCTCGGCGGCCACGGTCACGACTCGAGGAGCGCCGACGACTCCCCGTCCAGGTACAGCGTCGCGTTCGACTGCCCGCGGAGAATCGAGGCGGGACACGCGGTGGAGATCGGTCCGTAGAGGGCATCGTGCACGGGCCGCGCCTTGCGCGCTTCGGGTGCGATCACCAGCACCCGGCCGGCGCGGAGCAGCGCGGGAATCGTGACGGTGATCGCATGCGTGGGCACGTCGTCGATCGTCGCGAAGTGTCCCTCCCCCACCTGCTGGCGGCGCGACTCCGGCTCCAGTGCGACGACCTTGACGTCGCGCGGGTCGTCGAAATCGGCGACCGGCGGATCGTTGAACGCGAGGTGCCCGTTCTCACCGATCCCCGCGCAGCAGAGGTCGAGCGGCTGGGCCCGGAGGAGCACTTCGTAACATGCCGCCTCCTCCTCCGCGTCGACCGCGTCCCCGGAGAGATAGTGGAACTCCTCGAACGGGAGCGATGCGGCAACCCGTTCCCGCATGTAGCGCTGGAAGCTCGCGGGATGGGTCGGCGGCAAGCCGATGTACTCGTCCATGTGGAACGCGCGCACGCGTTCCCAGGCGATGTCGGGGATCTTCACGAGCTCGTCGAGGAACGCGAGCTGTGAGTTGCCGGTAGCGAGCATGACATTCGCTTCGCCGCGGGCGTCGATCGCCGCGCGCAGCACCACCGCCGCCGCGACCGCCACGTCGGTCGCCATCTCCTCGGTGTCGCGCCCGACCCACACGGTCAGCGCGTCGAATTGCAGCTCGCGGCTCACGCGAATTGCGGGAGCCACTGCGCCGTGGCGGCGAGCATCTCGTCGGTCATCTGCTCGACGTGGTCGAAGTCGATCCGGCCCGCAAGCGGATCGAGCAGCATCGCGTCGACGACTTTCGCCCGATCGCCCGACAGCGCGGCCGCGACCGTTGCCTCCTGCGCGGCGGAGATCCGGCGTAGCCACTCGGCCAGCGGGGCCGGCAGGCGCACCTCGTCGCGGGGGCGCAGGCCGTTGCCGTCGGCGATGCACATGGCCTCGACGACCACGTCGGCCGGGAGGTCGGGCGCCTGACCGGTGTTCGGCAGGTTGAGCGGGAACGCACGCGGCTTGTCGCGCAGGAAACTGTCGATCATCGGAGCAACCATCTCGCCCGACGGCATCGTCGACACCTCGTTCGACGCGCGCATCTTGGCGAGCTCCGCCTTGTACGCGCCCGCGTCGCCCTCGCGGTCGGCGATCGTGGTGAGCGCAACCCCCCACCGCTTACCCCATCCGGACTCGGCGGTGAGGAAGCCGGGGAAGAACTCGACGAGGTGACGATCGCCGGCGCCGGGAAGCACGCCGTACCGCTCGAACAGCGCAAGCTTGACGCGATGCTGTTCGAGGATGTCGCGCTTGCGAATGCCGCCCGCGAACGCGGCCGCCGCCTCACCGAGCGCGGCGGGGATCTTGACCGGCGCGTCGCCGAGCCCGTCGGGATCCGCGATCAGCGCGCGGAGGCGCTCGAAGCCATCGTCGCCGTTCACGCGCAGCGACGTGAAGAACGGCAGGTGGTTCACACCCACGAGCTCGAACTCGAGGTCGAGGAAGTTCGCGTCGAGCAGGAGCGCGAGCGCGAATTGTGCGCCGCCGATCTCGTGACAGAGCCCGACCGTACGGATGCTCGTCTCGTGCGTCACCGACCGGCACAGCGTGGTCATCGGGTTGGTGATGTTGAGCATCCACGCATCGGGGCAGAGCGTCTCCATGTCGCGCGCGATACCGACCAGCACCGGGATGTTGCGCAGCGCGCGCATGATGCCGCCCGGCCCGACGGAGTCGCCGACCGACTGCTTGATCCCGTGTTTCTCGGGGATCTCGAGGTCGTGGCGCATGCTCTCGAAGCCGCCGGTGGAGATTGTGACCACCACGTAGTCGGCGCCGGCGAGCGCGACCTGGCGGTCGGTGGTGGTCGACACCGTGAGCCCGATGCCCTTCAGGCCCGCGATGTGGCGCACGAAATCGGCGACCGGTTCGAGCGGCACGGGGTCGATGTCGTGCAGCACGATCTCGGCCTCGGCGAGCGACGGCGTGTTCACGACGTCGACCAGCAGCTTGGGGACCCACTGGTAGCTGCCGCCACCGACAATGACGATCCTCGGGCCCATACGGCGATCCTAGGCGTCGAATTCCGGTAGCCAGCGGGCCGTTGCCGCGAGCATCTCGTCGGTCATGGCGATGATCTTCTCGTACGGAAGCTGCGCGGCGATCGGGTCGGCGAGCATCGCTTCCAACACCAGCTCGCGGTCGCCCGCGATCGCCGCCTCGACCGTCCACTCCTGTACGACGTTGATGCGCCGCAGGAACTCACCCATGATCCCCGGCACGGTCGTCTTGTCGCGCCCGCGCACGCCCGAGGCATCGGCGACGCCCATGATCTCGACGACCGCACCGTCGTCGAGGTTGGTGACGTTGCCCTCGTTGGGCAGGTTGACCGGGAGCTGTTGTTCCTTGCCTCCGACCATCCCGTCGAGCAAGAGCGCGACGAGCTCGCCCGACGGCATCCGCGTCACGTCGGAGGCATCGCGCATCTCTTCGTAGAACGCCACGTCGTCTTCGGCGTCGCGCCGGTGCCCGGGCATTCCGTAGTGGTGGACCCGCCAACCGCTGCCGTAGTCGTTGTCGGTGTGCACAAAGCTCGGCATGAACTCGACGGAGTGATGATCGCCCGAACCCACGAGCACGCCGAAGCGGCGGAACAGCTCGAAGCGCACCCGGTTGTTCTCGATCACGTCGAGCTTCGTCCAGTGCTCGGCGGGCGACACCTTCACCCAACCGGCGCGCTCCGGCGGATCCATCCAGATCGGTTCCACGGCGGCGCGTTCGGGATCGTTCAACAACGCATGCAGCCGGACGAACCCGTCGTCCTCTCCCGCGACGCGCAACGACGTGGCGAGCGGATAGTGGTTGACGCCACCGAGGATCGGGTCGATGTCGGCCATGCCGCTGTCGAAGAGCAGGCTCAGGATCCACGAACAGCCGACCCACTCGTTGCACAAGCCGACCGTCTTGACGTTCGTCTCGCGCGTCACCGAGCGGCAGAGCGCGGTGAGCGGATTCGTGACGTTGATCAACCAGGCGTCGGGCGCGACCGCGTCGACATCCCGGGCGATGTCGAGCAAGACGGGCACGCTGCGCAACGCGCGCATGATCCCGCCCGGCCCCACGCTGTCGCCGATCGGCTGGCGGATGCCGAAACGCTGCGGGATCTCGATGTCGTGTTGCATCGAGTCGAATCCACCCACGGAGAACGCGGTGACGACGAAGTCGGCGCCTTCGAGCGCTCGGCGCCGGTCACCCTGCGATTCGACCTTCAACGCGATCCCGCGCCGGCTCGCGATCTGTTCGCCGAGCTCCTGCATACGGTGCATGCGCTCGTCGTCGAGGTCGTGGAGCACGACATGCGCGTCGGTAAGCGACGGCGTGTTGGCGAAATCGGCCAAGAGCCGCGGCGCCCAGTGGTAGCTCCCGCCGCCGACGATCGTGATGTTCGCGCCCATGCGCGGGAGCCTACGAGTCGGGGTCGGTGCCCGTCACGTCTCGGGCTCGAGCGCGACTTCGACCTCGATCTCGACCGCGCCGCCGCGCGGGAGCGCCGCGACCCCGATCGCGGATCGACTGTGGCGACCGGCATCGCCGAACACGTCGTACAGCACCCGGCTCGCACCGTCGACCACGGCCGGTTGCTGCTCGAAGCCGGGCGCCGACGCGACGAAGCCGAGCAGCGTGAGCACGCGCGCGACGCGATCGAGCGAACCGAGTCCGGCCCGGAGGACCGAGAGCGCGTTCAATGCGCACCAGCGCGCGGCTTCGGCGCCGTCTTCGACCGTGAGTCCGGCCCCCAACACTCCCGGATGCACGAGCTTGCCGTCTTGGCCGCGCGGGAGCTGACCCGACGTGCGCGCCCGGTCACCGTGCACGACGATCGCGTCGAGCGGATCGTGCGGCGGGTACGGTCCCGGCAGCTCGAGCCCCAGCGTTCGCAGTCGGTCTTCGATGCGGCTCACAGCCACCTCTCCAAGAACGCGGGCACTCCCCCGCCGTACCACCGATGATCGCCTTCGCCCACGTCGTGCACGAGCGCCTCGTCCGGCGCGCCGAGCCGCGCGTACAACGCCCGGAGGCGTCCGACCGTCTCGCGGGCGGCCGCGATCGGGAAGATCATGTCGTCGGTTCCCGACTCGACCAGCATCGGACGAGGTGCGACCAGCGCACCGATGTCGACGTGTTCGATCGCGCCCAGCTGCCCCGGCATGACCTGCGAACCGCACATGTTCCAGGGCACCGTGTGCGCAGCACTCCACGACGACAGGTAGCCCGACACGATCGCGGCCCGCACGCGCTCGTCGAGCGCCGCGAGAAAGAGCGTGCACGTCCCGCCGAACGACAGGCCGGCGGCGGCAATGCGCGCGGGGTCGACCAACGGATGCGCGCACAGCACGTCGAGCGCGCGCCCGAGGTCCCAGAGGTTGCGTTCCAGCGGGACGACACCGGCCATGGTGGCGCACACGAGATCCCAGTCGCAGTGGTACTTGCCGGGCGGCATCCAGTCGCTGCGCTCGCCGAAGCCACGGAGATCGGGGGCAAGCACGACGTAGCCGAGCAACGCGAGCGCGTGTGCGTAGTCGTCGCCGGGTCCACCTGCCTCGATCCCGCACACGAGCGACTTGCCGGGACCGTGCCCGTGGATCGCGAGCACCGCCGGCCCGGGCGGCGCGTCGCGGCGCGCGTGCGGAACGAGAAGGTACGCGGGGACCGACATGGTTGCTTCGACGTCGAACACGACCCGGGCGCGCGAATACGCGCCGCAGTCGACCTCCTCGGTCGTCTCGAGGTCGAGCGGTACCAGCTCCGGGTGCGCACCGAGCCGCGCGTCGAGCTCGGCTCGCGTTCGCGCGCGCCACGCGTCGTCGTCGCTCGGCTGCGGCTGCGGCTGCGAGGTCGCCGAGAGCTCCTCCAGCTGGAGTCGCCAATACGCCCAGTTCGAGAAGTTGCGAGTGCGGCTCACCCGCCGGCGCCAAGGGCCCAGCCGAGGCCGCCGGAGAGATGCCGGAGGTACGTGGGCGACTCCCACGCCGCGGGAAAATGGCCAAGGCTGGTCGAGAAGACACGGCCCCGACCCTCGGCAAAGCACCACGCGAGCGGGTACCCGAACGTCGGGGGACGCGCCCCGCCGGCGGTGAGGTCGAGCTCTCCGTCTCGCACGCGTAGGAGCACCTGGGCGTCAGAACGGAGATCACGGAACTGATACACCTCGTCGTGCCACGTCCAGTCGGCGCCGAGGTGCGCGCACGCGGGGTGCGACGGGTCGAGCACGTCGGCGACGAAGGTCTGCGTCCACGGATGTCCGTCGAAGCGCGCGCCGACGAGGTTGCCGTAGTCGGTCCATCCGTAACACGAGTCGGTCGCGGAATGGATCGCGCACACGGCGAGTCCGCCGGCGCGGACGCGATCCAGGATCGCAGCCTGCTGCTCGGAGCTCCACGGCGTCTCACCGATCGTGAACAACGCAAGTGCGCCGGCCTCGCGGATCGCGGCGACCGATATGTCGCGCACGTCGTCGACTCGCCGCGCGCGCAGTCCGTGCAACTCGGCGACCTGGCCCATGCCCGTCGCCGCCTGGTCGAGCACACCGTGCACCCCGGCCGGCCCGTCGTGGTACGGCGCCACCTGCGTGACGAACAACAGCGGATCAGCCATGACGCGGCAAGGTACTCGCAGTAGGTTCATCGCGCATATGAGGATCGGATTCATCGGGCTTGGCGCCATGGGTTTGCCCATGACGCACCACCTCCTCGCCGCGGGCCACGAAGTCACCGTTGCTTCCCGGAGCCGTCCGCCGATCGATGCCGCGGTCGCCGCGGGCGCGGTCGATGGTTCCGATCCGCGCGCGGTGGCCGAGGCGAGCGAGATCACGATCTTGTGCGTCCCCGACTCACCCGACGTGGTCGAGGTCGTCGCGGCGATGCTCCCCGCGCTCGGTCCGGGCAAGCTCGTCGTCGACACGTCCACGATCGATCCGGCCGTCGAGCGCGAGCAGCACGCGCGGGTCGCGGCGACCGGCGCCGCGTATCTCGACGCGCCGTTGTCGGGCGGATCGATCGGCGCCGAACGCGGCACGCTGACCGTGATGGTCGGAGGCGACCCGGCGGCGCTCGAGACGGCGCGCCCCGCGCTCGAACCGTTCGCCGGGCTCGTCGTGTACGCGGGCGGCCCCGGCTTCGGCCAGATCGTGAAGTTGTGCAACCAGCTCGTCTACGCCGCGCAGATGCTCGCGGTCTCCGAGGCGTGCGCGCTCGCAGTCAAAGAAGGCGTCGATCTCGGCGTCATCCACGAAGTGATGACGCACGCAACCGGCGACTGCAACGCGATCCGCACCCGCATTCCCTTCGAAGGCGCACGACCCGACACTCCCGCGTCGAACGGATGGAAGCCCGGGTTCATGACCGCGTTGATGGCCAAGGACGTCGACCTCGTCTTGCGGGAATCCGCGCGCGTCGGCGTTCCCGCGACAAGCGCCGAGCTCGTACAGCCCGTGCTCGCCGCCGCGGTGGAAGCCGGTTACGGACGCGAAGACTTCTCTGCGCTCGGAAAGATCGTCCGGCGCCGCGCCGGCCTCGCGTAGCGCCACCGAACACCGACATTTCTGCGGACCTTCCCATCCGCGGCCGAACGCAGATCCGAATACAACGCGTTCGCACACCGCTGCCGCCGGAGGAGTCTCATGAGTGTCGACGAGCGAGCCATGGGCGCGCTGATCGAAGAATCGAACGATCTGCACAGTGACGCCATGCGCACGACGCGAAGTTCGCTGCACGAGATGGTCGACGTCGGTCGCGAAACGCGCACCGGCCCCGACCAAGATCAAGATGAAGCTCGAGCAAACGAGCGACGCGCGTTGCTGACGAAGGGCATCGGCGGCGGGCGCGCGCTGGCCGCGATCGGCATGGGTGGTGCACTCCTTGCCCTGATGGCCCGGCCGGCGTTCGCCGACCAGAGCACGGACATCCAGATGTTGCAGACCGCGACCTCGATCGAGATCCTCGCGATCGCCACGTACGAGGCCGCGTTGAAGTTGCCGTTCGCGGGTTCGCTCCCGGCCGTCGTGCAGAAATTCGCGACGACCACGAAGCAACAGCACACCGATCACAGAGACGCGTTCAGCGCGGCGGTTCGTGCGCTCGGCGGCAAGGCGCAGACGGCGCCCGACCCCGTGCTGCTCGACGTCGTGAACAAGGCGAAACCCGGACTCACGGGTCCCGGCCCGTTGGTAGAGCTCGCCATCACGCTCGAAAAGGGCGCGGCGGAGACCTACGTCGCGTTCGTGACGCAACTCTCCGACAAGAGTGCACGCGACACGACGGCCAGCATCATGGGCGTCGAAGCCCAACATGCGGCGGTCCTGAACGCGGTGAAGGCGCTCGTCGGCGCCGGACATCCGGAGTACATCGCGTTGCCGCCGCCGCTCGCCAAGCTGCCGGCCGCCGCGGGCGCCGTCGGGTTCCCCGACGCCTTCTACCCCTACGACCAGGCCCGCCCGGCCGCCGAAGGAGCCGTCAAGTGAGCGCCGACCGTCACGAGCCGATCGAGATCAGCGAGCACGAGCTCCGTTCGATGACCGCCGACCTCGACGACATGCACCACGCGACCCTGCCGGTGATGAAAGAAGCGCTCGCCGAGTGGAGCGAGCTGCACCATCAGCTACGCGCCGGTGTGGCCCGGGTCGCGCCCAGCCGCCGCGGTTTTCTCCTCGGCGCGGGTGTTGCCCTCGGCGGTCTCGCGCTCGCCGCGTGTGGGAGCAGTAGCAAGTCCGGGTCGTCCGGAGCCGCCAACCCGACCATACCGACCTCGCGGTCCACAGGTGGCGCCAAGCTCACGGGCGACCTGGCCGTCGTCGCGTTGGCGGCGGGGCTCGAGAACCTCGCCGTGCAGACGTACGCGGGCGGTATCCGCGCGGCCACGGCGGGCAAGCTCGGAACAGTTCCGCCCGCCGTCGTCACCTTCGCGCAGACCGTGAAGTCTCATCACGAACAGCACGCGCAGGCGTGGAACGCGGTCCTCGCGGGTGCGGGTAAACCCGCGGTGACCGGCGTCGACAAGACGGTGAAGGACGCCGTCGTCGACCCCGCGTTCGCCAAGGTGACCGACGCCGTCGGCCTCGCGGGCCTGGCCCTCGTGCTGGAGAACGTCGCCGCCGCGACGTATCTCGAGGCGATCAGCGTGGTGTCGGCGCCCGCCGGCGTGAAGACCGCCGCGACGATCGAGCCCGTCGAGCTTCAACATGCCGCGATCCTCAACTTCGTGCTCGGGAAGTACCCGGTGCCCGACACGTTCACGAAGATGGACGGCGCCCGACCCCTCACCGACGTCATCGCCTGACTCATTCCTCGAACCGGCTCCTCGAACCGGCTCCTCGAACCGGCTGGACGAACCGAGCCGGACCGGTCGGAGCCCGCCCGGTCGACCATAATGGTGCGTGGTGGCGGACAGTCTCGAGACCGGTATCGCGCCAGGTTGCGCAGGAGAAGATCGCGCAGACACAGGTCGCGAAGACAACGTGTGGCCGCGAGGCACCACGGTTGCACTCGGCGCGGCCGGCGCGATCGGGATGGTGCTGATCACGGTCTCGGGTGTCGCGGTTGGTCCGACCGGTCCGACCGGTTCGTCGGTCGAGCGAGTGATCCTCGCGCTCACACCGAAGGGCACCGCCGGCACCGTCATCGGCGCGGCGACGATGACCGCCGGACTCGTGCTGGTGCTCGGCGCGTGGATCGTGCTCGGCTTGTTGTTGCGCCGCGGCTCCGAGCTCCGGCCGCTGCATCGCATCACGTGCATCTGGGCGGCACCGCTGCTCATCGGTCCGCCGATCTTCAGTCGCGATCTCTACAGCTACGCGGCCGACGGAATGATGGTCTCGCGCCACATCAATCCGTACGAGCACGGACCCGCCGCACTCGGTGCGGGCAAGTTCCTCGCACCCGTCAGCCATGCCTGGTTGACCACGCCGTCGCCGTACGGACCATTGTTCCTGCGCATTGCGAACACCGCTGTGCGGCTGTCGGGTGGCAGCGTGGTCAGCGCGATCATGATCCTGCGCCTGTTCGAAGTCGCGGCCGTCGTGCTCATCGCGATCTCACTGCCGATGTTGGCGAGAGCCGCGGGCAAGGATCCGGCGCGGGCCGTGTGGCTCGGCGTGTGCAATCCGCTCGTGCTGTTCCACTTCATCGGCGGCGGTCACAACGACGCGCTCATGATCGGACTGATCGTCGCCGGCCTCGCAGTCGCGACGGTCGCCGACCGGCCGCTGCTCGGCGTGTTGTTGTGCATGGTCGCGGCGACGATCAAGGCGCCGGCGATGCTGCCGGCGGCATTCATCATCTTCGACGCCGTCCGGCGCGCGCCGGCGGAGCGGCGGTTCCGGACCCTCGTGAAACTCGGCGGCTTGGGCACACTCGCGTTCGGCTTCGTGTCGTGGGCCTGCCGCCTCGGGTGGGGATGGGTCGGCGCGCTCGGAATTCCCGGGACCAATCGCACGCTGCTCACCCCCACGACCTTCGTGGCCCACGTGATCGCGATCGGCGTCGGGCACGAACCGCAGGTGCTCACCGTCGTGCGTTTCGCGGCGGCCCTCGCGACCTTCGTCGGCGTCGTCTATTTGCTGTGGCGCGCGCCCAAGATCGGCACCGTGCGCGCGTGCGGCATCGCGCTCGCGCTCATCGTCGCACTCGGACCGATCGTCCTGCCCTGGTACGCGCTGTGGGGCCTCATCGTCCTCGCCGCCGTCGGTCGCCGGATCGAACGCGGCTACGCGATCTTCGCGTCGGTGGTGCTGTCGATCATGGTGCAGCCCTCCGGGTCCTCGATGCCCGACGTCGTCTTGATGTCGGCGGTCGTGGTACTGACTGTCCTCGCGATCGCGATCGCGTGGCGGCCGGTACGCGCATGGATCCGTACCGATCTCGCGTTCGCGATCGAGGAGTACCGCCGGCGCGGACGCATCACGAAGAGCACCGACCTGGTGCGCCTCGCAGTTCCCGAAGCCTGGTCGGCGCGCACTCGAGCCGACGACCCGCCCGCCGCGTGACGCCGCGCGTCCTCGGCGGCGCCCTCTCGCAGTAGCGTCTCCG
>DASYJT010000221.1:0-14559 GCA_035996165.1 Acidimicrobiia bacterium
CGAAGGCGCGCACGTCGTCGTCGACGATCATGTGATCGTCGTGCAGGTGGGTGACCGCGCGGCCGCGATGCCCGTGCAGCCGGAACGGGAACTGCCCGATCACGAACGTCTGGAAGTGGTACATGAGATAGCGCCCGACCAGGTCCGAGGAGTTGGCGACCTCGGAGCGCAGCATGAGGCGGGGCGTCTCCCAGGCGCCGCCCGCTGCCACGACGACACGTGCCCCGACCTCGTGCGCGTTTCCGTCGAGGTCGAGGTAGCGCACGCCGCGCGCCCGCTTGCCGCTCGAATCGAGCAACACGCGCTCGACATAGGAATCGGGTCGGATCTCGCAACGTCCCGTCCGCAGCGCGTTACGCAAGGGCGCGACGGGATCGCCCTTGGCCTCGATCGGGCACCCGTAGTACGCGCAGAAGCCGCAGTTATTGCACGCGGGCCGGCCGTCGTACTCGACCGAGTTGACGCCGGTGGGCGCGCGGTAGGGGTGGTAGCCGAGACGCGTCGCGGCTTCGGTGGTGAGGATCGCGCCGAACATGTCGGCGCCCGGCGGCATCGGATACGGGCCACTGCGCCATTCGGCGAAGGGATTGCCCTCGGCGTCGCCCGCGACGCCGATGAGGCGCTCGGCCTGGGCGTAGTACGGCTCGATCTCGTCGTAGTCGACGGGCCAGTCGACGATGTCGGCTCCGTCGATGGGTCCGAGCTCCGACCGCGGCTTGAAGTCGACCGCGCGGAAGCGCGGGAGCTTGCCGTCGGCGTGGAAGCCACCGCCGCCCACGGTCGACGGCAGGTTGTTGACCTCGCCCGCGAACAGCCGGTCGCCGTCGGCGCCGTCGCGCCGGTAGCTGCGCGGCTCGAGGAACGGATCGGGTCCGAGGAAGTGCCGACGGAGCGACTTGATCTCGTCGTTCGAGACGTGGCCGAGTCCGGCGAACGGCGCGTCGAGCGCGAGGAGATGGTTGCGACCCTTCTCGAGCATGATCACCGACCAACCCGCGCTGGTCAGCACGTCGGCCGCGGTGGCGCCCGCGGGGCCGGTACCGACGACGACGGCGTCGCAGTCGGTCATGGGTCGCGCACTTCGTCGTCGGTGTAGCCGCGCGGTTGGACGTCGCCCGGGAAACCGATAACACGCCAACCCTCGAGGTCGCGGTTGCCGCCGTATTCCGGCGCGCCGTACGCGCCTTCACACGCGTGCTCGTACAGCACGTCGTGGAGTGCGCGCTCCGAGCGGAGACGCCGTTGCTGTTCGTCGGGTTCCACGTCGGCGAAGTCGGCGCCGAGGGCGGCGATGCCGTCGCGGTAGATCTCCTGCCAGCCGCGCGTCGGGCCGTTGAACTCGCGCTCCGGCAATCCGCGCGAGCCCTCGATCCGGGTGCGCCACGCGAGCTCCTCGAACGGCGACAGTGCCATGAATTGCGAGAACGAAGCGTCACCGCCGTACCGGCCGCTGAAGGGCCCGCCCGCGAAGATCAGTGGCGGATCGAAGGTGAACGCCGCGAGGAGCTTGTCGACGTAGTCGGCCACGCCGAGCGCGGCTCCGCCGGGATGCGCGCCGAGCGGCGGAATGAGCACGTCGGCGGCGGCCGAGACCACGCGGTGCTCGT
The DNA here is from genome assembly GCA_035996165.1 of Acidimicrobiia bacterium. Taxonomy (GTDB): domain Bacteria; phylum Actinomycetota; class Acidimicrobiia; order IMCC26256; family PALSA-610; genus PALSA-610. The sequence continues at coordinate 1,608 of DASYJT010000221.1, forward strand.
GGTCGTTGAGAAAGCGCGGCACTAGTGGTGCAGGTGCTCTACGGGTGCGATCTTACGGAGGATCTTCGCCAACGCCTCGAGGTCGCGCGGGCTCAACGACCGCAGGTTGTCGGGCGCCTCGTACATCCGGGCTTCCACCTGACTGCGTATCTTCTTACCTTTGCGGGTAAGGGCAACGGTGCGAATTCTGCGGTCGCCCGGATGCGGTCGCCGCTCGGCGAGACCGTGCTCCTCCAGCCGGTCGACCAGCCAGGTGACGTTCGACGCGTCGCACTTCCACGCACCGGCGAGGGAGCTCATCGACTGGGGAACGTCGGGGTCGAGCTGCAACAACGCGTGCATCGCGCCCGGGTTGAGCCCGAACGACGCCGCCATGGCGGGGAATTCCTCCTTGCGGACCATCATCACGGCCGTCAGCAAGCGCCACGTCTCGTCGGCGGCGTCGAAGGCCGGGACGGGCTCGATCGTCATGTACCGATGGTACGGCCGTTCCCGCAATGTTTCAAGTACATCGAAGGTTGATGACTTAGATACTTGACATCATTCAAGCAAATGTGAGAGGGTGGACGCATGACGGACGCCATCATCGTCGAAGATCTCCAGAAGCGGTTCGGTTCGGTCGTCGCCCTCGACGGCGTCAGCTTCTCCGTTCCGACCGGCACCGTGCTCGGTTTGCTCGGACCGAACGGTGCGGGCAAGACCACGTCGGTGCGGGTGCTCACCACGATCCTGCGGCCCGACTCTGGTCGCGCCGACGTGCTCGGGCTCGACGTGACCCGCAACGCGCAGGCGGTGCGGGAACGCATCGGGCTCGCGGGGCAGTACGCCGCGGTCGACGAGAACCTCACCGGCCACGAGAACCTGCGCATGGTCGGGCGCTTGTCGCATCTGTCGAAGTCGGTCGTGCTCGCACGCGCGGGGGAGTTGCTCGAGCGCTTCTCGCTCGCCGACGCGGCCGATCGTCCGGTGCGCACGTATTCCGGGGGGATGCGCCGCCGTCTCGACCTCGCCGCCGCGCTCGTCCACCGTCCGCCGGTGCTCTTCCTCGACGAGCCGACCACCGGCCTCGACCCGAGCGGCCGCCAAGACCTCTGGCGGGTGATCGAAGACCTCGTGCGCGAGGGCACCACCCTGCTGCTCACCACGCAGTACCTCGAAGAAGCCGACCGCCTGGCCGACAACATCGTCGTCATCGACCACGGTCATGTGATCGCCGAAGGCACGGCGTCGGAGCTCAAGGCGACCCTCGGCTCGACGATCGTCGAGGTCGGTTTCGACGACCCCGCCACCGCCCGACGCGCCCAGACCGAGCTCGCGCGCATCGGGCTGTGCGACATCGGCACCGCGTCGAACACGGTCGAGCTCAAGGTCGACGACGGCGCCAAGGTCGTGCTCGAGGTCGTCCGTTCGCTCGACCAGGCGAAGTTGGAGCCGGTCACGTTGAACGTGCGCGAGCCCACGCTCGACGACGTCTTCCTTTCGCTCACCGGCCATAAGGCCGAGGAGCCCGTTGCCGAGGATGCACCGGCCGAGTCCGGTCGCCGGCGGACCCGAGGTGCAGCATGACCGCTACCGCAACTGCCTCCACGATCGCGCTGCCGACCACGATCGAGCGTCCGAAGCACAGCGCGTTCGGCTGGGCCGTGCAGGACGCGCTCACGGTCACGTGGCGCAACCTCGTCGCGATGAAGCGCACGCCGCAGGTGTTGGTCTTCTCGACGATCCAGCCGATCATCTTCGTGTTGATGTTCCGGTACGTGTTCGGCGGCGCGATCCGGATCCCGGGTGTCACGCACTACGTCGACTACCTGATGCCGGGCGTGTTCGCGCAGACCGTCGTGTTCGGATCGATCCAGACCGGCGTCGGATTGGCCGAAGATCTCCACAAGGGCCTCATCGAGCGCTTCCAGTCGCTGCCGATGGCGCGTTCCGCGGTGTTGGCCGGGCGCACGCTGGCCGACCTGGTTCGCAACGTCTTCGTCGTGGCGCTGATGGTCGGGGTCGGGTTCCTCGTCGGTTGGCGCATCCACACGAGCATCTTCGGCCTGATCGCAGGCATCGCGATGATGTTGCTGTTCGCGCACTCGCTGTCGTGGGTGTTCGCGCTCGTCGGGCTCGCGTCCGCGAACGCCGAAGCCGCGCAGGCCGCGTCGTTCCCGATCCTCGCGCCGTTGGTCTTCGCCTCGACGGCGTTCGTCTCGGCCGCATCGATGCCGGCGCCGCTCGAATGGTTCGCGAACCACCAGCCGGTCTCGATCGTGATCGACGCGGTGCGGGCACTCACGTACGGCGGGCAATTCGCGTCGAACGGCAAGGTGCTCGGCGCGATCGCGTGGAGCCTCGCGATCATCGTCGTCGCCGCGCCGCTCGCAGTGCGCATGTATCGCCGCAAGGTCTGAAGCACGCGGCGCTCCCGCCTGGGCCGCGTCGCCTGAGCTCAGCCGAAGGTCACGCGGACGCTGCGGAGTGCGTGCGGCGGCACGTGCAGCCGCGCGGTGCGGCCGTGGTGCTCGACGTAGAAGTCGTCGGGCTGCTCGTCGATCCGCACCGGACGCGCCCGCCGCACGTCGAGCCCGAAGCGCAGGGTCACGTCGTCGGGCTCGTCGGTGGGATTGAGCACGCGCACGACGATGCGGTCGCCGTCCTGCGCGGGCTTGCAGGCCGTCACGAACGAATGGGCCGCCTCGAGCTCCAGCAGTGAGACGCCGGACGCGATGATCGGTGCGTCGCCGCCGAGCACACCCCGCAAGCCGATCTCGGCCGCGCGCGCGTCGCCGGGAGTGCTCGCGATCGTCATCGTGGCGGCGATCCGGCCCTGGGTCTGCGCGCCGGGCGCCATCATCTCGGGACCGGCGGGCAGCGGACGGCTGCGCAGCTCGATCCGCGCGAGCGCGCCGACGCTGCGGACCAACGTCACGAGCATCTCGCCCGCGGGGGTGACCTCGGCTTCGGGGAGGCCGGGAGCTCCGACCACGAGACCGTTCGCCGCGATCCAACCTTGGTGCGGGAACGTCCGGGGTGCGGGATGAATCCAGGCCGAGTCGTCGACCGGCGCGGTGGATCGGTGCGCGGTGTCGAAGGTCGTCGCGGCGGCGAAGGTCTCCACCGGCGCGCCGGTGGGAAATCGCAGGCGCAACCGGTGATCTTCGGCACGGTTGTCGAGGGTTACCTCGCAGCGGACGAACGGCACCCCCGGTGCGACGCACGCCTCGACCGTGAGCGGTCCGATGATGTCGAGCTCGCGCGTCACGCGGAGTCGTTCGATCCCGGACTCGTGGCGCGTGCGGACGACGGTGACGAACCGCACTCGGATGTCGCGCTCGGGGTCGGGATCGCAGTCGTACGAGTCGCCGCGATCGACCGCGTCCTCGATCCCGAAGAGCCCGGCGAAGGTGCGGTTGCCGATCGTGACCGTGAGTGATCCGTTGCTGTCGACCTCGACCCGGGTGTCACCGGCCCGGATCTCCCGTCCGTCGTCGACGACATCCGGCGCCGCCTCGGCCGGTTCCACCGCGTAGCGCCGGCACCCGAAGGCGGGAACGTCGGTCGCGACGAACTCGACGTCGAGACCGCCCAGCCCGGGAAGGAAACGCACGCGGTTCGGATCGTCGCTCATGACCAGACGCGCGGGACGCCCGTCGACGGTGACGCCCGGGAACCGCGGCATCGAAAGTGCGTGCATGTCGAAGCGGGTCACGCTGGCCCACCACGGCGGAAAGCCTTCGAGGGGGACGCGCACCACATCGCTGCGCGGTGTCGCCGACGCGTTGAACACCGCCACGCTCTGCGCCTCGCCCGCCGGCGTGTCGCGCGTGACGTTCTGTCCTGCGAGCCGCTCGAGGACGCGTTGCACGGTGGCCGTGCCGAGGCCTTCCGCGTCGTCGTAGCGCGCCATCATGCGCTCGTGCACGGGATCGATGGAGCACCCGCAGATCGAGTCGTGCGCCTGGTTGCACAGCAGCGTTCGCCACGCGCCGGCGAGTGCGGGGCGCTCGTCGGCGAGACCGAGCGCGTGCGCGAACGCCGCCCACGGCTCCGCCCACGCGGTGAGCAGGGTCTCGACCGCGCGGTTGCGCAGCTTCAAGGGCATGCGCGCCGACCAGACCCCGGGGAGCAGGTTCGAGGTGCGCGCGCCGACGAGCTCGCCCGACCAGTCGGCGAGCATCGACGCGTCGGGGAGCCGGGCGACGGCCTCGTCGAGGAGCATCCGCTGCGCACCGATGAGCGCGGCGACGAGCCCGGTCGACGAATCGGGTGGGAGATGGTCGAAGCCGTTCATGAGCAACACCGGATCGCCGCCCGCGGCGACGATGCGATCGATCACCGGGCGCAGGCGTGCGACCGTGGTGGCGAGATCGCCGTCGGTGTCGAGACCGCCGGCCGAGAAGTAACCCTCGGGCAGCTGCCACGCCCGCACCGACGTGCCGTCGGGCGCCGACCACCGATAGAGCGGGCCGAGCTTGTCGAGCTCGGCTCCGTTGCCGCGCCAGTAGACGAAGGGGTCGAGGCCGAAGCCGGCCAGGAGTTGCGGGAGCTGCGCGGGATGGCCGAAGGAGTCGGGCACGTAGCCGACCGCCGACACCGGCCCGAGCTCGCCGGCGACCTCCCGACCGATCAGCAGGTTGCGCACGTGCGTCTCGCCGCCGGGCAGCAACGAGTCGGGCTGCACGTACCAAGGGCCGGCGGCGAGCCGGCCCGCCTGCAGTCCGGCGACGAGCTCGGCGCGCCGGCCGGGGCGCACCGCGAGGTAGTCCTCGAGGACGATCGCCTGGCCGTCGAGCACGAAGCAGAAGCCGGGGTCGGCCGCGAGCAGGTCGAGCACCGCGTCGACCGCGTCGACCAGGCGGCCGCGGAATACCTCGAACGACCGGTACCACTCCCGGTCCCAGTGGAAGTGGGAGACGAGGAGGAGCTCCGGCGTCACACCGAGACGACGTAGTTGCCGAGACCGTCGAGCGTCGCGGATGCGCCGGGCGGGAGCACCACGACCGTGTACGGCTCCTCGATCAGCGCGGGACCGTCGATGGATGCGCCTTCGCCGAGCTTCGTGCCGTCGTACACGGGCGTGTCGACGAAGCCGTCGCCCCAGTACGCGTGACGCGTTCCGCGCCGGGCCTGGTTGGCGTCCGACAGCGAGCCCGTCTCCGCCAGGTGATCGGGCTTCGGGGTGGTACCGCGAGCGATGACACGCACGCCCCGCATCAACGGCTGTTGCGACCGGAAGCAGAACCCGCGCTCGGTCTGATGCTGATCGTGGAACCGCTCGGCGAGGTCGAGCAGGCCCGGCTCGTCGAGCGCCGTTCCCTCGGGAACCGGCACGCTCATGTCGAAGTTCTGGCCGGGATAACACATCTGCGCGTACAACGTTCGCTCGACGTCGGCGGCCGCGACCCCGGTGGGGTCGAGCTCCTTGTCGACCTCCTGCAACAGGTCGGTCAACAGATCGCGCACGCGCACGAGGTCGACCTGCGACAGGGGAGTGACGTAGGAACGGACGAGGTCGACGACGTAGTCGGCGACGAGGACACCCAGCGCGCTGAACGCCGGGGCCGCCTTGGGCACGAGGATGCGGTCGACGCCGAGCTCACGCGCGATCGCCGCCGCGTGCACTGCCCCGTTGCCACCGAACGCGATCAGCGCGAGGTCGCGCGGGTCGGCGCCGTGGCCGGCCAACACCTTGCGCGTCGCGTTCGCCATGTTGGAGTTCACGATCCGTTCGATGCCCCATGCCGCGTCGGTGACGTCGATGCCGAGGGGCGCCGCGACGTGCTCGGTGATCGCGGTGCGGGCCGCAGCGACGTCGAGATGCATGCGCCCGCCCGCGAAGCCGTCGACGGGGAGGTAGCCGAGTACAGCGTCGGCGTCGGTGACGCTGGGTCGCGTTCCACCGCGCCCGTAGCACGCCGGCCCCGGGACGGAGCCCGCCGATTCGGGGCCGACAAGCAACGCGCCTTGGCGCACCCGGGCGATCGAGCCACCACCCGCGCCGACGCTCTGGACGTCGACCATGGGCAGGCCGATGTAGTAGCGGTAGCGCCAGTTCCAATCGGTCTTGATCTCCGGGCGGCCGTTGCGGACGAGGCAGATGTCGAAGCTCGTGCCGCCCATGTCGACCGCGACGAAGTCGCCGATGCCGGCGTTGCGGGCGGCGACGGTCGCGCCCATCACCCCGCCGGTCGGGCCGCTGGCCAGCAACGTGACCGCGCGCCGCGAGACGTAGTCGGGCGGCATGACCCCGCCCGTCGACTGCATGATCAGCAGCGGACCGAGGTAGCCGGCGCGGCGCAGCTTGTCCTGCAGGTTCTGGGTGTAATTCGCGATGCGCGGCGCAACGTACGCGTTGACCAACGTGGTGGAGACGCGTTCGAACTCGGGACCGCGCGGCATCACCTCGTGGGACAGCGAGATGTGCTCGACGTCGGGGAACTCTTCGAGGACGATCTCACGCGTCCGGCGTTCGTGCGTGGGATTGACGAACGAGAACAGGTACATCACTGCGATCGACCGTACGCCGAGCTTCTTCAAGCGCTGCACCCCGCGCCGCACCGCGTCCTCGTCGAGCGCGAGCAGGACCTCGCCTTCGAAGTTCATGCGCTCGGGAATCGGGATGCGCGCCCGCCGGCGTGCGATCGGGATCGGGCCCGGGTAGTTCGGGTCCCAGATCTCCTCTTTGTGGCAGCGCCGCAGCTCGATCTCGTCGCGGTGACCTTCGGTGACGAGCAGGCCCGTGGGCGCGCCGTTCATCTCGATCATCGTGTTGTCGGCGGTGGTGGTGCCGTGCACGAGGATGTCGAGGTCGCGGCAGAACGCGTCGAGCTCGAGTCCGAACCGCTCCGCCAACTGCTCGAGACCGTTCATCACGCCCGTGGACTGGTCGTCGAGCGTGGTCGGCGTCTTGTCGAGCACGATCTCGCCGGCGGGCGTGACGCAGATCAGGTCGGTGAACGTGCCGCCGACGTCGACTCCTACCCGGAAGCCCATGTCAGCTTCGTTCGGCCCGCATGCGTTCTCGCAGGGCGTGGGTACCGACCTCGTCGACCTCGAGCGTCAGCTCTTCGAGAGAGCCCTCCAGCACGACGCCGTAGTCGCGGCTCGCACCCTCGACCGAGACGTACTCGTCGAGCACGTCGTCGAGCACGGCCTGCGGGTCGCGCACGAGCGGGTTGCCCCATCCGCCGCCACCGCCGTAGTCGTACATGATCCGCTCGCCCTGGTGGATCGGGACCCAGTCGGCGGTGTGCTTCACCTTGAACTCGTCATCGCTGCCGTAGCGGATGATCATCTCGTTGGGTGAGCCGTCTTTGCCGCCACAGATCCCCGGCATCGGATACTTCATGCCGACCACGTACGTGTAGACCTTCGCGTCGACGCACACTTCCTTCTCGTAGTGCGAGCCGCAGATGCCGCGCCATTCTCCCGGACCGCCGCCGTCGGTGCGATAGTCGCGGCTCCACTGCACGTGCGGGTAGAGCGACTCGTTGATCTCGGCCGTCGCCTTCCAGAGGTTGCCGAAGCTCGCGTTCAGCGCACCCCACGCATCCATGCCCTTCGAGGCGTTGCACCAGCCCGAGTACACCTCGGCGGAGTGATCGGTGAACGACGCCCCGGTGCGCGGATCGACACCCACGATGATCGTGGGGATGCCGGTCTTGTAGGTCTGCGGCACCGCCCGATCGGGGAGCACGTACTGCATCGCCTTGGCGATGACCTCGCCGACGTCGGCGCCCGGGTGATGGGTGCCCGCGGAGACCGGCTTGCCGGGCTCGGGGTTGAGGAGGCAACCCTTCGGCACGACCAGCTTGATCTGCTCGAAGAAGCCTTCGTTCTTGGGGATCTCGGGATCCATCATGGCCGCGATCTGGCCGACGGTGTAGCCGCGGGTATTGCCGAACGTCGACCACGACTGCAGCTCGTTGCGGGTGTCGGTTCCGGTGAAGTCGATCGTCAGCTCGTCGCCGGCGACGCTCACCTTCACGTGCAGGTGGATGTCGGGATTGCCGAGCGGATCGTGGTCGACGTACGAGTCGGCCTCGTACTCGCCGTCGGGCCACTGCGCGACTTCTTCACGGAAGCGGCGCGCCGCGTAGTCGATCATGTAGTCGACCGAGTCCTCGATCGCGCCGACGCCGTAGCGGTCGATCAGCTCGCCGAGCCGCTGGGCTCCGAGCTGCGCGGATCCGATCTGCGCGCGCAGGTCGCCGATGTAGCTCGGGATCCGGTTGTTGGCCTGCAGCGCGTACAACACGTCGCGGCGCTCGATACCACGGTCGAGCACCTTGACGACCGGCCACCGCACGCCTTCGCCCCAGATATCGGTCGCGGTGATGTTGTAGCCGCCGGGCACGCCGCCGCCCGTGTCGCCGTGATGGCACTGGATGCTGGCGATCAACACCATCCGCCGGCCCCCGGGTGCGGCGGGATCGGCCGCGTATACGGGCGCGAACACGTTGTAGTCGGGAAGGTGACCCCCGCCGTGATACGGGTCGTTGGCGACGAACACGTCGCCCTCGCGGAACTCCTCGACGCCCAGGAACTCGAGCGCGAAGCGCACGGGCAACGTGGACGTGAGCATGAACTGCGGGATGCCGACCGACAGCGCGGCGAGGCGCCCGCGCGCGTCGAGCACGGTCGCGTTGCGCTCGTTCGACTGGTTGAGTATCGGCGTGGTGGCCGTGCGGGAGACGTACTCCGCCATCTCGAAGCAGACCGTTTCCATCCCGCCCCGGATGACCTCGGCGGTGACGAGATCCACGGTCGGCGAATCCGAGATGCGGCCCCGACTGCCGGCGAGTCGAACGAGGTCGACGTTCGTCATGGCTCCCCCTCGCGAAACTCCGTCTAACTGACGCTGACGTCAGGGAAGTGTAGACCCTGCCCTTCCGGGCGACCAAGGAGCTACCGGGTGCGCAACTCGCGGCGGAGATCGGCGATGGTGGCGTGGGTCGGCGCCGGATCGACGCCGAGCCAGACACACGCGGTGTCGACGTCGTTGAACACGAGCGTGGTGACTCCGTGCTTGCGCATGCCCGCCTCGACCTGCTGGGCGATCGCCCAGCCCTGGTTGGCCACGATCGCGAGCCGCACGCGTGAGATGTCGACGTCGGCCCTTCCGAACAGCGCGCAGATCGCCTCGACGTCTTCGGTCGTGATGCCCGACGATTCCGCGGTGCGGGCGTCGGTGAGGCGGCGACTGCCCCACGGCGTGACCGCGAGAGCGACCTGCTTGGTCGCCGCCTCGGCCCAGACGGCGGGGCTGATCGATCCGTCCCAGACGCTCACGATGAGATCGTCGGACTCGATGGATCGACTCGCGATTCCCAAGAGACGCCTTTCGACGCGCGGAGTGGAGTCGACCCTACGCCCGCAGCGGCGGGTATCGGTTCACGCGTCGATGAGGAGGTCGGCCAGGCGGTCGAGATGCCAGCCGGTGGTGCCGAAGAGGTACTCGTCGGCCGTCGCGCGCCGGAGGTAGAGGTGGAGGTCGTGTTCCCAGGTGTAGCCGATGCCGCCGTGGATCTGGATGCCGTCCTTCAGGATCCGGCGAGCCGCTTCCCCCGCCGCCGCCTTCGCGACGTGACACGCGCGCGTGCGTTCCGGGTCGTCGCCGTCGACGGTCATGGCCGCGTAGTGCACGGCGGCGGTCGCCCGTTCGAGCGCGAGCGACATGTCGGCGAGCTTGTGCTGGATCGCCTGGAACGATCCGATCGGCACGTCGAACTGCTTGCGTTCCTTGGCGTACGCGAGCGACATGTCGAAGATACGACGCGCGGTTCCGACCATCTCCGCCGCGACCGAGGCATAGGTCCGGTCGCGCCAGCGCGCGTAGTCGTCGGCGGCGAGGGGCTGCGTGTCGAGGGTCGGCACGTCGATCGCGAACACGCGGCGGGAGTAGTCGACGGTCGCGACGAAGCGGGCGGTGATGTCGGCCGCGTCGAGTAGCGCGATGCGCGGACCCGGAACGACGATCGCGATGCGCTCGACCCGATCGAGCTCCAGAACGAAGGGTTGGAGCGGATCGTCGACCAGCGCGACGGTGCCGATTGTCGTCTCGTCGCCGGTCAGCGACGTGTACAGCGCGGTCGCGAGGAACGGACCGGGCGCGGCTGCATAGCCGGTCTGTTCGAGGACGAGGCAGAGGTCGGCCGCGGGGCCGGCGCCGAGCGCGGTGTACTCCGAGAGGTGGCGCCACAACGGCTCGTACGCGGAGAGGTCGTCGATGTGCGCGCGTACGAGCGCGGGCGGGCATTCGCGTTCGAGCAACTTTCGGCCGGTGTCGCTCAGGAGCTGTTGGTCGGCGGTCAGCGAGAAGTCCACGGGTCGTTACCTCAGCGCCTCGGGAGGCCCAGCACGCGCTGGGCGATGATGTTGCGCTGGATCTCGGAGCTGCCGCCCGCGATCGTGTTCGCGAACGACATGAAGAACCCGTGCACGAATCGATTCGTCGTGGCGCCCAGCTCGGGGTCGGTGACGGGCGCGAGGCTGCCGGAGATCTCCATGCCGAGCTCGAACGCGGCTTTGCTCGCCTCGGACATCGCCATCTTCATGTAGCTGTGCTCGGGTGCGCTCGAGCCCTGCGCGAACGACGCGAAACCCTTGTAGCCGAGCGCGCGGAGCGACGCGGCGAGCTCATACGCGGCGGCGATCTTGCGCCGGATGATCGGGTCGTCGGCCCGCCGCTGTTCGCGTGCGAGCGTGATCAACCCTTCGATGGTCTGTTCGAACCGGGCGACGCCTTCGACCCAGAGGCCGGCGCGTTCGTGGGCGAGTGATCCCTGCGTGATCGCCCAACCGCCGTTGAGCCCGCCGACGAGGTTCTCGCGGGGGACGATCACGTCGGTGAAGAACACCTCGGCGAACCCGGCGGTGCCGTTGATGTGCCGTAGCGGCCGGATATCGATGCCGGGGGAGTCGACGTCGATGATGAGGAGCGAGATGCCTTTGTGCTTCGGCAGGCTCGGATCGGTCCGCACGTAACAGAAGCACTTCTGCGCGATCATCGCGTAGCTCGTCCAGACCTTCTGCCCGTTCACGACGAAATGGTCGTCGTGCACCTCGGCGCGCGTCTGCAGTCCGGCGAGGTCGGAGCCGGCGTTCGGCTCGCTCATGCCGATGCACCAGATGGTGTCGCCTCGGATCGCCGAAGGTGCGAGCTGTTTCTGCTCGTCGTTGCCGTACTCGAGGAGGCTCGGGGCGACGATCGCGTACCCGGGGAAGTGGCCGCTGCGCAGGAGCCGGCGGCTCGACAGTGTCTCCAGGTAGATCAGCGTTTGCACTGGTGTGCAGTTGCGGCCGCCGAGCTCCGGTGGATAACCCGGGATCATCCAACCGTGGTCGAAGAGGGTCGCCTGCCAGTCGCGCAACCACTGCGGGACGAGCGCTTCGTGGTCGCCGACGTCCTGGAAGTCGTAGCCGGTCTGCATCTCGGGCGGCGTGTGCGCGTCGAGGAACGCGATCAGCTCGCTCCGGAACGCCTCATCCTCGGGGCTCCACGCGAGCTGCACCTGCGCTCCTACGAGACAGTGGCGCCGAACCTGACGCCGGTGTCAGGCAAAGTAGCGCGTGCGCGGTTCGCGGCGCCTCTCGACGATCGCGCCCGGCCGAATCGATCGGTCAGTCGTTGACGGTGTGCCAGGCGCAGGGCATGCGCTTGATGCCGTGGATGAAGTTGCTCTGCAGCATGTCGGGCTCGCCCGTGATCTCGATGTCGGGCAGCCGCCGCAGCACCTCTTCGAACATCACCCGGATCTCGCGGCGCGCGAGGTTCGCGCCGAGGCAGAAGTGCGGGCCGCCCGCGCCGAAGCCGAAGTGCTCGTTCGGGGTGCGGAGCACGTCGAACCGGAACGGGTCGTCGAACGCACGCTCGTCGCGGTTCGCGGAGTTGTAGAACATCACGACCTTCTGGCCGGCCTTGACTTCTTGGCCGCCGATCACGATGTCGCGCGTCGCGGTGCGGCGGAAGTTGATGACGGGCGTCGCCCAGCGCACGATCTCTTCGACCGCCGTGGGCGACACCGCGTCGAAGTCGGAGGTCCAGAGCTTGCGTTGGTCGGGGTTCTCGGTCAGCGCGCGCATGCCGTGGCTGATCGCGTTGCGCGTGGTCTCGTTGCCCGCGACGACCAACAACAAAAAGAACGAGCCGAGCTCGCCCGTCGTCAGGCGGTGCTTGCCCGACTCGTCTTCGACCTCTGCCTGCATGAGCGCGGTCGTGATGTCGTCGCGCGGGTTGTCGAGCCGGTCCTGGGCCAGCGCGAGGCCGTACTGGAACAAGCCCATCCCCGCCGCCATCAGTTGCTCGAGCGACTGCACGTACTCCGGGTCGCCGACGCCGAGGATCGTGTTCGTGAGCTCGAAGATGTGCTGAACGTCGGAGCGCGGAATCCCCATCATGTCGCAGATGATCTGCAACGGCAGCGCCGCGGCGATCTCGCGCACGAAGTCGCATTCGCCCATGGGCGCCACGCGCTCGACGATCTCCTGCGCCTGCAGGCGGACGGAATCGTCGATGCGCGCGACCTGGCGGGGCGTGAAGCCCCGGTTGACGATCAGGCGCAGCTTGGTGTGTTTCGGGGCGTCCATGTTGATCATGGATCCGAGCCATTCCGCGATCTCGGCGGGCATGTCGCCGACCGTCGATGTGGGCGCGGAATGGAACGACTCCGGGTCGCGCGACACCTGCATCACGTCGTCGTACCGGGTCAGGGCCCAGAACCCCGGTCCTTGCGGGATGTTCATCTCCGCGGGCGGAACCGGCTCCTCGTGAAACGAGATCGGCCGTTCGGCGCGCAGCTTCGCGAAGATCCCTTCTCGGTCGGGACGCATCCATTGCTCGATGTCTCCGAGCCGGATGTCGGCGAGTGCGAGGTCGGTGCGGGGCAGGTCGATGCTCACGCCCCGAGCCTATTCCCGGGGATCAGTTGTCTCCCACGTTGGGCATGAACGGGGGAGTGCCCTT
>DASYJT010000222.1:0-1696 GCA_035996165.1 Acidimicrobiia bacterium
GACGAGCGCGCCGCTGATCGCGTGTACTCCGGAAGCGACGATCGCGTCTGCGAGCCCAGTCAGCGGAGTGAACGGCGCGCCTTGATAGCGCGGTTCGCCGTGCCGGAACGCGATGTACTCGGGTGTCGCGACGAGTGGATCGCCGCCGCCGACCACGACGAGGTCGGCGCCGTCGGTGAACGCGCGCGTCGTGAAGCGGCGATCCGGCCCCAACCGGTCGATCGCCGCGGTTGCCGTGAGGAGCTTGAGGGTCGACGCGGGCGTGAGGGCGGTGCCGGAACCGATGCGCACCAACGATCCGCCGACGCTGTCGACGGCCACACACGCGCGGTCGGGTGCCACGATCGTCGTGAGCAACTTCGTGAGTGAGTCGCCCGCGCGCGCCAGCGCCGCACTCTCGACGGCCCGGGTGAAGAACAAGGGAAGGCGACGCGGCGACCACAGTGGAGTCTGTACCTGGGGTGCACCTACGGCGGCCGGGGGTGCGCTCGGGGGTTGCAGTCCGGCGAAGATGAGCGCGGCGCCGACCGAGCATGCGATCGCGAAGAGGAAGAAGCCGGAGAGCTTGCGGCGCGTCACGTCACAGGAGGCCGCGCGCGATGCGGAAGCGCGCGTCGTGCCAGAGATGGGCGAGTGCCGTCACGGCGCGGTTCGCGCTCGAGTAGCACACCCGTCCGCTCGCGCGCACTGCTGCCGGGCCCGGATTGTCGGGCGCGGACGTTGCGAGCTCCGTCGCGGTGAGGATCGGCTTGCCGGTCGCGTGCGAGATCTCCGCGGCGGCCTCCGCGAACCGCGCGTCCTGGCGTTCGTGGTAGGCGACGATCCGTTCGAGACCGTGATCCGGATAGAACCTTCCTTCCCGCAGCAAGCGGGCCTGGTTCGATTGGATGCCGAGCCCGAGGTAGACGATGGCGTCGATGTCGGGGTGGCGGGCCACGAGCTCCATGACCTCGGGGATCGTGTCGCGAGTCTCGCCGCCCGCGAAGTCGATGGGGTTGTTGCGGCTCCACCGCGGCGGCAGCTTGTCGTCGATCGCGGCGCGGAGGTCGTCGGGGAGCAGCGCGAGCTCGAGCCCGGGCGCCCGGGCGATCGCGTCGGCCGTCACGACGCCCCATCCACCGGCTGTGGTGAGCACGGCAGTGCGCGGACCCCGGGGCAAGGGCTGCGTCGCGAACGTCGCCGCCGCCTCGAACGCCTCCTCCACCGTTGCGGCCCGCGTGATCCCGGCTTGGCGGCACATGCCGTCGAAGATGCGGTCGTCGGCCGCGAGGCTGCCGGTGTGGCTCGCCGCGGCGCGCTGGCCGCTCGTGGTCGTCCCGCCCTTGACCAGAACGACCGGCTTGCGGCGCGCGACGACCGAGAGTCGGTCGAAGAGCGCCCGCCCGTCTTCCACGCCCTCGACGTACGCCAGGCTTACGGCGGTCGAGTCGTCGTCGGCGTACCAGTCGAGGTAGTCGGCCACCGAGACGGCGGCCGCGTTGCCGGCGGATACCGCGCGGCTGACACCGACCCCGGTCTGTACGGCCCAGTTCTCGAACGACGAGACGAAGTTGCCCGACTGACTCGCGATCGCGATCCGCCCGGGCGGCGGGTAGGGCGCAACGATCTGCGCGCACAGCTGCACGGGCGTCGACACGACGCCCTGCCCGTTCGGCCCCGCGAGCAGGATGCCGAGCTCGTCGGCGAGTGCAACGAG
>DASYJT010000223.1:0-26136 GCA_035996165.1 Acidimicrobiia bacterium
TTCGTGTCGCCGTGGTCGAAGGTCGTCACCGGCCAGACCCTCGATGTCAACGGCGGAGAATTCCTTGGCGCCTGAGACTCCGCGGGTCGCGGTCGTCACCGGCGCGTCGGCGGGCATCGGCCGCGCGATCGCGGTCGGGCTGGGCGGGCTGGGTTGGACGGTCGCGCTCGGTGCGCGTCGCGTCACCGAGCTCGACGAGACCGCGAAGCTCGTGGCGGACGCCGGTGGCACGCCGCTCGTGCACCCGCTCGATGTCACCGGCCCGGCGTCGATCGACGCGTTCTGTGCGTACGTCCAGGCGCGCGCCGGGTTCATTCAGGTGCTCGTGAACAACGCCGGGACCGCCCGGCCGGGACTCATCCACGACATGAGCGACGAGGACCATCGGGCGATCGTCGACACCAATCTGTTGGGCCCGATACTGGTGACGCGGCGCATCGTCGCGACGATGCGCGAGCACGCGATCGCGGGCGACGTCGTCTTCATCTCGTCGGATGCAACCGTCCAGAAGCGTCCGGCGCTCGCCACGTACCTGTCGACCAAGGCCGGCGTCGAGGCCTTCGCGCAGACGCTCGCGCTCGAGTCGGAGGGCACCGGCATCCGGTCGTCGATCGTGCGTGTCGGTCCGACGCTCACCGGCTTCGCCGACTCCTGGGACCTCGCGATCTTCGACGATCTGATGCCGCGCTGGCAGCACTTCGGCATCCAACGCCACTTCAACACGATGGATCCCGGCGACGTCGCCCGCGCGGTCGTGCACGTCGTGACCGCTCCCGCGCACATGTGGGTGCCGATCGTCGAGGTGCAACCGAACCCGCCGCTCGAGACCGACGGCTGATTCCGGTTACTTGACCGCGATGGGTACGACGGGTGCGCCGACTGCGCCCGTGAGCGGCAGCGGAGGCGCGACGAGCAGGAAGTCGTGTTGGCCGTCGGCCGCGCAGTCGGCGGCGAGGTCGTCGAGGTTCCAGTTCTGACCCTGGGCCAGTCCCATGTCGCGCAGTTGGATCATGTGCACGGGCATGAACACCTTCGGGTCCTCGCAGGGATACACCTCGAAGGTCATCGTGTCGGTGGCGACGGCGGCGATGTCGTGATCGCGCAGCCACTCGATCGACCGCGTCGAGAGGCCGGGCGCCGGGAACGAATAGCGCTGCCGATCGCCCGCACGCAGGAAGTGCATGTGGCCGGTGCGCACGAGGACCGCGTCGCCCGCCGCGATGTCGACGCCCGCGAGGGCGGCCGCGGCATCCAGATCGTCGCCCGTGACGGCGTAGTTGTCGTCGAAGTACTCGACGCCGTGCACGCGGGCCACGTCGAGGAGCACGCCCCGGGTCACGATCGGACCGAACTGCTCGATACCGAGCCGGGTGGCGCCGCCGTCGGCGCTCACGACACCGTTTGGGGTGTCGTTGTAGAGCTTGCCGTCGTAGCCGACGTGCGAGAGCGCGTCCCAGTGCGTCACGGCCTGGGAGCCCATGCGGAACGAGTCGTCGCTCGTGGTGAAGTCGCGGGTGTCGCCCGTGAACGAGACGTTGACCGTGTGCGTGTGGAGCTCCGGGTTGGTGCGCTCCGGCATGTGCACGGTGTCCCATTGCGGACCGGACTGGTCGAACGGCAGTGCCAGTGAGAACACGCGACCGTTGCGCGCCGCCGCCACTCCGCGGAGGACCGCGACCGGCGTGATGAGGTTCAGTGTGCCGCGTTGGTCGCCGGCGCCCCACCGACCCCAATTGGAAACGCGTGCGGCCAACTGCTCGAGATCGGCGCTGAGCGGCATGGGCGCACGCTAGCTTGCGCCCATGCCGCTTCCCGCGGGATCGTTCGTGTCGCTTCCTGCGGGATGTCGCATGCCCGCCGAGACCGAGCCGCACCGGCTCACGTTGATGGCATGGCCGCCCGACGTACCGCAATGCATCTTCACTCCTGATCAACTCGAGCCCGCACGATCGGACTACGCGGCGATCGTACGGGCGATCGCTCGGCACGAACCGGTGACCCTTGTCGCGCGCCCCGACGACGTCGCGGGCGCCGCGGCGCACGTCGGCGGCGCGGCCGAGATCGTCGCCGCACCTATCGACGACGCGTGGATCCGCGACGACGGCCCGATCGGCGTCCGCGCACCCGATGGCACCGTGCACGCCGTGCACTTCCGTTTCAACGCGTGGGGCGACAAGCAGATCCACGACGCGGATGCCGTCGTCGGCGCGACGGTTGCCCGGAGCCTCGGACTACCGGTGCACGAGGCCCCGATGGTGCTCGAGGGCGGTTCGATCGCGGTCGACGGCCGGGGCGCGCTCGTCACGACCGAGCGGTGCCTTCTCGCTCCCAACCGCAATCCCGGTTGGAGCCGCGCCGACATCGAGCGCACCCTGCACGCCTTCCTCGGCATTGAACGTGTCGTGTGGCTTGCCGACGCGATCGCCGAAGACGTCGGCACCGACGGGCACGTCGACAACGTCGTGGCATTCACCCCGAGCGGTTCGGTACTCGTGCAGGGTTGCGACGATCCCGAGAATCCCAACGCGGCGATCGCCTCCGACAACATCGCCCGCCTGCACGCGGCCGGCTTCGAGACGATCGAGGTGCCGGTGCTCCCCTACGTCGATTTCGCCGGTCAACGCCTCGCGGTTCCGTACGTGAACGTCTACGCGGGGAACGGTTTCGTCGCCGTTCCGGTGAGTGGCCACGCTTTCGACGACGACGCGTGCCGGTTGATCGGCGCGCAATATCCGGGTCGCCGGGTCATCCCGGTGCCGGGCATCGTGCTCGCGTACGGCGGCGGCGGAGTGCACTGCATCACGCAGCAGGTGCCCGCATGAAGTTGATCACCGCGTTCGACCTCCTTCCGTCGCCCGCGCGGGTGCATCCTCCGACGCGCGCTCCGCTACGCGTCGGGCTCGTGCAACTCGTATGGCATCCCGACCAACGACAACACGACGCCGCGATCGCCGAGGCCATCGGGGTCGCGGCCGCGGCGGGCGCGCGTGTCGTGTGCCTCCCGGAGCTCACGCGCTCGCCCTACTTCGCGGTCGAACCGCGCGATCCCGATCACCCCGCGGCCGATCCCGAACCACTGCCCGGCGGTCCCACTTTCGATCTCGTCGCCCGCAGCGCTCGCGAGGCCGGCGCGTACGTGCACGCGTCGTGCTACGAAGCGGCCGACGACGGCGGCCTCGGCTACAACACCGCGTTCGTGGTCGGGCCCGACGGGGAGCTCGTCGCCCGGCGCCGCAAGACGCATCTTCCCGTCACCGCGGGCTACTACGAAGACACGTGGTTCCGCCCCGGCGATTCGGGATGGCCGGTGACGCCGATCGAAGGCGGCGCGTTCGGATTCCCCACGTGCTGGGACCAGTGGTTCCCGGAGACTGCGCGGCTCTTCGCGCTCGCGGGCGCCGAGGTGCTCGTGTATCCCACCGCGATCGGTTCCGAGCCCGACCACCCCGACTTCGACACCGAGCCGCTGTGGGAGCAGGTCATCCGGGCGCAGGGCATCATGAACGGCACCTTCATGATTGCCGTCAACCGCACGGGCGTGGAAGGCCCGCTCACGTTCTACGGGTCGTCGTTCGTCAGCGATCCGTACGGCCGGGTCGTCGTGCAGGCGCCGCGCGGCGAACCAGCGGTACTCGTGGCCGACCTCGACCTCGACCAGTGCCGCGACTGGCTCGACCTGTTCCCCTTGATCGCGACGCGGCGGCCCGAGACGTATGGCCCCCTGATCGAGTGAGGCGTACGGTCGCGCCATGCCCCTCGCGGAACACATCGACTGCATGGAATGTGGCGGAACCGCGCACCTCGCGCAGCTGATCGGCCCGGAGGATGTCCTCGAGGCGGGCGACAGCGTCGTCTATCTCTGCGGCGAGTGCGCGCAGCGATGGGACGTGGTCGTCGACGAGGACGATCTCATCGACGACTGACTCGCGTCGAGGCCGTCGATCCCGGGGACCTCACGGCGGACCTCCACGATTTTGTTGGTACGGAACGACGCGACGCGCACCGCGAACGACGATGCGAGCCGTCCGCCACCGTTGCGGTCGAAGAACGTCGTGAGTGGCCCCTCCTGCTCGTAGGAGTCGGCGTCGTCAACGACCGTCGTCGTGCCATCTTCGAAGTGCACTACGAAGCTCATGGCGAGACGATACGACGAACGCCTTGTGGATCGTAAGAGGGATCAACCTGTGGACGACTACGACGATGCTGTGGACATCGGGAAGGTGACGTACTCGTCGATGAGGAGCTGACCCAACGCGCCGTCGCGCGCGACGTCGGCCGCGACACGGTCGCGCGCACGAAGATCGTCGATCAACCGATCGAGGATCGCGTCGAGCGTGAGGTCGTCGCGGTGCTCTCGCCAAGTGTCGCGTTCGTGCGCGTCGCGAAAGCAGTACGCCTTCCACGACACCGAGAACCGCAGCTCGTCCCAGCGGTACTGCCCGATCGCGGCGCCCTCGCTCGTTCGCAGCGTCCACGCGTGGTCGGCGCCGCATTCCAGCGTCGTGCCCGGCCGGAGTCGAGGGAGCTTGTCGGCGGGGATGTCGGCGATGCGATCCACGCCGTGGAAGACGGAGTCGGTGTCGAGCACGAGCGCCGTGTTGTAACGAACATCGTGCCGACGCGCGTCGCCGGCCGCGCCTTCCGGCCAGTAAGCGAGCTCACCACCGTCGCAATCGTGGAACCAGGCGATCGCCGTCGCGATGGGCATGCGGTACTCGTCGAACAGGCCCGAGTGGTGCATCACGACCAGAAGCCACTGCGGCACGACCTTGCGGTTCGCACCCCGGTATTCCGGCACGTCGGTGTGGACCGCGAGCTCTTGACCCGGCACCATCAAGTTGGCGTACGCGATCGCGGGCTCGATCACGGCGCGACCGTGAATGGACTGGGCGGCCGCGATGAAGGGCTCGTGGTAGAGGAAGCGGCCGATGCCGGCGATGTGCTCGTCGCGGCCGTACGCGTACTCCTCGCGGAAGTAGCTCGTGCGCACCGCGAGCGCCGACGGTGGTTCCTGCGCGTGAGCCAGTGCGCCGGTCCGCAGGAAGTTCATCAGCGCGTCGTGGCGCGGGGCGAGGCCCTGGCCGATCTCCGTGTCGAGCGGCTCGAGCTCCGCATACATCCGGTAGCGGCCGAAGCGCTCGCAGAGCTCGACGAGCGCGGCGGCGTCGGTCGGATCGAAACAGGGATCGAGCACGACGACGGGCGCGGTCACGCCGTGAACGGTAACCGGCCGGGTCCTCGTCGCGACGGAAGCGGCGCCGTAGCCTCGTCCGTCGTGAGCGGCCGACGCCTCGCTACGAGCTGCCTCATCGGGCTCACCTGTGTCCTGACACTCGTCTCCGCCCTTGCCCTCTGGCTCCGGGCGCTGGTGCTGAACACCGATTCGTACGTCCGAGCCATCGCGCCGGTACTCGACGATCCCGCCGTGCGCGACTCGCTCGCGGAGACGATCGTCGCCGAGCTGTACAGCCACGTCGACGTGGCGGCGAACGTGCGCGATGCGCTCCCGCGGAGCGCCGCAGACCTCGCGCCGACCCTCGCTGCGGGCATTCGCAGCACGTCGGTGCAGGTCGCCTCTACCGCGCTCGGCACGCCTGCGGTGAAGCGGGCCTGGAAGGAGGCGAACCGGATCGCCCATCGCCAGATCGTGCGCGTGCTCGAGGGCAAGGGCGAGATCGTGACGACGGCGAACGGCGAGGTCGCGATCGACACGGGTGCGCTCGCCGCGAGCGTGCGTCGTGCACTCGACGAGAACGGTATCCACGTCTTCGACGCGGTGAACGCCGCCGCGCTCGACCGGCGGTTCGTGTTGTTCCGCTCGACCGATCTCATGCACGCGCAGCAAGCCACACGGGCGCTCGACGCAACCGCAACCCTGCTGCCGTTGGCGACTATCGCCGCGGGCGCCGCCGCGATTGTGTGTTCGATGCGCCGACGGCGCGCGGTCGAGCTCCTCGCGGTCGGCATCGCGGGCGTCATGGTGATCATCGCGGTCGGCGCCGCGATCGGCCGCGCGTACTACCTCGCCCATGTCGGCACCGCGTACCGCACGATCGCCGCCGCGCCGTTCGACGCGTTGCTCGGTCCTTTGCGGAAGTGGACGCGCGTGACCTTCGCGGTGGCGATCGGCGCGTTCGTCGTCGCGTGGTTCTCGGGTTCCGACGCGATGGTCGCGGGCGAGCACCGGGCTCGTGCGTTCGCGGTCGGCGTGCTGCGCCGCAACGCGCGTCCCTTCGCGGTGGGCGGCGCGTTCGCCGCGGCGGTGCTGCTCGTCGCTTGGAACCATCCCCGGCCCCTCGTCGTGTGCTCGACGCTCGTCGCACTCGCGCTGTGGGAGCTGTTGTGCTGGACCGCGGGACGCGCAACTCCCCCCGCTGGCGCAGGCACCGTCGCCCCACCAGACTGACGCCGTGCAGTTCCGGGCCGAGCACGAGTTCCCCGGTTCCCCGGAAGCGGTGGCCGCGATTCTGTGCGATCCCGCGTTTCACGCCGCGCTCGATCTCCCCGACCTGAGCCGCCCGGAGGTGGTCGAGCATTCGGCGTCGGGTGCAGACCAGCTGTTGCGATTGCGGTACGAGTTCACCGGCCATCTCGATCCGATCGCGCGCCGCCTGCTCGCCGGACGACGGCTCACATGGCTGCAGACGTTGCAACTGAACGCCGAGACCGGCGTGGGCCGGCTCTCGTTCTCGGCGGAAGCCGAAGCCGACCGGCTCTACGGCAGCGCCGCGGTCACTCTTGTCGCGTGCGACGGCGACGGCGACCGGACCCGGCGCACCGTCTCGGGCGAGCTCTTCGTGAAGGTGCCGCTGGTCGGCGGCACCGCCGAACGACGCATCGTCCCGGGTCTCGTCAGCCGCCTCGACGTCGAAGCCGCTGCGGTCACTGCGGTACTCACCGGCGCGTAGTTTCCGGCGGCGAAGTCGCGCCTACGGCGCCATGAACTCCTGCGCCACGTAAACGGTGTTGCCGGAATAGGCAACACCGACGCCGATCGACGTGATCCGGGAGTTCAACATGTTCTCCGCGTGGTGCGGCGACTGCTGCAGCCCGTTCTGGAGCCCGGCGAGGTTCGAGCTCGGCGACGCGGCGCCGACGTTCTCCTCCAGCAGTGACCATCTCACCGTGATCCCGCTCGTCAAGTTGGAGTGGCAGATCGTGGGCGAGCCGTTCGACGACCGGCCGCAGTTGCCGCCGGCCATCCACGCGGCCCACAACTTCGCCTTGTCCGAGAGGTTCGACTGCCACGCGAGCGCACCCAGGTGATGCGCACGGCGGAAACCGTTCACCGCGTCGATGACGCTGCGTTCTTGAGGCGTGGCCGGTGCGCTCCGAGACGGCGACGAACCGGCGCGCACACGTAGCCGCGCCGACGTGCAACCGGCCAGAACGCCGACCACAATCAGGGCCGCGACAAACACGGCTGAACAACGAAAGAAAGATCCGCTCCGCTCGGACATTCGGTCATTATTGCGGCAACGCGCGGCGATGTGTCGGATCGCATTGCTTTCGAGATTCTGTGACGCGCACGGCAACACACGGAAGCGGCGTTCTCGCTGGTCACAACCGTGAAGTTCCGACCGCGTTCCGCAACAGTACGGATCTGTCCGTCGGGCAACTCGTCCAGATGCAGTGTTCCGCGTCGGCAGCCCGTTGACAATATTTCTTGTTGTATATCGGTTTCCGATACGACTCGACGCGGGAACAATCCTCGCATGACGCTTCGCCGTACGTTGCTTTGTGCTGCGCTGATTTCGCTGGTCTCCACCGCGACTGCTGCGCCCGCGTTCGGCGGCTCGACCTGGCCCGTGTACAACGGCAACGCGCAGAGGACCGGGAACGACACGTCTGAGCCTGCGCTCCTTCCGATCCACGCCGCGTGGTCGCACAATCTCGACGGCGCGGTCTACGCGCAACCACTCGTCTTCAGCGGTCGCGTGTTCACCGCCACGCAGAACAACACGGTGTACGCACTCGACGCGCACGACGGTGGCATCTTGTGGGCGCGTCATCTCGGTCGCCCGATGACGAACGTTGCTTCGCAGAGCGGCTGCGGCAACGTCGACCCGCTCGGGATCCTGTCGACGCCGGTGATCGACACCGCGTCGCGCACGATCTTCGTTCTCGGGACGATCGAGGACTCCGTCGGCAACATCCATCATCAACTCGTGGGCCTCGACTTTCTCACGGGCGCGCCGAAGGTGTCGGCGAATGCCGACCCCGGCGCGCCGCAGAATCCGCTCAACATCCAGCAGCGCGCGGGCCTCGCGATCGGCAACGGCCGCGTGTACATCGGCTACGGCGGGTACTCCGGCGACTGCGGTCCGTACCACGGCTGGCTGGTGTCGCTCGACACGGCCGGCCACGGCAAGGTCGCGTTCAACGTGACACCGACGAGCGGGCTCGGCGCGATCTGGGCGACCGGCGGTGCTTCCATCGACGCGCACGGCAACGTATACGTCGCCACCGGTAACCCCGATCCCAGCGGCAACAACTTCGGCGAGAGCGTCCTGAAGTTCGACGGCACCGCGGGCATGCACCGCACGGGCGTCTTCAAGACGTTCCCGGGCGGCGACAACGACATCTCTTCGGTCGCGCCATCCATTCTCCCGAACGACCTGCTGTTCCAAATCGGGAAGCAGCAGACGGGGTTCTTGGTCAACACCGCGTCGATGACCCAGCAACAGTCGTTGCACATGTGCAACGGCGTGAACGCGTTCGGAACCAACGCATTCGACGGGTCACATGTCTACGTGCCGTGCTCGAACCACATCCAGCAGGTGAACGTCGACGTGGTGCATCGCACGATGTCGCTCGGTTGGGTCGGGCCGTCGGTCGGGGCCGCGGGATCGCCGGTCCTCGCGGGCGGGAGTCTCTGGACCATCGACCGGGCGGCCGGAGTGCTCTATGCGCTCAACCCGGCTACCGGCGGGGTGCGTAAGACCCTCTCGGTGGGTCCGGTCGCGCACTTCGCCGCCCCGGCGACTGCGCTCGGGCTCGTGCTCGTGCCGACGTTGGCGGGGATCAGCGCGTTCGCCGGTCCGTCGGGAGTTCCTCCGCATGCGCCGAACGCATGCTCGAGCCAGACCGATCACGGCGGCTACTGGGTCGCCGGGAGCGACGGCAACGTGTACGCCTTCGGTGACGCGCCGAGCTGCGGTTCGCTCGCGGGCTTCCCGCTCGCCCAACCGATCGTCGGCATCGCCGGCGGTTCGAATCCGGGCTACTGGTTGGTCGCCCGAGACGGTGGGATCTTCACGTTCGGCCGGGCGCGCTTCTTCGGTTCGATGGGCAACCGGCACCTGAACCGGCCGATCGTCGGTATGGCGCGCACGCGGACGCAGAACGGCTACTGGATGGTCGCGTCCGACGGCGGGATCTTCTCGTTCGGCGACGCGCGGTTCCGCGGCTCGACCGGCGCGATCCGGCTGAACCAACCGATCGTCGGCATGGCGCCGACGCCGACGGGCAACGGTTATTGGTTGGTCGCGTCGGACGGCGGGATCTTCGCGTTCGGCGACGCGCGCTTCCGGGGATCGATGGGCGGACGGCACCTGAACCGACCCGTGGTGGGGATGGCGACCTCACCGACGGGCAACGGCTACTGGTTGGTCGCGTCCGACGGCGGGATCTTCTCGTTCGGCGACGCGCGGTTCCTCGGCTCGACGGGCAACATCAGCCTCGTCTCGCCGATCGTCGGCATGGAGAGCCAACGGGCCGGCTACCGGTTCGTCGCCGGTGACGGAGGGGTCTTCACCTTCGGGCCGCCGTTCCACGGTTCGGCCGCCGGTCTCACGAGCGGCGCCCCCGCGGTGGCAATCGCGCACGACTGACCGTCAGGCGAACGCTTCGCGCGCGGGTCCGGCCGAAGCGGCGACCCGCCAGAAGCCGTAGGTACCTTCGTCGAGGAATTCGCGAGCCGCGTCGATCGTCGCGCCCAGCGCCACCCGGTTGAACCCGCCGCCAACCGAAACCCGCCGCACTCCGGCGGCCGCGAGCTCGGCAACGGGCGCGACATTGGGCAGCGCCAAGACGTTTACCGGGCGATCGACCGACGACACGACGGCGCGGATCGAGTCGAGATCCGACAGCCCGGGCGCGTAGAGCACGTCGGCACCTGCGGCCTGGTACGCCTGCAGACGCGCGATCGTGTCGTCGAGGTCGGGGTTGCCGTGCAGATAGTTCTCCGCCCGGGCCGTCAAGACGAGGCGGGCGGACCCTCCGTGCGCGGCTTGCGCCGCGGCTTCGACCCGCGCGGCCGCGAGGCCGATGTCGTAGATCGGCGCGTCGGCGCGGCGGTTGAAGTCCTCGATCGAGACGCCCGCGGCGCCGGTGGCCGCGATACGCACCACGTTGGCCGCGACGGAGTCCGGCTCATCGGCGAATCCGTTCTCGAAGTCGACGTTGAGCGGGAGATCGGAAGCGCCGACGAGGTCGGCGGCGTGGGCGACGACCTCATCGAGCGTCACCGCGCCGTCGAGTCGCCCCAGCGTGGCCGCGTGCCCGCTGCTCGTCGTGGCGACCGCCGAGAAGCCGAGGAACTCGAAGAGCTTCGCGGTGCCCCGGTCCCAGGCATTGGGCAAGAGGAGCGGCGTCTCGCCGTGGTGGAGAGCGAGGAATGTGGCGCAGGTCTCGGCATGGTCGGGCATGGCGTCAACGTACCGGCGTTGCGGTCGCCCGGCCCCAGCTATTACGAATGACATCGTGGGCGACACGGTGTTGTACGAGCTCGACGGCCATCTCGCAACGATCACGTACAACCGGCCCGACGCGCTGAACGCGATCAACGGCGAGATGCGCCGCGACCTGAACGACGCGTTCACGCGGTTTCGCGACGACGAGGACGCCTGGGTCGCGATCGTGACGGGCGCGGGTACAGCGTTCTGCGCGGGCGCCGACATGCGCGACGGCTCCGGATCAGCGGGCGATTTCGCGGGCACGTTTTGGGAGAAGCCGACGATCAACTCGTTCGAGAGCGGCTGGGAGATCTTCAAGCCCGTGATCGCCGCGGTCAACGGCTACTGCCTCGGTTACGGGCTGACCCTCGTGACGTGGTGTGACTTCGTCATCGCGAGCGAGCAGGCCGAGTTCGGTTTCCCGGAGGTGCGCATCGGCGTGCCGACGATCGTGGGCGCAATCCGGTTGCCGCAACGCCTCCTGTGGCAGCACGCGATGGAGCTCCTCCTCACGGGCGAGCGCATCGACGCCCAGCGGGCCAAGGAGATCGGTCTCGTCGGCTGGATCGTGCCGCCCGACCAGTTGATCGACGAGGCGCGCCGACTCGCTGCTCGCCTGTTGCAGGGGGCTCCCCTTGCGCAACGCGCGACGAAAGAGGTCGCCGTGCGCGCCCAGCACCTCCCGATGCTCGAGGCGATCCGCTTCGGCGAGACCATGCGCAAAGTCGCGGGCGCGACCGAAGATGCGGCCGAAGGTGGGCGCGCCGCCGCCGAACGCCGGCGGCCGGAGTGGCGCGGCCGCTAATTGCGCCTGCGCGAGACGAACCGACGAGGCCGACCGAGGGTCTGCGTCGGGTGACATCCGCCACGAATCGACTGCGGGGCTTTTCGAGACGCTCGGTCCGGGGGAAGATCAGCCCATGAACGGCGGATCGTTTGGGGTCTCGGACAAGTACAGCGCGAGCCCGCTCGCGAAGCATGACCGCGCGCTCGAGACGGCCGCGGCGCTGCTGCTGCTCGAGGTTGCCCCCGAGGCGATCAACTTCGAGCTCCGGCTCCAGCACGGGTTCAGCGAGGGCCAGGCGGCCGAGATCATCCGCGAGGCGCTCGTGCTCGCGCCCCGGCGGACTCGGGTGTCGCGCCGCACGCGCCGCCGTTGATCTGCGCGGTCGTTGATCCGCGCGCCGCACGAGCCATCCGTCACAGTTCGTCGAGGAACCTCGACGCAGTGCGCAGCCGAGCCCATGATGCGCTCGGGGCCGTGAGCACAGCCGCACGGCGCCTCAAAGCAATTGCGTAAAGCAGGAACTTGACCGGGAGAGGTCCTCGCCCCCGCCATGCGGCGAGGGCCTCACTCGGACTCGAACGGCGCTACTTGTTGAGCAACGTCGCGATCACGTTGACGACGACCGCAAGGATCACCGCGCCGAAGAGATAAGACAGCAAGGCCTGCCGGAGCACGGTTCGCCGAGTGCGGCGGGCTTGTATGTCGGTGTCGGAGACCTGGAACGTCATGCCGACGGTGAAGGCCACGTACGCGAAGTCGAGATAGTCGGGTTGTTCGGTACGGGTCTTGAAGTCGATGCCGCCAACGGGTGGCGTGTAGTACTCGTGCGCGTACCGCAACGCGAAAACGGTGTGGACAAGCGCCCACGACATCCCGACCGTCAGCATGCCGATCGTGGTCAGCGCGACGCGGCCCGAGCCCTGGGCATGGCCGGCCTTCACCAGATCGAAACCCGTACCGACGAGGCTCGCGACGCTCGCGCTCAGGAGGAGTATCGATGTCGCCGCTCGGCTCGTGTCCTCCCTGGTGGCGTGGACCTGCGTGTCGGCCGCCGACCACCGCCCGACGGTCATCCACACCGAACCGACGTACAGCACCGCGAGGGCGACCCAACCACAGAGCGCGGCGAACTGCCAGGGCGCGACGAGCGCGACAACCGCAGCTACGACCCCACCGAAGGCCGAGACGATGACGAGGCGGTGCACGGCCGAGCGCGGATACATAGACGGCGTCAGTGTCGCATGGCCGCTGCGCCGCCCGGTGTACGCTCCCTACTCACCTCTCTCGGGAGCGACGCCGAGTTCGAGCCCGGCCCAGACCTTGCTCGAATCGAGCCCTTCGCCTCTTCCTTGAGCTCCACCGCTCCGGAAGGTCCCGTATGTCCACGTCAAGTGGGAACACCCGCCGAGCGTTCGGTTCGGGGGAACGGGCGTCGTGCGCCACCGACACCTGTTTCGCGACATTCGACGGTACGCCGGCGCGCGAAGACGAGGTCCGGCACTGCAACCGCGGTGGTCCCGACGGGGGCCACGCCAACCGCTGGGACGGCACGCGCTGGCAGGCCGTCAGCGGGCGAATGCAGCACGACCGCGGCTAAAGAGCACCCTCGGTCCGTCCGACCCTTAATCGTGACCGAATTGCGGAACTCGGAGATTGCCGCGCCGAATGCCGCGCTGATGCATCAGCCGTACGGCGTGCTGCTGCGGGCCCGCGCCCGGGGAGGCATCTTCGACATCGTCGCGTACCAGGACGCGATCTTGCTCTCGCGCGCGAGCACCACCGACCCCGCCCTGGTCGGCGCGCTGATCGGCCTGGTGGTGGTACCGGTCATCGGCGCCGTCGCGGGCGGCCTGATCGGCGAGAGCGTCGCGCGCAAGAGCGCGTCGGCGCGACTCCAAGAGCTCTTCTATGCGCCGCCCGAGTTGGTTTTCGGCCGCCACCGGAAGAACCGCTTCTTCCGCGCCGTCGATATCACATCCGCGCGGTTCTGGGAGTACGGCGCGCGGCAACGTGTCCTCGAACTCTGCCTACGCGACGGATCGAAACGTCGCCTGAAATTCGACGCCCGCTTCCATTCCAACTCCTTCGCGGCCGAGACGTTGCGGATCGCGTTGGGACCGGCGATGGCGATCGAGCACCGCCGGCACCGGCCCGCGTCAATCGCCGTGGGCGCCGTCCTCGTCGGGCTGTCGGCATCGATTGTGGCCGTACTCGCCGTCTTTGTCGTGAGTGCGGTGTCGTAGCGCGGGCCCACGCGTAGCATCACCGGGGAGGTCCGGCGATGCCAGCACCCGACACGACGAACGCACTCGACACTACGAACGACGACGCGAGCTCTCCGGCCAAACCGCGCCTGCGCGGCGTCTCGCACGAGATCGCCGCGTTCGTCTTCCCGTTCCTCGGTCTTGCGCTCGTGGCCCTCGCCGACACCGCGTCGGTGCGCTGGTCGCTCGTCGTCTATACGGTCGGCCTCACGCTGATGTACGCGACCAGTGCGTGCTATCACCGCGGGCACTGGAGCGGGCGCACGCGCCTGCGACTGCGCCGCCTCGACCATTCCATGATCATGGTGGCCATCGCCTCGACCTACACACCGATCGCGGTCGCCGGTCTCGACGGCCACCGCGCCCGCGTGCTCTTGAGTGTGGTTTGGTCACTCGCCGTCGTGGGCGTCGCACTCCAACTGGTCTGGCTGCACGCGCCGCGCTGGTTGGTCGCGGCGCTCTACATCGCGATCGGATGGACCGCGGTTGCCTTTGCGCCGGCGCTGTGGCGCCAACTCGGGATCGTCACGTTCTCGCTCTTGGTTCTCGGCGGCGTCGTGTACTCGGTCGGCGCCGCCGTGTACGCGACGCAGCGCCCGGATCCGTCCCCCGAGGTGTTCGGTTTCCACGAGGTCTTCCACCTACTCGTGATCGTGGCCGGTCTCGCCTTCTTCGCGGCCATCGCCAGAGTTGTCACCGCATGAGCATGTGAAAGGCGGCACCGGATACTGCGCAATTGGGCGTATTTGTACCGGCCAGGCGTCCGGGTGCGGTGCGTGGTCATATGCTTACGCTCCGCGATCCACGCTCCGGTCGCAGCAGCCCCCGACGTGTGAAGGACAGGACCGTGCGTCGGCCGACCCGGCTCGGGAATCACAGCCCGGAAATCCCCACCGCGGAACCGGCGTACCGCGGGCGCGACCGCCGCGCGGTTCCCCGCGACACCAACCTGCCCGTCGGACGCATGTGCGTCGCGGTCGCGCTGATCGCGATTACGTGGGGCATGGTGATCGCGCTGCTCCACTACGCGGGGGTGACCGAGCCGCGCTTCACGGTTCCGGTCGTGCGGCTCGACGTCGGCGCGAGCCTGCTGGCCGCGGTCACCGCGGTCGCGTGCTTCTTCCGGTGGCGGTTGGAAGGAACCGCTTCGGCATTCTGGGCCGGGGTCGCCGTGCTCGTCCTCGGGGCGTCGGGCTTCGCGAGCACCGAGATCACGAAGGGTTATCTCGCGGCGGGCATGGCCTGCAGCGTCGTCGCGGTCGGCGTCGTCGCGGTCTGGATCCGCGGCGTCGAGGTCGACGCGGGTCTCTCGGTGCCGAAGGTCGGTCTCCGAACCAGCGCCGGACTCGTGGTCGCGTTCGCGGCGATTCGGTTCCTCGTCGGGCGCGACCTCGCGGTCGTGCCGGTGTCGATCGTGATCGGAGTCGCGCTTCTCGCCGCCGCGTACGCCGCGTACGTCACCCACACGCGTGACCAGTGGATGGTCGTCGTGCTCGTCGCCTACGGACTCGGGTACGCCGCGTACCCGACGCTCGCGGTCGTCGACCCTCTCCGCACCGCGGCCGCCGCGTCGTTCCACCTGCTCGCGATGGGCATGGCTGCGTTCGGCTCGACACTTCTCTTGCACGAAGCGGCCGCCCGGCAACGGGAAACGGCGTTCCGCTTGCGCGTCGAGCGCGACGAAGCGAAGGACCGCTTCGCCGAGACGCTGCACGAGGTGCGATCGACCGTCACCGCGCTCGAGGGCGGCGTGCGCACGTTCGAGCCCGCGAACGATCCGGCCCAGGCATTGCTCTCCCGCGCCCTCGTCGCCGAGATCCAACGCCTCCGCGCGCTGGTCGACGATCGACCGGTCAGCGTCAACGCCGAGGTCGAGACCTTCTGGGTGAGCGAAGTGCTCGAGCCCATGCTGACGGTCTGCGTCGCCGCGGGTTGGGTGGTGTCGTGGGACATCCCCGCCGACCTCCACGCGGTCGGCCGTTCCACCGACGTGGCCCAGATGGTCCATGCGCTCTTGACGAACGCGCATCGGCACGCGCCCGGCTCCCCCATCAACGTCGTGGTTGCGCGCGGCGACGACTTCGCCTCGATCCGCGTCGAGGACCGCGGACCCGGCGTCGAGCTGTCGCAGCGCGAGAAGGTCTTCGAACGCGGTGAGCGGGGCGACGCGACGGATATCGACGGCCGGGGCCTGGGTCTGCACATCGCCCGCACGATCGCTCGATCGCACGGCGGCAATCTCTGGGTCGAAGAACGGCCCGGCGGCGGCGCGGCGTTCGTGATGACCGTTCCGACGGTGACGGTGCTCCCGAGTGCCGTGCGCGATCGCACCGTTTCGAGCACGTGGAAGCACCCGTCGACCGAAACAGACCTGAGGAACGCGCAATGACCGACGCGCGCACTCGGGTAGCGGTCGTCGACGACCACGAACTTCTTGCCCAGTCGGCCGCGTACGCATTGCGCGCGCACGCCATCGATGCGCAGGTTGTCGAGGTCTCGAGCATCGCCGCGGTCGAGGCCGAGGTGCTGCGGATGCATCCGAGTGTGGTGCTGCTCGATCTGCACCTCGGCGCGCTCGGCCACTCGACGCCCATGATCCCGGCCTTCCGCGCCGCGGGGATCGACGTCGTGGTCATGACCGGCGAGACGGATCGCGCGGCTTGGGGTGCGTGCATCGAGGCCGGCGCCGCCGCGCTGGTGGAGAAGCGGCTGTCGTTCGACGAGCTCGTCGAACAGCTCCGACGCATCATCGAAGGCGAAGGTGACGCGGCAATAGCCCAGTGCGACCGCCTCGAGCTGCTCGCCGCGCTGAACGAGCGACGTCGTGCCGATCGCGCGCGCCTCGAGCCGTTCACGCGCCTCACCGCGCGCGAGGCCGACGTGCTCGGGCGGATGGTCCACGGATTGTCGGCCGAGGAGATCGCGACCGAGAGCTACGTGTCGATCGCCACCGTGCGGTCGCACATCCGCTCGATCCTGCAGAAGCTCGGTGTGAACTCGCAGTTGGCGGCCGTCGCGGCGGCGACGAAGGCGGGCTGGACGCGGCTCGCTCAGACGGCGAACCACGCTCCGAAGTAGATCTTGCCGACGGTGGTGCCGGCCGTCGCTCGCACCGAGACCCGGTAGCGGTGGCCCTTGCGCACGGTGAGCGTCAACGACGTCGACTTCGGCGCCGCGAGTTTCACGGCGATGCGTGCGCTGCCGTCGACCTGGTACCACGCGTCGTAGCGGGTGACGGCGCCGGTCGTTCCGGCTCGGCCCGTCCACGTCACGGTCACTCGCGTCGTCGGGCTGGTGGTCGCGCTCGCCGCTCGAAACGCGAGCGTCGGCACGGTGACGAACGGCGCGGTCGGCACCGGCGTGAACCCGCTGATCGTCTCGCCCTCCCAGACGTCGTTCTGCACGACCCGCCAGGAGATGCGGCCGAAGCCGCCGTTGGCCCAACCCGTTCCCCACGAGTTCTGCACGATGAGCCCGGCCGCGTCGTAGCCGACCGCGAGCACCTCGTGGTATCCGAGGATCGCAGTGCTGGTGTCGTTGTCGACTGCCGTCGAGGTCGACGCGATGTACTCGAAACCGTTGCGTACCGCGAGCTTGATCGCGACCGGCGTGTTCGCCGCCAGCGCGGCCTTCAACGCGTTCACCGTGCCCGTTTGGCTCGCGCCCACGAAGAGGGTCGTGTAGCCCTTGATCTTGTACTTGGCCGCGTTCGCCCGCTCGGCGGCGCTCGGCAGGCTGCTCCAGTTCGTGGCGCTCTTCGTGTAGTGGGCGCGGGTGTCGGTGCCCTGGCGCACCGCGATGTCGAGCGCCGCCGCCGGCTCGCTCCCGTAATCGCCGCCGCCGTTGATCTGCGAGTAGGTGTACATCGGGGCGAAGGGCTGGCCCACCCGTCCCGTCGACCTCGAGTACCAACCGAGCAGTGCGTAGTCGATCGCCCAGGGCACGCAGGAGTTGACCTGTCCCTGATTGCCGGGGGTCAGCGCGAAGCGTCGGAGGTCGACGGTCGCGGGAATGCCGAGCGCGAGCGCGGTCCGGAATGTGGGAGATCCGCCGGTGGGCGGGACTTTCCGCTCGGTCGGCGCGGAGGCGCCGAAACCGTGTAGCGCCGAGACCGACGACGCAGTGACGGCCGGCTCGACGGCGGCCGCGGCGACCGAACCGGCACCGAGCGCCGTGAGCCCGAGCAAGGTGACCAGACTGGCGCCCAGGAGGCGAAGCGACCGACACATGAGGTTGTCCTTCGGGCTGCGTCGGCTTCGGCTCGCGGACAGTCATCGTATGACCACGTAGCGCCAAAACCCGCACGTTCCGCGAGAAACCCGCAGAAACCGCGAAATCATCCGTAAAGGGGCGCGCAAAAACCCGCCCTCCGCACCTCGGTGCGTCAGGCGGGCACTGCGCTAGCCGTCAGTTGTCTTCGTGGTTCCAGTCCGGCGGCTTGTAGCTGTTGTGGTTGGTCATGAGACCGGAGACGGCTTCACGCCGCTCGATGGCCGGCGCCACGTACGCGGTCGCCGTGGACGTTCCTTCGTCCTTCATGTGCCCTGCCCTCTGCCAATTGGGCGCCGCGGTGGAACCACGGCGCTGATTTCCCCTGTTGTCCGGAAAACGTACACGAGGGGCTCGGCGTTTTCCAGAAACTGGATTGCCCGGAACCGGCAACCGAGAACCGTTGCGGGACGGGTCGACGTATCGAGTGTGAACCCGCGTGCGGCATTCCTGCTGCCGACCGAGACGACGGCACCCCGCCCCGCAACGGCGCGGGGCGGGGTGCCCGTCGTACTTTTGCACCTTGGCTTTTTGCACCTATGGGCCGTTTGTGCCCATGGGCTCGACGGGGTCAGGCGGTCGTGCGGGCGTCGAGCTCTTGGACGCGTGCCGCGAGACTCTCGAGCAGCTTGCGGCAGATGGAGTGCGACTCCTCCAGGAGTGCGAGGAAGTCGCGTCGTTCGAGAATCGCCACCTCGAGCTCCGTCTCCGCGACGACCGTCGCGTTGCGAGGAGCGCGGTTGAGCATCGAGAGCTCACCGACGACGCCACCCTCGTGGACCTTGCCCACCCGGCGGCCCTTGCGCAGCACATTGCACGTTCCCTGCAGGATCACGTAGGCGCACGCTCCGGCTTGGCCTTCGGTGACGAGAGTGGCGCCTGCCGCCCGAGGTTCGACGACCGCGATCTTCGTCAGTAGCCGCAGCTCGCGCTTCGAACAGCCCGCGAACAACTGCACCTCGGCGAACCGCCGGTGAACCATCTCGGCTCGCAGCGGACGCAACGCGCCCTTCTTGCGCGCCTGTTCCTGGCTGACCGCGTGCGGCGCGAATTCATGAGGAAACATCGGACCCCCTCGCCGACCGCAGTTCCGGTCGCGCGCTCGATACTCGACCATCCTGACCCATGGGCGCCACCTTGAGACCGGCCGGGCTCAATCCGCAGGTTCGGATTCGGGTTCGAGCTCCGGACTCGGGATCTCCCGAAGTGCGAGCACCGGCCGGCTGAGTACCCACAGCACGGCGAGCAGTCCGCCGATGCCTCCGACGAGCAGTGTCGGTCGGAGCCCGAGCGCGGAGCCCAACGCCGCGCCGGCGAGCGATCCGAACGGCATGGTGCCCCAGACCATGAAGCGCATCGACGCGTTCATACGTCCTTGCAGGCCGTGCGGCGTGATCGCCTGCCGCGGGCTCACCTGGTCGATGTTGTAGAGGGTCCCGCCGAAGCCGAAGACGAGCCACGCGACGACGAAGTACACGGCCGCGTGCTGCGTGGGCGCCAGACCGATGAGAAGCATCGCAAGGCTGCTCACCAACATGCCGAGCATGATCGCCGGCCCGAGCCTGACCGCGCGGGTGACCCGCGCGGTCGTGACCGCGCCCACCAGCGCGCCGACGTTGCCCAACGTGAAGATGATGCCGATGAGCCCCGCGCTGTAGTGACGCTCGCGGACCGCGTACAGGAGGAAGACGGCCATGCTCATCGACGAGAAGAAGTTCGAGGTTGCCGTGCTCCCGGCGATCATGCGGAGCACCGGGTGCCGGAGCACGTAGCGGAGCCCTTCCCGGATCTCGCCGATCAGCGCACGCAGCCGGGTCTTGGTCTCGTCGGCCGGTGCGGGCGGCGGCTCGTGCGCGCGCATGCTGCGGATCAGCAGCGCCGAAGCGACGAAGCTCACCGCGTCGGCGGTGACCGCCGACGCGGCCCCGATCCACTGCACGAGCAGACCACCGATGCCGGGCCCGGCGGTCTGGGCGCTCGACCGGCTGACCTCGAGCTTGGCGTTGCCGTCGGTCAGCTGGTCGCGGTCGACGATGGCAGGAAGGATCGATTGATACGCGACATCGAAAAACACCGTCAGCGTCCCCGTGACGAACACGACGGCGACGAGTTGCGCGTAGGTCAGGGAACCGAACGCGGATGCGATCGGCACCGATGCCAGCGCGGCGGCGCGTCCGATGTCGCACCAGATGAGGATCGGCCGTCGCCGCAGGCGGTCGACGATCGCGCCGGCCGGTAGGCCGAACAGCACGAACGGCGAGAACTCGACGGCTGTGAGTGCGCCGACCTCGAAGGTCGTGGCGTGCAGCACGGAGATCGCGACGAGCGGTAGCGCGAGCAGACTGACCTGGCTCCCGAGCTGCGAAACCGACTCCGCCGACCACAGTCGCATGAAGTCGCGATGGCGGAGCAGCGAGCGATCGCGAGTGCCTTCATCCACCGATCGAGACTAGGTCAGGGCCTGTACAGACGAGGCGGAGAATACGAGGCCGCGTCAGTCGACCGGTTGCACGAGCTCGTCGAGCAGCACGCGGTTCCCTTCGACCTGCACGTCGTCGGCCGAGACGCGCCCGTAGAGCAACAGCACGAGGTCGGAAGCCGTTGCCGAGACCGTGACGGCAGACTCCGCGTCGGTGAGCGCGATCGTTCGGCCGGAATCGGTCGTGACGAGCGTGACGGCAGGTAGTTCGCGGAACTGGCGCGCGATCCAAAGGAACTCGTCGATGCCGTCGTCGGCGACCTGCACCGCGAGTGGCTCCGGCGGCCCGACTGCCGACTGCGCGTCCCAGCGATGCACCGCGGCTTCATGCACCTGATGGCGAGCGATGGCGCCGGCGGTGTGATCGAGTCGCCACCACGCCCAAGCCGGAGTTTCGGGCGGGACCGCACGCAACCCGGCGACCAGGTTGCGAGTGGAGGCGCGCAACCAGGTCGCGAGCTCGGTCGGATCGGTGGGGCCTTCGACGTTGTCGTCGAAGTCGGGCGGCACATCGGCTCCCGCGCGCACGGCGTGAGTCCAGAACTGTTGCACTCCCCCGAGATGCCACGCGAGATCGCGCAACGACCATGCGGGGCAGCCGGGGATGCGACCGTCGAGCGCGCCGGTTTCGACGGTCCGCGCAAATGCTTCGCTCTCGCGCTCGATCGAAAAATACATGTCGAGGGTCATGGCCGAACGGTAATCACGACGTGAGACATCCTCACCATGGGCCGCGGTGAATCTAGGGTGTTGCGCTATGGAGCGCGTTGTGATCCTGGGTGCGGGTTTCGGCGGTCTCGAGCTCGCCACGCGACTCTCCGAGGATGTACCGGACGCGGTCGAGGTGGTGTTGATCGACCAGAGCGACTCGTTCGTGTTCGGCTTCTCGAAGCTCGATCTGATGTTCGGGCGAGAAGCGCCCGCGGCGGTGCGCATGTATTACCGCGACATCGTCAAGCCGTCGGTGGAGTTCCGCCAGGAGACTGTCCGGTCGATCGACCCGGTCGGGCGGCGCGTCACCACGAACGTCGGCACGTACGACGCCGACGTGCTCGTCGTGGCGCTCGGCGCCGACCTCGCGCCCGATGCGACTCCGGGTTTGCTCGACGACGGCTACGAGTTCTATTCAGTAGCCGGCGCGACGAATATGCGCGACGTCCTCCGTGCATTCGACCGGGGCGACGTGATCATCAGCGTCCTGGGCCCCTTCTACAAGTGCCCGGCTGCGCCCTACGAGGCCGCGATGATGCTGCACGACCTCCTGACCGAGCGCGGCGTACGCGACGCGACCACGATCAAGGTGTTGTGCCCGATGCCGATGCCGATCCCCATCTCGGCCGAGGCGTCGGCCGGGATCCAGGCCGGGATGGACGCGCGCGGCATCGAGTACT
This sequence comes from Acidimicrobiia bacterium, assembly GCA_035996165.1. Classification (GTDB taxonomy): domain Bacteria; phylum Actinomycetota; class Acidimicrobiia; order IMCC26256; family PALSA-610; genus PALSA-610. The sequence continues at coordinate 21,867 of DASYJT010000223.1, forward strand.
GGCCGTCGGCGCTCGTGACGAGTATCGATCCGGCTACTCATCGCGCCACGCTCGCCGACGGTCGCTCCTTGGGTTACGACCTGTTTCTCGGCGTGCCGGTGCACTGCGCGCCGGCGGTCGTCGCGGAATCCGGGCTCACGGTCGACGGGTGGATACCGGTGGATCACACGACCTTCGCGACTCAGTTCCCCAACGTCTACGCGGTCGGCGACGTCACCAGCGCGCCCGTGCCGCGGGTCGGCGTGATCGCCGAGGGCGAAGCCGGCACGGTGGCGGACGTTCTCGTCCACCGGATACGCGGCGGCGATTCCCCCGCGGCGTACGCGGGCATTGCAACCTGTTACATCGAATTCGGTGGGGCCGAGGTCGCGAAGTTCGACGTGAACTTCCTCGGCGGACCGTCACCGTTCGGCGTGTTCTCCGAACCTTCTCTCGAGCTCGCCGCGTCGAAGCGCGAGTTCGGGACTACCCGCAGGCAGCGCTGGTTCGGCGGGCCGACGTAGTCCCCCGTGTCAGCCCGCGGGCGCTCGATCACCGCCTTCGTGCCTGACCTCATCGCGCGCCCTTCGCGTCGTCGTGTTACCTCGATGCGGTTTGGATCGTCAGGGGCATGACCGACCGCAACGGAAGAAGGTGACGGTGAGCGATAACGAGTGGCTCGCTTCGCAGTTCGAAGCCCATCGGGCCCGCCTCCGGGGTGTGGCGTACCGCATGCTCGGATCGAACGGCGAGGCCGACGATGCGGTCCAGGAAGCGTGGATCAGGCTCAACCGCTCGGATCCCGGTGCGATCGAGAACCTCGGCGGATGGTTGACCACGGTGGTCGGCCGGGTTGCACTCGACATGCTGCGCGCGCGTACCGCGCGCCGGGAGGAGCCCGCCGGCGCCCGCGTCGCCGAGCACGTCGAGAGCATGGGATCCGGAAGTGATCCCGAAGCCGATTCCGTGCTGGCCGACTCGGTCGGTTCGGCGCTGCTGGTCGTCCTCGACATGCTCAGCCCGAGCGAGCGACTCGCATTCGTGCTCCACGATGTCTTCGCGGTGCCGTTCGACGAGATCGGTGCGATCGTGGGCCGTTCGCCGAACGCCGCCAAGCAACTCGCCAGTCGGGCGCGCCACAAGGTGCAGGGTTCCGGATCGGATCCCGTCGCCGATCCGGTGCGTCAACGGGAGATCGTCGACGCGTTCCTCGCGGCGTCCCGCAATGGTGAGTTCGACGCGCTCGTCGCGCTGCTCGACCCCGACATCGTGCTCGAAGCCGACGCGGCGGCGGTCCAGATGGGATCACCGGGCGAGCTGCGCGGTGCACCCGCCGTTGCCGGGATGTTCTCCGGGCGCGCCCTCGGCGCGCAGCCCGCGCTCATCGACGGTGCGGTCGGTATCGCGTGGGCGGTGGACGGACGTACCAAGGTGGCGTGGGACTTCACGATCGCCGGCGGCAAGATCGTCCATATCGAGATGCTCGCCGCGTCGGAGAGCCTCGACGAGCTCGATCTGACGCTTCTCGACACTTGATCCGAACACCGACTGATCCGAATACCGACGACGGGACCTGAGAACCATGCTTGGAGTCAACAAGTATCCGCAAGCGTTCATCGATGCGAGCCGCGCCCGGGTGAAGGCACAAGTGGCGAGCTACCGAAAGATGCAGAAGGCCGCCAAGAGCGACTCGGCGACGGCGGCGTTCGAACCGGAATTCTTCAACAACATGGTGATCGTCCTCGACAGCTACTTCGTGCACAGGTTGCGGGGTATCGAAGGCAAGGACGGCAATCCGTTGAACGAGGTGCGCATGCTCTGCAATTCGCTCGTGCAGAACGGCGGAGTGATGACCGCCGACAAGACCATCCGGATGAAGCCGGCGGACACGGTGCTGCAATACGACTTTGGTGACACGATCGCGGTGACGGCGGCCGATTTCACGCGGCTGGCGGATGCCTATTTCGCGGAGATCGAGAGCAAGTTCGCCGGATGATGCGCCGGCTGGTTGCGTCAACGGCGAAGCCGCAGCGCGGTGAGACTCACGACGTATGAAACGCCGGCCACGACGCACATCACCCCGTAGCCGCCCGGGCCCTCGCCCCGCGCGGTTTGCACGATCACTCCCGTGATCGCCGCGAACGACACGACGTAACCGGTGATCGCGTTGGCGTCGCGGTCGAGGCCGCGCTGGCGTTCGTCGCCGCCGACGCGCATGATCGCGGCGATGTCGCCCTGCCCGCCCGACCACGCGTAAACGAGCGCAGCGACCAGCACGTAGAACGCGACGAGCGCTACCGCGAAACCGTGGTCTCCCCCTATCCACACCGCGGCCGCGACGGCGCCGCCACCCACCACCAATACCGCCGCGGAAGCGGTCCGGTGTCCGGTCAAGGTTGCTCGTGTCATCGCACGGTCTCCTGGTCGTCGATGGTGAAGATCTCTTCGACGGTCCCGCCGAAGTAGCGGGCGATTGCGATCGCCAGCGGAAGTGATGGCTGGTAGCGCTCGTTCTCGATCGAGTTGATCGTCTGGCGCGAGACCCCGAGCGCAGCGGCGAGATCGCCCTGCGATATCCCATCCCCCGCCCGGAGCTCTCGCACTCGGTTCTTCATATGTCAAGTCTGCTTGTCACTCGTTCGAATGTCAAGCAGACTTTCCATACCTCGCCGCGACAGACTGAGACGGACGCGACGGCCGAGGGTCAGCGCCGACGACCGAGGAGATCACGTGGAACGCGACGAGCTGCGAGCCGTGCAGGATCCGCTGAAGCACCAGTACCGAGACGATCCGGGCGCTGCGCTCGTCACGCTCTCGGCCGAGGGCACCCTCGGCGACGGCATCACGTGCTCGGTCGCGACCGGCCGCGCGATTGCCGAGGCGGGGTTGCATCCGGCGACCGGTGGCGACGGCATCTCGCTGTGCTCCGGCGACATGTTGTTGGAGGCGCTCGCGGCGTGCGCGGGCGTCACCTTGCGCGCCGTCGCCACGTCGCTCGACGTTCCCGTGCGCGGCGGGAAGGTCCGGGTCGAAGGCGATCTCGATTTCCGCGGGACGCTTTCGGTCACCAAGGACGCGCCCGTCGGTTTCACCGCGATTCGCGTCACGTTCGCGCTCGACACCGACGCAGACGACGAGCAACTCGCCACGCTGATCCGACTGACCGAGCGTTACTGCGTCGTGTTGCAGACGCTCGCGCACTCACCCGCGCTCACGTTCGCCCGCGCTACCGCGTAGCTACGGCGCGGCGTCGAAGACCGTCGCGAGGCCGTGCACCAGCCGGAACCAATCGTCGTGGGTGCCGGCCGGGAGCGGCTCGCGGATGCTCAGGGCGTCGACCAGCTCAACGGCCGATCCCCGCAGGCACGGTGTGCCGGGTGGGGCGGGGGTGTCGTGGACGCTTACGGAATCGCCCACCTCGATCGTGAAGCGCACGTCGGGGTCGGTCGCGTCGACCGAGAGCACGCCCGCGAACGCATCGCCCTGCGTGAGCGTCAGCGCGGGGCCGAGCGCGGCGGCGTAGCGGAGGCACGAGCCGATCTCGTCGGGTTCGTCGGCCGGCACGCGGCCGAGCGGCAGCGCGATGTCGTGCTCGTGGATCCACCCATCCCAGAGGGCGTGCGCGGCAAGCAAACGTATGGAGACGTGTCCGGCGGGCGACTCGGCGACGGTGGCCCAACCGTCGTCGTCGAGCGGTGCGAGCGCGTCGAGGAAAGCCGCGTTCGACGCGACGAACTGGTCGAGTATCTCGGGGCCCGAAAGCGCGCGCATCGGTTCGATCATCAATGGCGGATGGGCAGCGGGATCGAACGCGGCCAGCACACGCGTGGGCGTGGCGGCGAGCCCGGCGCGCACCGAGGCGTCCCAGAACGCGTTCACCCCGACGAGATGAGCGACGACGTCTTGGACGCGCCACCCCGCGCAGCGGCTCGGCGCGCGCCAGTCGTCGTCGCTGAGGTCGGACAGCATCGTCTCCATCCGGAGGCGCTGGCGCGATACGGGAACGGCTTGGTCGTCGGGCCGGCCGTCGATCGAGAGAATCGCGGTGTCGTCGTAGCGGGGTGACAACCTCACCCGGCCGAAGGTATCGGAATCCCGGACGAGACATCCGACCTGATGCACGCAGGCGTGCGGCCGACCCGTCGTGGGTAATCCATCCTCGTGTCGAGACATTCGGGTGGGATGCCGTGACGAGTCTCTTGTCCCGTCCCTCGGAGGTCGAATCGCCGGACGCTCCGGCTGAACACGACTCGCTGATCCTGGTGAGCCATCGCGGACCCGTGCGCTTCGA
>DASYJT010000224.1:0-11521 GCA_035996165.1 Acidimicrobiia bacterium
CAGATCGTGGCCGAGGTCGGGACGCCGGTCGGGCTCACGTTCGCGATCCAGCAGGACACCTGCATCGACGACATGCAGTGGGACATCGACATGATCGACCGCTACGAGTGGGAGTACGAGCTCGGCAATCACGAGTTCTTCGGCCTCAACTCGAACCGCCTCGTGATCCGCGAGCCGATCGGCGTGGTCGGCGCGATCACGCCGTGGAACTTCCCGTTCATGCTCAACCTCTCGAAGATCACGCCCGCGCTGGCCGCGGGATGCACCGTCGTGCTGAAGCCCGCGCCCGACACGCCGTACGCGGCGACGTGGATCGGCAAGCTCGTCGCCGAGGAGACCGACATCCCGGCCGGTGTGTTCAACGTCGTGACCGCGTCGCACCCGGCCGAAGTCGGCGACATCCTCTCCGGTTCGCCGCTCGTCGACATGATCTCCTTCACCGGCTCCACCGCCGTCGGCAAGCACATCGCCGCGCGCGGCGCCGACACGTTGAAGCGCGTCTTCCTCGAGTTGGGCGGCAAGTCGGCGAACATCGTGCTCGACGACGCCAACTTCGCCGAGGTGTTGCCGGGCGCGGGCATGGTCTGCATGCACTCGGGCCAAGGGTGCGCGATCACCACTCGGTTGTTGCTGCCCCGCTCGCGCTACGACGAAGGCGTCGAGATGGTGAAAGCGGCGTTCGAGAGCTTCCCCTATGGCGACCCCACCGACTTCAACAACATGGCCGGCCCGCTCATCAACGCCCGCCAGCGCGAGCGCGTGTTGGCGCTCATCGAGACGGGCAAGGCCGAAGGCTCGAAGTGCGTGGTCGGCGGTGGCGCGGCGACGCAGTTCGACAAGGGCTACTTCGTCCAGCCGACGCTGTTCGTCGACGTCGACCCCGACTCGACGCTCGCGCAGCAGGAGATCTTCGGGCCGGTGCTCGTGGTGATCCCGTACGACGACGACGACGATGCCGTGCGGATCGCGAACAACTCGCGCTACGGCTTGTCGGGCGCGGTGAACGGTGGATCGCTCGACCGGGCCCTGTCGGTCGCGCGCCGTATTCGCACGGGCACCATCGCGGTCAACGGGGGCCAGTGGTTCGGCCCCGACTCGCCGTTCGGCGGCTACAAGGAGAGCGGCCAGGGCCGGGAACACGGAGTGGCCGGCTTCGAGGAGTACCTCGAGACGAAGACCGTCGGCCTTCCTGCGAAGTAGTGCGTTATTGCTGCGAGCGGGCGAAGGCGATGGTTCCTTCGAGGAACGCGGCGACGTCGGCGGACTTGTGCGAGTACACGCCGTTGAACCAGTCGGGGACCGAGACTTCGAGCTGATCGTTCTCGATCATCGACAACACCGGGTCGACGATCGCGTCGACGGGCAACATCTCGACCCCGGTCGTGCCGAGTGGATCGTTGTCGGGCAGGTGGAAGAGCTCGGTGTCGATCACGCCGGGGTACAGCACGTGGACCTTGACGGGCGTGTCGCGCAGATCGACCTGTAGGCACTCGGCCCACGCCGAGATCGCCGCTTTCGTCGCCGCGTACGCCGCCTCCGCGGGCGGCGAGAGCCGGGCCGCGACCGACGAGACGTACATGAGCCGACCGGAACGGGCGACGATCTCGTCGAGCAGTGCAAAGGTGAGGCGCACCGGCGAGAAGTAATTGATGCGCATCGTCGATTCGACGATCTCGGGGGTGAGGTCGAACACCCGCTTGCGCTTCGGGATGCCGGCGTTGTTCACCAGCACGTCGATTCCACCGAGCTCTTCGGACGCGCGGCGCGCGAACGGTTCCAGTCCGTCGAGATCGGCGAGATCGACCGTCCACGCGCGCGAATCGGGCGAGTGCACTCGACAGCGTTCGAGCACCGACTCGAGCTGCTCGGTGCGACGCGCGCAGATGCCGACGGTTGCGCCGCGCTTGGCGAACCCCTCGGCGAGCGCGGCTCCGATGCCCGCCGACGCGCCCGTCACCAACACGTGCTTGCCACTCAGCTGGTAGCCCATGCGGAGCGACCGTAGCCGCCGCTAGCCTCGCCCGGCCATGTCGCTCACTCCCGCATCTGCGTTGCTCACCGATCGCCTCGTGCTCGTGACCGGCGCCGCGCAGGGCATCGGCGCGGCGGTGGCCGGCGCGTGCGCGCGCTTCGGCGCCGACCTGGCCCTCTGCGACCGCGACGCCGACGGCCTGGCGCGTACCGCGGCCGAGGTGGAAGCCGCCGGCCGGAGCGCGACCACGGCCGTGCTCGACGTGCGCGACGGGGACGCGGTGCGGGAGTTCGTCAGCGCGCTCGGGCGCCTCGACGTGCTCGTCAACAACGCGGGTGGCGGATTCCGAGCCGATTTCCTCGACGTCAACGACAAGGGTCAGGACTCGCTCGTCCGGGAGAACTTCACGAGCGTCACCAACTTCGTACGGGCGGGCGTGCCGCTGATGCGCGCCGACGGCCATGCCTCCATCGTCAACATCACCTCGATCGAGGCGCACCGCGCCGGTCCGGGCTTCGCGATCTACAGCGCGATGAAGGCGGCCTTGGTGAGCCTCACGAAGTCGCTCGCGCTCGAGCTCGGCGACCGGCACATCCGGGTCAACTGCATCGCCCCCGACGTCATCCCCACTCCGGGCATCGGCGGCGAGCTGCCCGTGAAGACGCCGTTGCCGATCGCGGGTCATGTCGACGACGTCGCGGGCGCGGTGATCTTCCTCGCGTCCGATCTCGGACGCTTCGTCACGGGCACCACGATTCACGTCGACGGCGGAAACCTTGCGGCCGGCGGGTGGGGGAGAGCACTCGACGGGGGTTGGACCACTGCAGGAGAAGTGCCGTCGGGCACCGAGGAGGGTTCGTGAAGTTCGGAATCGCACTGGGCGCGCTCAATCCGCATTTCCATCTCGACGCGACGATGGCGGCGGAGGAGCTCGGCTACGAGTCGGTTTGGCTGCCCGAGCATCTCATCTTCACCCGGGCGATGTCGCGCTCACCGCACCCGGGTCAGGAGCATCCGCCGGTTCCACCCGACGCGCCGATCTACGACGCGTTCGCGTATCTCGGTTTTCTCGCGGGCAAGACCGAGCGCGTACGCCTCGGCACGCACGTGTTCAACATCGGATTGCGCCATCCGTTCACCACCGCGCGCGGCGTGCAGACACTCGACCTCCTCTCGAAGGGTCGGTTCGAGTTCGGGATCGGGGCGTCGTGGCTCGAAGAGGAGTGGGACGCCACCGAGCTCGACTTCGCGACCCGGGGCCGGCGCGTCGACGAAGCGGTCGACGTGTGCAAGCAGCTGTTCACCGAGGAGACGATCTCGCACAAAGGCGAGTTCTTCTCGTTCGACGAGGTCGTGTTCGAGCCGAAGCCACTGCAGAAGCCGTGGCCGCCGATCCTCGTCGGCGGTGAGTCGAAGGCCGCGCTCCGCCGCGCCGCCCGCGCGTGCGACGGCTGGATCGGCATGGCGCACTCGTTGGAATCGGCCGCCGTCCAGATCGCGACCCTGCGCGAGCTGCTCGCCGAGTACGGGCGCGCGTCGGCGCCGTTCCAGATCGTGCTCGGCGGACCGGTCGCGTCGGTCGACGACGTGCGCCGTTGGGACGACCTCGGCGTCACCCGCATGATCGTCTCGCCGTGGAAGCGTTCGCCGGAAGCGATCGAAGCGATGCAGCGGTTCGCCGACGCCTACGTGAGCTGACCGAGCCTCAGTCGAGGAGTTGCGGGTCGCGCGCGAAATCGCGGATCGAGCCGACGTGGCGCAACGCGACCTCGACGACTCCGGGCTGCATCGTGTGACACACGCCGGCCATCGTCTGCGGGAGCGCGCTCGCGACGGGTATCGAGTCGAGATCCATGCCGCGGCCCATGCCGATGTCGCACGCGCGCCGGAGCGTGATCGCGCGTTCGGCGTCGTCTTCGGGTAGGCGCTCGTCGGCCCACCGCATGAATCCGCCCTTCCAAGGCGCCGTGTCGAACGGCGACCGGGCGTCGGCGATCCCTTCCCACGTGACGTTCCATGCGAGGGCGGGCTCGGAGTCCACCCACAGGCGACACCGCGAGGCGCCGGTGACCGGATCGCGCCGCGGCACCTCGAGGTCGTAGACGCGTTCGGTCCGGTTCCAGGCCGCATGCGTGATCGCGTGGCACGCCGCGTCGAACTGGTGCGTGCAGTTCTGCTTCGGGTCGGTCCAGCGCCCCGCGCCCGTGAACCGGCGAGTGAGCGCCATTCCCGCGAGCTTGCGCAACGGTTCCGCCGCCGCGGGGCAGGTCGACCACGGCCAGCGCTCCGACTGCGCCGCGACTGCCTCGATGCGCTCGCCGTCGTGGCGGAGGGTGACCACGAAGTGATGGAAATCATCCTGCAGATCCGCCTCGACGACTCCGGGCTCGAGTGAGACGATCCGGATCCGCCGCCGGTAGGCGTCGGCGTCGAGGTCGAAATCGGGCCGGGGTGACATGGGCGTCAGGGTAGGGGAACATTGCCCGTATGCCGCCCGTCGTCGACTCCGACCAGCACCTCTACGAGAGCCGCACGATGTGGCGCGACCACATCGATCCCGATCGGCGCGCCGACGCGCTGGAGATCGTCGACGACGACCTCGGGTACGCGTGGCTGACGTGGCGCGGGCAGCGGATCGGGCCGGCCGACGTGCAGCGACCCGGCGAGACGTCCGCGCTCGGCACGTTGCACGAGCGCATGCGCAACGGACTCTCGGCCGAGACGCGCTACGACGACGACCTACCGCGCGACTACTGGGACGGTGCGGCGCGCGCCGAACGCCTCGCGGCGATGGGTGTCGAGGAAGCGGTCGCGTTCCCCAACTTCGGGCTCCTGTGGGAGCGCACACTCGACGCCGACCTCGGCGCGCTCACCGCGAACATGTCGGCGTGGAACCGTTGGTGCGCGTCGGTCGTCGTCGACGGGAGGGGCAAGGTGCACCCGGTCGCGCACGTCACCTTGCGCGACGAGGCCTGGCTGTTCGCCGAGCTCGTCCGCCTGGAGCGCGCCGGCGTGCACCTGGCGATGATGGCGCCCGCGCTCGTCGACGGGCGCCCGCTCTCGCACCCCGACCACGATCGCATCTGGAGTGCGTTCGTCGATCACGGCGTTCGCCCCGTCTTCCACGTGGCTGATCAACGCCGGCCCTTCGACGACGCCTGGTACACCGACGCACCCGACGCGTTCGTGTCGACGCTCGATTCGGTGTTCCTCTGGACCGCGGCCGCGCTGGCGTGCACCGACTTGATCCTGAACGGGACCCTCGAACGCCATCCCGACCTGCGCATCGGCGTTGTCGAGCTCAGCGCGGTGTGGGTCCCGATGTTCCTTATGATGCTCGACGGGGGCTCCGACTTCACCGCACGCCTCAACGGACATCCCCTCGCACCGTTGTCGATGCGACCGAGCGAGTACTTCCGGCGCCAGGTGCGCGTGTCGTCGTTCTCGTACGAGGTGCCGGCGCGCCTGATCCGCCAGACCGGCGACCTCTACATGTGTTGCTCGGACTACCCGCATTCCGAGGGAACGGCGACGCCGCTCGCCGACTACACAACCGCCGGCACGCCGGTCGGCCCCGACGACGCGCCGGGACTGTTCCACGACAACGTGGCGATGCTGCTGGAGCGTTAGCGCTGGATCAGCAGCTCTTCGGGGAGCGAGCCCTGGAACCACAGCGTCGTCTCGACCCGCTTCGCGATCTTCCATCCCTTGTCGGTACGGACGAAGTCGTCGTCGTAACGCGCGCCCACGAAGAAGAAATGCAGGCCGCCGTCGCGCGTCGCCGCGCCCTGCGGATTCGTGACCATGGTGCGGCATGTCGCGCGGTCACCGTCGAGCGTGGCGTCGATGTTCGCCATCAGGTGCTGCGTGACCGGAAATGCCGACATGACCTTCTCGAGCCAGCCCCGCACCTCTTTGTAGGGCCCGACCTTGCCGCCCGGGTTCGACGAGTAGTCGACGTGCGCGTCGTCGGTGAACACCGTGTCGAGCAGCGCCCAGTCCTTCGTGTCGATCGCCCAGCCGTAGCGGACGATGACATCGTGGATCTCGGCGCGGTCGGCGACCTCTTGCGGGGTCATTTCGCGAGGGGCTTGGGGTCGGCCGCGTCCGGCTTGCAGTTGATCGCGAGCGTGAACTTGGTCGTGACGACCGGCTTCTTCGTCGACTCGTTCGACCATGTGGTCTCGGTTACATAGAACTCGAGCTTCCCGCCGTCGCTCTTGGCCTTCTCGTAGACGTCGGAGATGACGCCTTCGCCGACGAGGACGTCGCCCGCGTGGGGCCAGGCGCCGCCGTGGTAGACGAATTCCTGCTCGCCGTGCAGGATCGCGCGGCCCTTGCCCCGGAGGTTCTCGATCGGCAGGCCGGCCGCGCCGCCCACACCCATCGATCCCCAGTACGGCATCACGAACGGGAAGGTCGGCGGCACCGGCGCGGCCTCACCGGTGTAGACCGGGTCGTCGTCGAGCAGCGCCTGCGCGAACACGCGGATCGGTCCGCGCTCGATGATCACCTTCTGCGTGCCGAGGGCTCGGCCCTTGAGCTCGGTGAGTGCCACTGCATCGCCTCCACATCGAGCTGACGTACGTGTCAGCGTTCCGGAGGCCGGAGATTACAAGCGGACGTCGTGATCGGCGAAGTCGGTGGTGCTCGGTTCCGTGGGCGTGGGCGTGGGCGTCGGCGTGAGATCGAAGTCGGCTGGTGGAGCTCCCGGCGATTGAGCCCGCCCGGCGAGTACGCGCCGGGCAATCGCGATGCACGCCGGGTTGTCGCACTGCGCGATGTGCAGGACGAGGCCGTCGGCGGCGTGCGCGGCAGTTGCCTCCCCGAGCGCCCGGTAGGCCTCGAACCGCTTGCCGTCGAAGATCTGAAGAACCGTCGAATGACAGGGGAACCGTTTGTCGTGCTCCGCATAGGCGAGCACGTCCCACGGAAGGTCGTCGAAGATGGTCGCCTTCAAAAAGACGAGGACACCCGGAGTCCGGTTGGCGTCGGCGAACCGGTAGTGGCCGATCACGTGACCACTCGCGGCTCTCCCGGCCTCGTTCGGCATGAGGGCCGACGGGTCGAGCGTGATCTCGACCCCCAGTTCGGTGCGCGCGAGCGCGATCGCCTCCCCGATGGTCTCGAACGTGGAGACGCCGTCGCCCGCGCAGTCGACGCAGTAGATCAACGTGCATCCGCGCCGCAGGAGCTCCACGAGCCCGAGATTCTCCCAATGCCCGCCGTCGCTGACGTATGCGTACCGGCTGTTGACGGACGTGAAGCCCAACGCCTCCCGAATGAGACCGAACGGCCCGGGCTTGAGCGTCCGCCGCCGCAGTCCGCGCGCGACGCGGTGTGCGAGTGAGCCGCCCGTGTCGCGGCTCTCCGTCTTCCAGATGTCGGCGCGGACGGGATTCGGCAGCCACACACCGAGGCGAACGTTCAAGAGCGTGAAGAGCATCCGCGCACCCGGCCGACCCGACTTGCCCATCTCGGGCGCAAGGGCCGCGCCGGAGACCGCCATGAGCGCGGGGAGGGTCAGCGAGACGGATTGCGACGACCAGTCTTCGTAGTCCTCGAGGTCGACGGGGCCGGACAGCGTGGTGCGGCACGTTTTCGGAGCGAACGTGAACGACACACCGTTGCGTCCGGGAGGGACGCAGTCGCCGGCGACGTTCAGCGTGCAGCAGACGATCAGCTCCGGCAGCTTGCGTTCGCTCACTTCGTCCTCGGTCATGCGCTCCGCGTGCTTGGGTTTCATGGAGCGCAGCTCCGAGAGCTGGAATTCGTCTCGGTCGCTCTCGGAGCCTTCTTCGTCGTCGAAGTCGAGGAACTGCGCGGCGAGGCCGTCCCCCGGCCCCTTGACCCGCTTGATCGCGTAGCCCGACCACAGGCGCTCCCGATAGAAGCGATGCGGGGCCCACGCGTTGGCGTCGAAGAACAGCTGCACGACGAGCAGCCCGCCGAGCACGGCGTACAAGACCCACAGATGACGCTCGTGGAGCGGGCCCCAGTCGGCCGCGTGGTTGGCGAACAGCGCGGTGACGACGAGAATCATCACCGGCCCCGCCAGGACCGCGACGAAGGGGACGAGAATGCGTCCTTTGCCGCGAGCCAGCCGTGCCACGCTCGAGATGCCGCCGACTGCGGCGCCACCGAAGGCGAGCAACGCAGCGATGGTCGTCTTCTGCGTCGCATTGGCGCCCGAGGAGAGTCCCAACTTCTCGGACAGCCACGTGGTGTGGTCCGGAATCCACCGGATGGCGACGATCAGCGCCGGGAGGACGAAGATGACGCTGATCGCCGCGGCGCCGAACAGCACGGCGAAGTACGACACCTGTCGCGTGATCTGCAATGGCTTGTCGCGCAGCCTGACCTTCGCGCGTTCGAACAGGTACAGCACGAACACCGACAGGAGCGCGACCGCGAAGGGAACGCCGACGGCAATCAACCTCGGCGTGTCGGCGACGAGGTGGTTCTCGGGTATCGAGGCGGGCCGCGAACGGGTCGAGAGCCACCAGAGCCCGAGCAGCACGACGTACGAGACCACTCCGGTAGCCGTCGCGACGACGAGGCGCGTTCTGCGTGCCCGTTCCGGAACCGGTTCGCCGGTTCGCCGGAGCTCCCACGACAATCGCATCGTGAGCGTGGCGAAGACCAACACACCGATGACGACCGCGGTGACGAGTACGGGGAGCGAAACATCGAGGGCCCGCACCCGGTGCGCGGATCCGCCGCGCGCCAGCCCGGGCTGCAGACCGCGCACGATCCAGCCCAACGGGCGGGCGACGACGAACAACATTGCGAGCAGGACGGCGGAGTTGACGACAAAGCCGCCGATGATGTGCAAGGCCATCCACACCCGGCCGCGCGCGCCGGGCGCGAGGTAGTCGGTGTGGTTGCGTAGGTGCTCCTCCTCGACCGAGAGGTGTCCGTACAGCGGGTCCTCGGCCGTGACCGTGCCGGGATCCGAGTACTTGGCGGCGATCGCGTGCGCGATCGTCGTATATCCGCCACCGGACACACCCGCGAGATATTCGGCGTCCTGCAATGCACCGGTATGACGCAGGGCCTGGAGTGCACCGAGGTTGAACGAGGCGGAACGGATACCGCCACCGGAGCAGCAGATGCCGACGCGCGACTGACCCGGCTCGGGTGGAACCTTCACGACGCGCCACTTCGCTTCGCCGGGCGGATTGCCGGGCAACGGCTGCTTGCGCTCGCGGACGCGCTTTGCGCCCGTTCGCTCGACGTGCCCTCCGAGCATGCGAGGCAGCGACTCGGAGTCGTCGCCCCCGGACCTCGCGCCGTTCTCGCGGCTGCGCGACTGTCGTCGAGCTCTGTTCATCGCGTTACCCCGCATCCGGATCTGAAGACGATCTTCGGCCTCCGGGGATCAGTTGGCAAGGAACGCGTCGTACGTGCTGCGGCATCTCCGCAGCACCGGAAGCTTTTCCCTCTATACGGCGATTTCCCGCAGCTTGTGCTTCATGACTTTTCCCGTCGCGTTGCGCGGGAGCTCGGCGACGAACCAGAGGCGGCGGGGGCGCTTGTAGTCGGCGAGTCGCGCGGCGCAGAACTCGAGCAGCTCGTCGTCGGAGAGTGACGAACCCGGCTTGCACACGACGAACGCGCCGACGTCTTCGCCGAGCACTCGGTGCGGCACGCCGACGACCGCAGCTTCCTGCACGGCGGCGTGCTCGAGGATGACTGCTTCGACATCGGTCGCGTAGATGTTGTTGCCGCCGCGGATGATCATGTCCTTGATGCGGCCGGAGATGTAGACGAAGCCGTCGGCGTCGAGATACGCGAGGTCGCCGGTGCGCAACCATCCGTCGGGTGTCCAGGTGGACTCGTTGGCGCCGTCGTCCTTGTAGTACTCCCGCCGCTTGCCGGGCAGGCGCACGAGCAACTCGCCGACCTCCATTGCCGGACGGTCCGCGTCGGTGTCGGGGTCGACCACTCGCACTTCCATAGGCGGGTTCGGCTTGCCCACCGACCCGATGCGGCGGTGCGCCTCTTCTTTGGGCATCGTGATGAACGCGGGTCCGGCCTCGGTCAGCCCGTACGAATTGAGCACCGACGCCTGCGGCATCCGGTCTTGCAACTTCTTCAGCGTCGCGGGCGCGAGCGGCGCGCTCCCGATCGAGACCGCGAGCGGCCCCGACAGGTCGGCGTCGTCGAAGCGCGGGCTCGCCGTGATCAGCTCGGCCATCGCGGGCACGAGAAAGATCATCATCGGCTTGTCGTGCTCGACGACGTCGAACCAGCGATCGACGTCGAACTTCGGCATGTAGACGCCGCGGAGGCCCATCTTCATGGGATTGAAGATGAAGCTCATGCCCGCGAACGTGAACAGCGGCGCACCGTGTAGCCAACCGAGATTCGTCCAGTTCGGCGCGCAGTTCGGGATCATCGCCACGTTGCGGTGGCGAACCAGCACGCCCTTCGGCAGGCCCGTGGTTCCCGACGTGTACATGATGTCGGCGATGTCGTCGACGTCGATCCCGACCTGCATCTCGCCCGAGTCGTATGCGTCGAGGTCGGACCAGTCGGTGGTCGTCAACACCGCGCGGATCGGCATCTTCTCGCCGACGATGCGCGCGTTGTCGACGAGCCGCTCGTTCGTGACGACGACCGTGGGCTCGGCGTGCCCGAGGATGGTGAGCACCTCGTCGATCGAGAGCCGCGTGTTGACGGGGACGACCACGGCACCCGCCTTGTGGATGCCGGCGTAGGCGACGATCCACTGCAAGCAATGATCGCTGTCCATGTAGAGCGCGACCCGATCCTGCTTGGCGACTCCGTGCTCGACCAACCAGCGCGCGACCTGGTTCGAACGCTCCTCCCACTGCCGAAACGTGATCGTCGTCGCCGCGTCGAGGTCGGTATACGCGATGCGATCGCCGCCGGTACGCGCCATGAACCGCAGCTGGTCGACGAGCAGGTGGCCGTCGGGTGCGGTCAGGTCGGCGGTCATTCGCCGAATCCCATGCGCGGGATCTTCGTGCGATGCCCGGCGAAGATCTCTTCCTTGCGTTCGATGAGCTCCTCGGGCGTCCAGCGCCCTCGGTCGCGGTCGGCGTCGGTCCGTTCGAGTGTGTGCACGCGCTGCCAGCCCTCCATGAGATGAATCCGGGTGCCCCACATGACGAAGACCTGGCCGGAGACGTCGGCCGCCGCGTCGCTCGCGAGGAAGCACACCAGTGGTGCGATGTTGTCGGGATCCCATTCCGGTCCCTGCATGTACTCGGCCGCGCCCGGCATGCTCTCGGTCATGCCGGTGAGCGCACGCGGGCAAACGACGTTCGCGGTGACACCGTATTTCTTCAGCTCGCGGGCGAGCACGATCGTCATCGAGATGATGCCGGCCTTCGCGGCCGAGTAGTTCGCCTGGCCGGCCTGACCGAAGAGCCCCGACTCCGACGCGGTGTTCACGATGCGCCCGTTCGGCAGGTCGCCGGCCTTGGCGCGCTCCCGCCAGTGCCGAGCGGCGGCCCGGCACGTCGCCATGTGACCCTTGAGGTGGACGTCGATGACCGCGTCCCACTCCTCCTCGGTGAT
>DASYJT010000225.1:0-7032 GCA_035996165.1 Acidimicrobiia bacterium
CTTGTCGAAGATCGTGAGCGTGATGATGCCGGGCGAGCGAGTGCCGTCGGGCCAGTCGCGGGCCTTGGAGTGCTCGTTGCCGCCGTACTCCCGGAAGAGCGACTCCGTCACGAGGTATCCCGCGGTGCGTACTCCGGCTTCTTTGAGGATCGCTTCGAACGGGGCGCGGGCGTCGTGCGCGTCGAGCCAGATCGACACGCAGGCGCGCACCGGGAGCTCGTCGCCCGGTACGGGCACCATCGACTGCATCTGCGCGTGCTCGTCGTCGATGTCGATCTGCAGCGCGTGCGGATCGAGGGCGAGGAGTCGGGGCGCGAGGTCGTCGAGGAGGTGGGCGCGCAGGGCGGCCGGATCGATCGACGGACGCTCCCAGACGAGGTAGACGAGTTTCTCCATAGGTGGGCGAACCTACTCGGCGCCCCGTGATCCGCGCGAAGGTGATCGCGTACGCTGCGCGCATGAGCACCGCCGACCTTGAACGCGCGTTCGCGACCACGAGATCCGTACTCGCGAACGTCACCTCCGACCAGCTCTCGAACCCGACGCCGTGCCAGTCGTGGAACGTGCGCGACCTGATCAACCATTTCGTCGGCGTGAGCCGGTGGTGCGCGGAAGCGGCCAACTCCGGTGTCGCGTCCGCCCCGCCTACCACCGACTTCACGATCGGCGACATGCCGGCCACCTACGACGAAGGCATCGCCCAGGCCGTCGACGCGTTCGGCCGCCCCGGCGCGCTCGACAAGGCGATCACGCTGCCGTTCGGGTCGCTGCCCGGTGCCGTGTATCTGGGAATCATCACGACCGACGCCTTCACGCACGGTTGGGACCTCGCCCGGGCGACCGGGCAGTCGACCGATCTCGATCCGGAGTTCGCCGCCAAGCTCCTCGAAGGATCGCGCGCCTTCATCCAGCCCGCGTTCCGCGGGGAAGACACCATCCGGCCCTTCGGCGCCGAGCAACCCGCACCGCCCGACGCCACGAACGCGGACGCCCTTGCCGCGTTCCTCGGCCGCAAGGTGTGAAGTTCCCTGAGCGGGCCTACGGCGCCACGAGGTCGCGCACCTCGCCCGACATCGGGACCGCGCCGCGTGTCACGTACGCCTCGGCGCGGGCCGGGATGTGATCGGGCTCGTAGAGGTAGTTGGTCATGATCCCGAACGAGCGGGCGCGACCCGTCGCCGAGGAGTCGGCCATCCAGTTGACGCGCTCCACCGACGCTCCGTTGGCCAGGTGGAAGTTTGCGACCGGATCGACCACGCGCCCTTCCGCCGCGGTCGTGAGATACCGCGCGGAGAGGGCCAGGAGCGCAGGACGGATGGCCTCGTCGACGTCCCAGTCGGGGTCCGACAACCGGGCGAGCACTCGGGCCGGCTCCGCGGGCAACAGCTCCCGTTCCCGCGTGCGCAGCCCGACCCCGTCCGCGCCGAGCTCTCGCTCGAGCCACGACCGGAAACCGGGGATCGGTGAGAGCGTGACGAACCGCCGCAGCTGGGGCAGGTCGAGACGCAACGCCTCCACCACCTGCTTGATGAGCGCCGTCCCCAGGTTCACGCCCGCGAGCCCGGGCTGGCAGTTGGAGATCGAATAGAACACCGCAGAGTCGGCCCGTTCGAGGTCGAGGTCGGGTGCACGCGCGTCGAGCAACGGCTGTAGTTCGGTGGCGATGCCGACGGTGAGGGCGATCTCCACGAAGACGAGCGGCTCGTTGGGCATCGCGGGGTGGAAGAACGCGTAGCACCGGCGATCGGAGTCGAGCCGGTTCTTCAAGTCGTCCCACGAGTCGATCGCGTGCACCGCTTCGTACGTGATCAGCTTCTCGAGCAACGCCGCCGGTGCGTCCCACGTGATGCGGCGCAGTTCGAGCAGCCCAACGTCGAAGAGCGTCGCCAGCTGCGCCTTGAGCTCACGGTCGAGGTCGGCGAGCTCGGCATCGCTGCGCGCGACCCGCAACCCGTCGGCGCGCATGTCGACGAGGAACTTCACGCCGCCTTCCAGCCCGCTCAGCAGCCTGAGCAGCAGATCGGCGGGCGGGACGAGCGCGTCGCGCAACCGGCGTTCCGCGGCGCGCCGATCCGGCGTCGTGCGCAACGCGTCGATCGCGTGGTCGATGGTTCGGGAGTCGCTCCAGAAGTCGCGCGCGAGCATCACGAGGAAGTTGCGCCGGCCGTCGTCGGAAAGCGCGATGTACGCGTCGGCGACCGCGGCCGCTTCGGCGCGCTGCGTCATGGTGTCGTGGAGCTCGAGCAGTTCGGCGATCACCTCGCGCACGCGCGCCGCGTCGCGCTCGGGAAGGCCCGGTGCGAGATCGAGGGGCGGGCGCCCCGGCGCGCCACGGAGGCCGCGCCGGCGCAACCGATCGAAGAACCGACGAGATGCCATGGCCGGTTGGTCAGGCGCGCGCGCCGGAACCGGAAGCCCCGCCGGGCACCGAGACCGTCTCGGTGTCGCGACCCGACCGCAGGAGCGTGCCCGGCCGGGCGTCGGTGAACTCGCCGTGGTCGACGATCTCGGTGCCGTTCACGATGACGTGGTCGATGCCGTCGGCGCCGCCGTAGAGACGCGGCGCGCCCGTGGGCAGGTCGAACCGCATCCGCACTTCCTGCGCTCCCACGGTCTCGGGATCGATCACCACGATGTCGGCGTGCCAACCCGCTTCCAGCCGGCCGCGCTCGGTCAGGCCGTAGAGGCGAGCGGGAACGTCGGTGAGGAGGTTGATCGCCTCCTCGATCGGCATCAGGCCCCGCCCGCGCACCGGACCACCGAGCAGCACCGTCGCGTAGTTGAACGAGGCGAGGAAGTCGAGGTGCGCACCCGCGTCGCTGGCACCGATCACTGCGCGACCGTCGCGCCACACCTTCATGCGCACTTCCCACGTCTCGTCGTCGTCGGGCGCGATCGGGAAGCCGAAGCCGGTCATGAGATCGTCGGCGACGACGATGTCGCACAGCGCGTCGAAGTCGTCGACGCCCCGTTCCTTCGCGATCTCGCGCACCGACTTGCCCTCCCACTTCTTGTTCTCGGGGGCGAACGTCTCGTTGATCACGTAGATCGACCAGTTGGAGACCTTGAATCCCGTCGTCGGCTGCCGCGCCGCCTCGCTCAGTACCTTGCGGCCGTCGGGCGACGCGAGCATTGCCTTCTTCTCGTCGTGGGGGAGCGCCATGGGCTTCTCCCAACCGGGAATGGTGTCGAGGAGGAATCCGCTCTCGAAGCAGATGCGCGGCGACGGCGAGAACGGAACGGTCAACGCGACGACGCGCGCGCCTTGCTCGGTCGCGTAAGTGGACGCGGCCAGATTGTGCTCCGTGATCGATTCGCTGCCCTTGCCGACGAACAGCACGTTCCAGTTGACCGGACGGTTCGCGGCGAGCGACATCTTGGTGAGAAGCTCGGGCGCGAAGTCCTCGAACAAGCCGACGCAGGGAATGAACTCGACGGTCGTGCCGGGATGATTCCCGACCACACTGCAGAGCGCGAGGATCTCGTCCTCGTCGGCGTAGCGCGAAGGCACCATGTCGCCCGCCGCGTCGTTGTGCGTGCGCGCCCAGCTCGAAGAGAAGCCGAGCGCGCCCGACGCGAGGCTGGCATCGAGCAAGGCCTTCATCGTGTCGAGGTCGTCGGCGGTCGCGGCGCCCTTCGTCGCGCGGTCGCCCATCGCGACGCGCCGAATCGTCGAATGGCCGACGAGAAAGCCCGCGTTCGGCGCGAGCGTGCCGTCGATGCGATCGAGATACTCACCAAACGTTCGCCAGTCCCACGGCACACCCTCCGCGAGCGCCGAGAGCGGCATGCCTTCCACCCGGGCGAGCATGCGCATGAGGTAGTCGCCGTGCTCCGGGCCGAGCGGCGCGATCGTGAACCCGCAATTGCCGCCGATCACTGTCGTCACCCCGTGCAGCGGCGAGGGCGACAGCGTGGTGTCCCAGAACACCTGGGCGTCGTAGTGCGTGTGAATGTCGACGAAACCGGGCGCGACGACCTTGCCGGCGGCATCGATTGTGCGCACTGCCGTGTCGTCGATCTCGCCGATCGCCGTGATGCGGCCGTTGACGATGCCCACGTCGGCGATCCGGCCGGGCGCCCCCGTGCCGTCGACGACCGTTCCACCGCGAATGATCAGGTCCAACATGTCCCCACTATTGTCCAGCCGCCATGGGTGATGCACTAGCCGGTCGGGTTGCGCTCGTGACCGGGGCGTCTCGCGGCATCGGTGCGGCGATCGCACTGCGGCTCGCGGCGGAAGGCGCGGCCGTCGCCATCGTCGCCCGCAGCCTCGAACCCGGCTCGGGTGGGCACCTCGCCGGATCGTTGCAGGAGACGGCGGCCGCCATTGCCGCGGCCGGCGGAACCGCCCATCCCGTCGTCGCCGACCTCGCCGATGCCGCGTGCGACCGCGCCGCGATCGTCGCGCAGGCCGAAGCGGCGCTCGGCCCGATCGACATCCTCGTCAACAACGCGGCCGCGTGCTTCTACCTGAGCATCGACGAGACCTCGGAGCGGCGGCTTCGCGTCGCGTACGAAGTGAACGTGGTCACGCCGTACCTGTTGACCAAAGCCGTCGTTCCCGGCATGCGTGATCGGGGCGCGGGCTGGATCGTCAACATCACGAGCGCGATCGTCGACACGGATCAGCTCGACAGCCCGCAACAAGCCCGCTCGTCGACCTATGCGCCGAGTAAGGCCGCGCTCGACCGGCTCACGGTCTCGTTCGCGACCGAGCTGCGCGGCACCGGCATCGCGGTCAACGCGCTCGCGCCCGAACGTGCGGTCGCGACCGAAGGCGCGACCGCGGTGATGGAGCTCCCGCCCGAATGGTGTGAGCCGGTCGAGACGATGGCTGAAGCGGCGTTCGCGCTCGCATCGTGCGACCCCGAGCGCGAGAACGGGTTGGTCGTTCGATCCGGACCATATCTACGGGCGCGAGGAATCACATCGTGACGGTCGCACTCGTCACCGGCGGTGGGAGTGGGATCGGCGAGGCAACCGCGCGGCTCCTCGCCACGCGCGGCGCGCGGGTTGTGGTGGCCGATGTGAACGAGTCGGCGGCGAGGTCGGTCGCGGCCGACATCGGCGCGGCCGCGGTCGCGATCGGGGTCGACGTCGCCGACGCGGCATCCGTCGAAGCGATGGTCGCGTTCGCGGTCGAGCAATGCGGCGGGCTCGACTGGGCGTGCAACATCGCGGGCATCGCGCCCACGCCGAAGCCGTTCGTCGACCACTCCTACGACGACTGGCGCCGCACGATCGACGTGAACCTGAGCGGGGTCTTCTTTTGCATGCAGCACGAGTTGCGGGTGATGTTGGCCCAGGGCCGCGGCGGCGCCATTGTCAACATGTCGTCAGGCGCGGGCATCGTCCCGGCGCCCGGCCAGCCGCAGTACACCGCGGCGAAGCACGGCGTGCTCGGCCTCACCAAGCAGGCGGCCCAGGAGTATGCGGCGCTGGGGATCCGGGTCAACGCGGTGCTTCCGGGCCAGACCGAGACCGGGCCGATGCGCGCGTATCTCGAGGCGCTGCCCGACGGCGGCGAGAGGATGACCCGCCGGCTCCCGATGAAACGCCTGGCGACGCCGCTCGAGATTGCGCACGCGGTCGTATGGCTGTGCTCCGACGAGGCGAGCTACGTGAACGGCGACTCGCTCGTGGTCGACGGTGGTCTCATCACGCGGTGAGACAAACGCGGTGAGGCACATGCGGGTTCCACCCGTCGACAAGCGCACGCAGACTGTCGCAGACTGATCTGATGTCGAGCCGGGTCGCCCTCGCCACGATCCTGTCGCTCCTGACTGCGCTTTTCTACGCGATCAGCAACGTCCTCGAGTTGCTCGAGGCGGAGAAGGTGCCGGACGAGTTCGCGATGCGCCCGGGTCTCGTGCTGCGCCTCATGCGGCGGCCGCGCTGGCTCGTCGGGCTCCTCGCCGATTTCGGCGGATACATCTGCCACGCGGCCGCGCTCGGACTCGCGACCGTGGTGTTCGTCGAGCCGATTCTCGCGACTGGCATCCTCATGTCGTTGTTCATCGGCTCGGCCTTCGTGCACCGTCCTGTGGTGCGCAACGACTGGATCGCCGCCGGGGTTCTGTCGGGCGGTCTCGCACTCTTCCTCTACGAGGTTTCCCCGACCGGCGGCCGCGAGATCGCTCGCACGCGCGAGTGGCTCGTCGCGGGCCCGAGCGCCGTCGCCGCGATTGCGGTGTGCATGGCGCTCGGTGGCGCGATGCACGGCCGGCCGCGCGCCGCGTTCCTCGGTGTTGCCGCCGGCATCGCGTTCGGCGTCTCCGCGCTGCTGACGAAGGCGCTCGTCCACTACCTCGGTGGCGGAGTGTTCGCGTGGGTGCCGCACTGGGAGCCGTACGCGCTGGCCGTGGCCGCGATCGGCGGCGTGATCGTCGCGCAGAGCGCCCTGCAGACGGGTGCGCTCGGCACCGCCGTCGGTTCCATCGAATCGATGAGCGTCATATCGGGCTCGCTGTACGGGCTGTTCTTGTTGAACGAGCACGTCGGCGCCCATTCCGCGTTCGAGATCTTCGCGGTGGTGTTCTCGATCGTCCTGATCCTGTGGGGGATCATCCAGCTCTCGCACGCCGAGGGGCGCATGCTCGGCGGATCCGCGGATCCGGCACCAACCGGTTAGGCGCTGGGCTGTGAGTTCGTCGGCTGTGAGGCCGCCGCTCGCCCGAGGCACCACCGCGCCCACCACAAGCCGAAGCCCGTGAGGGCGAGTTGCCCTGCTCCGTAGAGCGGGCCGCGATCGACCGTGTAGGTGACGACCGAGACGATCGACGCGATGGAGTACACCGCGGCGAGCACAAGGTGACCTTGGTGGGTCAAGAGCAACCAGCGCGCGCGATCTAACACTCGCGGATATGGCACTCGCGGATATTACGTCGACCAGAGCGTTGGTTAGCCTGCGCGGGTGGTCAGGTTCAACCCGTACAGCTACGAGTTCCACGACGACCCGTTCCCCGTGTACCGCCGATTGCGCGACGAAACGCCCTGCTACCACGACGCCGATCTCGGCTTCTGGGCGCT
>DASYJT010000226.1:0-4732 GCA_035996165.1 Acidimicrobiia bacterium
GCAACGACGACCCCCGACGGCCGCCCGCCGCGCGATCCGGGCGTCACCGTCTGGCACGACCCGCACGGGTGGCACGTGCGCGTGACGCACAACTCGGTGCACGACCGTGTGTTCTCGGGTGAGATCGTCACGCGGGGCACGTTCGTCGGCGTGCACGCCGTGCGGCTCGAGAAGAACGACTTCGTGACGGTCGGCGCCGGGAAGCACTCGATCCGGTTCCGGTTCAACAATTACGGCGGGACCGACGGCTTCGATTTCGCGACGCAGAGCGCGCCGGCGCTCGGGTTCGGATTCCTGGCGGACGGTCATGTCGTGCCTCCCGCGCGCATCTCGATCGGTGCGGCGGGCCGGCATCCCGCGCAGGATCCCTTCGTGATCCGCCTGACCGCATAGTCGCCCGGTGTGGGGTGGATCCCGGCCCCGACCGGGATGCACCCCCTCCACCCCTACACTGGAGGTCCCCCCGAGTTGGAGTTCTCTATGACCGCGCGCGACGACCTGCGCAACGTGGCGATCATCGCCCACGTCGACCACGGTAAGACCACCCTCGTCGATGCGCTCCTGTGGCAGTCCGGCGCGTTCCGCGCCAACCAGGACGTGAACGAGCGGGTCATGGACTCGAACGATCTCGAACGCGAGAAGGGCATCACGATCCTCGCGAAGAACACCGCCGTGCGCTACGGCGACGTGACGCTCAACATCGTCGACACTCCGGGTCACGCCGACTTCGGTGGTGAGGTCGAGCGGGCGCTCGCCATGGTCGACGGCGTGTTGCTGCTGGTCGACGCGAGCGAGGGTCCGCTCCCGCAGACCCGCTTCGTCTTGCGCAAGACCCTCGAGGCCCGGCTGCCGGTGATCCTCGTCGTGAACAAGGTCGACCGCCCCGACGCGCGGATCGCGCAGGTGGTCGACGAGGTGTACGAGCTGTTCATCGACCTCGGTGCCGACGAGCACCAGATCGAGTTCCCGATCGTCTACGCGAACGCGCGCGCCGGTTGGGCTTCGCTCGATCCCGAGGTGGAGGGCAGCGACCTCAAACCGTTGTGCGAACTGATCCTCGAGCGCATCCCTGCGCCGGAGTTCGAGGAAGGTCATCCCTTCCAAGCGATCGTGACGAACCTCGACGCGTCGCCGTACCTCGGTCGGCTCGCGTTGTGTCGCGTCCGGAACGGGCAGGTCCGCAAGGGCCAGCAGGTGATGTGGTGCCGGATCGACGGCACTACGGAACGCGTGAAGATCGTCGAGCTGTTCCTCACCGACGCGCTCGATCGCGTACCCGCGGAAGAGGCCGGGCCGGGCGACATCATCGCGGTCGCCGGCATTCCCGAGATCACCATCGGCGAGACGCTCGCCGACGCCGAGGATCCGCGGCCGCTACCGCCGCTCATCATCGACGAGCCGAGCCTGTCGATGACCGTGGGCATCAACACTTCGGTGCTGGCGGGCCAGGACGGCAAGAAGCTCACCGCGCGCCAGGTCGAGAACCGGCTGCAGCAGGAGCTCGTCGGCAACGTCTCGCTGCGCGTGCTGGAGACCGAACGGCCCGACGCGTGGGAAGTGCAGGGCCGCGGCGAGCTGCAGCTCGCGGTGCTGGTCGAGACCATGCGCCGGGAGGGTTTCGAGCTCACCGTCGGCAAGCCGCAGGTCGTGGTCCGCGAGATCGACGGCAAGCGCCACGAGCCGGTCGAGCTGCTCACGGTCGACGTTCCCGAGGACTACCTCGGCGTCGTGACCCAACTGCTGGCGCTGCGCAAGGGCCGCATGGAGCAGATGGTCAACCACGGCACGGGTTGGGTCCGCATCGACTTCCGTGTGCCGGCACGCGGGCTGATCGGGTTCCGCACCGAGTTCATGACCGAGACGCGCGGCACCGGCATGTTGCACCACGTGTTCGACGGGTGGGCGCCGTGGTTCGGCGAGCTCCGCACCCGCCCGACCGGCAGCCTCGTCGCCGATCGTCGCGGCATGACGACCGCCTACGCGCTCATGAACCTGCAGGAGCGCGGCGCGATGCTCATCGGTCCGGGCGTCGAGGTGTACGAGGGGATGATCGTCGGCGAGAACGCACGGGCCGACGAGATGGACGTGAACCCCACGAAGGAAAAGCAGCTCACGAACCATCGCGCCTCGGGCTCCGACGATCTCGTCCGCCTCGTTCCGCCGCGGGCGATGTCGCTCGAGCAGGCGCTCGAGTTCATCACCGACGACGAGTGCGTCGAGGTGACGCCGAAGAACGTGCGCCTGCGCAAGGTGCTGCTGTCGAACAACGACCGCGGCCGTCAGCGCAACTCGCTCAAGCCGCCGCGCACCTGAGCGCGCGGCGCGGCGCGCGGCGGGGACTAGTTCGAGTTCGAAGCGAGCGAGAGCAACGCGATCAGCGTGATGATCGTGACGATCGAGTTGTAGGTGGCGTGCGCGACCATTCCGGCGCCCAGGCGTCCGGTGTGGACGCGGAGCCAGCCGAGGAACACGCCCAGGACCATCACGGTGCCGCAGCGCACGGCGGCCTGGTTGAACGTCATGCCGAGCTCGAAGTGCGCGAGCCCGAAGAGGATCGCTTGCATCCCGATTGCGGGTGACGTCCCGAGGTTCCGCATGAGGACGGGTTGCACGACGCCCCGGAAGAAGAGCTCCTCGACGAGCGGGGCGCCGACGCACGCCAAGACACCGATCGTGAGCACGAGCGCGTAGCTCGGGCGGGACGAGGTGAACAGGTGCGAGCCGCCGTTGTCGGGGAAGAGGTACCGCAGCGCCATCGCGACGCGGGTGGCGATGAAGATGCCGGCGAACCCGATGCCGATCCCGATGCCGATCTCGCTGCCGGTCGGTACGCGTAGACCGAGGTCGGTGAGCCTGCCGCCGGGCCGCCGATGACTCACGATGTATGCGGTCATGCAGAGCCCCGACCAGAGTCCGAACTGGCTGATGAGGATGCTCGGGACGGTGAGCGTTCGCGCCCCGAACGCGGTGCCGAGCTGGGCGAAGATCAATGACAGCGCGATGGCGCCGAAGAAACCGAGGAGCGCGATCCAGCCACCGCGGATGTCGTCCCGGGCGGCGGGCAGCCTCGCCGTGGCGTCGTAGAGATTCCCGGGAAGACGCGCGGGCGCGGCTACGGGGGTGGTGAACCCGGTCCACGTGAGGCCGTCCCACCAACGGGCGGGCGCGACCTGCCACGGGTCGGGGTACCAGCCGGGCTGGGGCGCATTCGCGCCCGAAGTTGGGTCGGGCAATTGCACCTAACAGGTTTCGGCGGCCGGCGGCGCCGACTTTCGGTCAATTCTTGTCGGGCAGGCCGCGGGTCCTACTGAGCAGGCGGCGGGCCGTACCGCCGAGGAACAAGGCCATCGCCTCGTCGTCGAGGGGCAGCCCCTGGGCTTCGCTCAGCGACCGGCGCATGGGGAACCACGGCTCGTCGCTGCCCCACAGGACGCGGCCCCGGTACGTCTTCGTGTTCATGAACGCGACGAGGTTCGGGTCCATGTAGCGGGGCGCATACGCGGTGCAGGAGACGTAGAGGTTCGCCCATTTGCGCATGTAGTTCATGAGCAGCTCTTCGTACGGATGACCCATGTGCGCGACGATCACCGTGAGATCCGGGAAGTCGATCAGCACGTCTTCGAGAAGCTCCGGGTGCTGCACGCGCGAGCGCACGCGGGGTCCCGGGATGCCGGCGTTGATGCCGACCGGCAGCCCGAGCTCTTCGCACACCTGGTAGATCGGGTAGTGGCGCGCGTCGTTGGTGGGCACCTGCGACGCGAGCGGCATCACGCGCACCATGCAGAACGCGGGGTGCTCGGCGAGCTCACGCACGCGCTTGACCTGGCGACCGGGTCGGGACGGGTCGCCGATGCCACCGGCGACGAGGAACCGACCGGGATGGGCCGAGCAGATGTCGAGCAGCTTGTCGGTGTTGCGGTCGAGACCGCCGGTGAACACACCGGTCGCGACGCCGAGCTCGTCCATGATCGCGAGCAGCGACTCGACTCCGACGGGACCCTGATTGCTGCCCAGGTATCCCGGGATGTTCTCGTAACCCTCCTGCGTCACGAACTGTTGCGCGGATTGCTCGGTGACGAGGTTGACCCAGATATCGAAGATGTCCATCGTTCGGCGACGCTAGCCAAGGTCGCCGATCAGGCGCACGGGCTACGGTTTGCCGCATGCGCGCCGCAGTGCTCGAAGCTTCGGAGAAACCACTCACGATCGTCGACGACGTCGACATCGAAGATCCCCGAGCCGGCGAGGTGCGCGTGCGCGTCTCCCACTGCGGCGTGTGTCACTCCGATCTCTCGCTGGTGAACGGCACGTTCCCGTTCGTCGCGCCGACGGTGTTGGGCCACGAGGCCGCGGGCGTCGTCGACGCGGTGGGTGCGGGCGTCACCTCGGTCGTTCCGGGCGACAAGGTCGTGCTCACGCCGATCCCGGTGTGCAACGCGTGCTACTGGTGCGCGCGCGGCGAGTACGGGTGTTGCGTGAACGCGGTGTCGATCAGCACCGGTACGTTCATCGACGGGCATACGCCGCTGTCGCGCCAAGGTCTTCCCGTGCTGCGCGGCGTCGGCCTCGGCGGTTTCGCCGAGTTCGTCATCACGACCGAGACCGGCGCGATCAAGGTCGACCCCGCCACGCCGCTCGAAGTCGCGTGCGTCATCGGGTGCGCGGTGCAGACCGGCGTCGGCGCGGTGCTCAACACCGCACGCGTTCCCGAGGGTGCGACGGTGCTCGTCGC
>DASYJT010000227.1:0-2176 GCA_035996165.1 Acidimicrobiia bacterium
GATCGATCGGGAGGTGCGTCGTGTCGGAACGGTTGTCGGAGTTGGAGAAGTGGCGGATCGCGGAGCTTGCCGCGCAAGAACTACCGGTTCGTGTGATCGGCAAAGAGATCGGGCGTGCGCATCGCACGGTCTGGACCTATATCCGCGTGTTGCGCCGACCCCAGGTTGCGGAACGGAAGCGGTCTCCGTTGCGGTTGCCGTTGACCGAACGCGAAGAGATCTCACGGGGCTTGGCCGGCGGCGAGTCACGACGGTCAATCGCGCGGCGACTGGGCCGGTCACCGTCAACAATCTCGCGGGAAGCGAGTACCACCACGGTACTGACGCCGCGCCCGAACTGTCGATCGGTACTCGCAAGATCACGCCTGATCGGGCAACCGGTGACGGTTCGCGATTGCAAGCGCGAGGCTCTCGACGGGCGGGATAATGCGACCCCGACCCGGCGGTAGGGGGCACCCGGTAACGGCGGCAGTGTTCGGATCGAACCGCTGCGCGCAGCGGTTTGCGGCGCTCGCGTCATGTGCGGCCCGCCCGCACTACCGTTGCGCGCGTTTGCCGGATACCGAGTAGGTGGCGCAGCGTTGGCACCCCGCGGGGCTCCCGGTGGTGCACCTCGACCAGTTTCTCCCGGAGACTCGGGCGTCAGGCGTAGGCGTAGGACGTGTACATGTCCTTATCGCGGTCGTAGTCGAAGCGCCGGGTCAGGCCTAGCGACTCGATCGTCGCGATCTGGTGATCGAGCCTTTCGTTGGTCATGATCACCGGTCGCTCGAGCGACCAGTCGTCTCGCAGCCAACCGAGAACCGCATCGAGCAAGGCTCGCTCGAACCCGTTCTCCCACGTCGAGACGCGAACCCAGAACGCCACCGTGGCGTCGACCGAGGACAGGTCGGTGCCGTCGCGCGACGCCACCTCCGCAGTCCGGTACATGCGGTCGTCGTTCGGCAAGAGGTAGATGCAGCCAAGGACCTGGGTCTCGTCGGCGTTCATGACGGTGTACGTGTATCGGGTCGTGTTGCGGTGTTCGCTGTCCATCTGCTGGAGATCCTCGAGGTTGTCCTCGACCGAGAAGTCCTCTGATGGATACGGAGGGTCCTGCTCCCAGTGGTAGAGGAACTCGCGACTCGACATCACGGCCTCGTGGTCGAGCACCACATCGGACGGCACGAGTGGCCGAACGATGAAGCCATCCCCCGTGAATCCGTCCGCTGGTTCGATCCCTTTCTCCCCGAAACTCATACGGGGAATCGTCCCACGTCAGGTCCGCGCCGGCGAAGTGCGTGGCTCCCCGGTCCCAGAACGCGTCGTTGATCTCCCGTGTAACCGCGTCACCGAAGTGCCGTTCGGAGAACCTCGCGAACGCGAGCAGGTAGCTGTTCAGCGACGCAGCTTGCGCGCACCGAACTGCCGCTCGGGTACTCACCGGCGACTGGATCGGGCATCATGTCTTCGGTGCACCTCCGACCCGCGCCCGACACAGATGAGTGAGTCGCACGAACCAGAACCGCCGTCGCCGATGAGTAAGGCCGAGGTGCTGAAGACACTGCTTCGTTGTCGGTGGGCGTTGGACGGAATCGTGTCGAACCAGGCATACGGCGGCCGCCGCGACGGCGAATCCGTGGTTACCAGCGCCGAGTGTCTTCGCCTGGACAAGATCTCGCGCGAGATCTTCGAGGTTGGCTCGGGCATCGCGGCGAGCGATCAGGAGTAGTGCATAACTGCCGATCGGTATGGCTTCAGGCGGCTCCGACCCACGGCGATAATTGCGACATGGCTCGACTAACGAAGTACGGAAAGCCAGTCGGCGTCGTCATGAAGGATTCCTACGCCAGCTACGTACTCGTGCTAGCCGCGTCGTTGGTGTCTATCGTTTTCAACGCGTCGGGCGTCATCGTTGCGAGTACCTCGCCCGGACGCGTCGCATGCGTGATCGGAGCCGTCTCCAGCATCACGGTCGCGGTCCTAGTTGTCTGGTGGCGCTACCGGTCCTTGGAGGACACGTAGCTGTTCCATAACTGCCGATCGGGTCGTGGCCGCATCCGGCTTGGCGGTCCGCCGTGCCGGACGGAGAAGGGGGGATTCGAACCCGCCGAGCAGTCGATACCCGCACACGGGAAGCTCGCCGCATTTTGGTGTGCCTCACCATGGCCGCTAAAGCCAGGGCTTCATCTCCTCC
>DASYJT010000228.1:0-12126 GCA_035996165.1 Acidimicrobiia bacterium
GCGTACGACCCGGCATTCGCGTACGAGGTCGGCGTGATCGTGCGCGACGGCATCCGGCGCATGTACGGCCCGGAGGCCGAGGACTGCTTCTATTACGTCTGCCTCTACAACGAGAACTACGTGCAGCCGCCGATGCCCGCCGGTGTCGAGGACGGCATCGTCCGCGGCATGTATCTGCTGCAACCGGCGCCGGGTGAGCACGCCCTCCGCGCGCAGATCCTCGCGAGCGGACCGATGGTCTTGGAGGCGCTGCAGGCGCAGAAGGACCTCGCCGAGCACTACGACGTCGGCGCGGACGTGTGGAGCGTTCCCGGCTGGAAGCAGCTGCGCGACGATGCGCTCGAGTGCGACCGGTGGAACCGCCTCCATCCCTCGCAGCCGCCGCGTACCCCGTACGTCACCGAGTTGCTCGCGGAGTCGTCGGGCCCGATCGTCGCCGTCTCCGATTGGGTGCGCGCCGTGCCCGACTCGATCGCTCGGTTCGTACCCCAGCCCTACGTGGTGCTGGGAACCGACGGCTACGGCTTCTCCGACGTGCGCGCCGCGCTGCGGCGCCACTTCGAGATCGATGCCGCCCACGTGGTGGTGGGCGTGCTCGACGGTCTGGCGCAGACGGGCGACGTCAAGGCGGAGACGGTGGCCGAGGCCATCGAGCGCTACGGCATCGCCGCCGAAGCGCCGGATCCCCGCACCGCTTGACCTCGGGGGTCAGCCGCGGCTCAACGATTGACGTTGTGGTCCGGGTCCCAGTCTTCTTCTTCGTCTTCGAACTCGTCGTCGAAGTCGTCGTCGCTGTCCGCGCCGGCCTCCGCGTTCTCGCTCAGATCCGCGAGGGTGCCGGAACCTTCCCGGAACAGCCCATCGTCGTACCCCTGCTTGAGCTTGCGCGCTTCACGGAAGCGGCGTGCTCGTCCTTTTCTGGGCACGTCGTCACCTGCCTCGAAGTCGTGGCTGCCATTATGCCGTGTCTTGCGTGGCCGGGCCGCGCCGAGCGCGAAAAGGCTGGTGGCCCCAGCGGTCAAGATGGACGACGTTACCGACCAGCGGTGCCGCGGCGAACGCTTCCTCTCGGGGCGCCGCCCCGCGGGGCCAGCCCAACGCGACCACCGAGACCGGCGTGACGTGGCGGGGCAACCCGAGCGTGCGGCGCGCCTCCCACACCGACCACAGCGGCAACGTCGTGGCCGAAGCGCCCAGGCCACGAGCCTCCGCGGCGAGCAGCAGGTTCTGGACGGCGGGGAACGCGGCGCCGTAGAAGGCCGCGGCGCCGATCGCCGGGAAGAGGGGCCGGCGGCCGGGGAGGCAGGCGACGATCAGGACCGGCACGTCCTCGAAGTGGTCGGACTGCCATTGGCGGTCCTCGAGCAGCCGGTCGTCGCTCGACCGGGTCCGGAGGAACCGCTTGTAGATCGACCAGCCCTGACGGTACGAGCGCGCAAGCTGGTGGCGGACGTCGGGATCGCGCACCACGAGGAACGCGCAGCGCTGCCGGCGCCCGGCGGTCGCGTGCCCGGCGAGCTCCAGCAGATTCAGGACCGTGTCGTCGTCGATCGGGTCGTTACGCAGTCGGCGTTGCGCGGACTGGGCGAGCATCAACTGGGCGACGTCGTCGAAGGTGGTCACCGGCCGAGGCTTGCACCGCTCGAAAGCTTGCGCCAAAGCGAGAGGTAGCTCCGGTACTCGAGGCCGTCGACCACGTATCCGGCCTTGCGCAGCTCTGCGTGCAGACGGGGGAGGTGCGCCATCGGGACCCCCGCGTCGACGTGGTGCGCGAGGTGCCATCCGATGTGGAACGGCACGAGGATGAACCGGGACAACGGCGATTGCTTCACCGAGTGGGTGGTTTGGCGCCGGTCCTTCGATTGCCGCATACCGCCGTGCTCGCCGATCGAGCGCAGCCGGTTGATGACGCGCCAGACCGTGAGATAGGGCGCCAACCACAGGATGAAGTACACCCACGGGTGGTGCAACGCCACACCGAGACCGATGAGGACGAGTTGGGTGGCGACGATGGCGCGCGCCTGGAAGCGAATCGGACCGCTTTCGGAGCGGGTCGCGCCCAGGAGACCCTTGAACAGCTTCCAGCCGGTGCGGCCCGTCGCGTCGCGCACGAGCTTTCGGCGCAACGAGGCTTTGGAGATCGGGTAGCCGCGGTACAGCGGGATGTCGGGCTCGTCCGGACCGAACTCCTCGCGGTGATGGGCCATGTGGCCCCGCCGGTACGCGTCGATGGGCGTGAACGACGGGAAGCCGAGCAGCCAGCGCCCGACGAAGTCGTTGAAGGCGCGGTTCCGCAACAGCAACCGGTGCGCGGCCTCGTGCATCAACGCGGCGAACTGCGCGTGTGCGCGACCCATCAGGACGAACGCGGCGATCCAGACGAACCAGTTGTCGAGATGCACTGCGAGCACGACGATCGCGACGGTCTGGGCGTAGAGCGCGACGACCGCACCCGCGTTGCGCGCGTTCGGAATGCGCCGCAGCTGCTCGCGGAATTCCGGCGTGGGCCGACCGGCGGCGGTGATGCGGTCGGTGGCGTGGACCGAGTCGAGGAGGGTCGGCTCCGGGATCATCGTGACGGCCATGGCGCTCATATTACACTCCCTCGACAGATGCTGCGAGATGGTAATACCGGGATACCCGAAGACCTGCTCGATCGGCCGTTGCCGGCCCGGTCCCTGATCGCGAGCCTCTTGCTCCGGACCCGGCCGCCGCGCATGCGGGGTTCGCGTCTGGTGCAGTGGTGCGGCCTCTTCGGGGTGGCCGAGGGGACCGCCCGGGTCGCCCTGAGCCGCATGGTCGAGCGGGGCGAGCTGCGGACACACGACGGCGTGTACGAGCTCGCGGGTCGGGTCCAGAGCCGGCGGGAGGCGCAGGATTGGAGCCTCGACCCGCAGCTCTTGGGGTGGAGTGGCGACTGGCGCATGGCGGTCGTGACGCCGGGACCACGTGATGCACCGGAGCGTGCCGCGCTGCGCGACAGCATGCGACGACTGCGGTACGTGTCGCCGCGCGAAGGACTATGGACGCGGCCCGACAACCTGCCGCGCGCGTCGGCCTCGGCTGAGTCGTGGGAGGTCGTCGAGGCGCAGTGCTCGTGGTGGTCGGGACACCCCGACGACGCGCGCGCGTTCGCCGAGGAACACTTCGAGAGCGCGCGTTGGTCGGACCGGGCGACAACGCTCACGAACCGCTTGGCAACGGTGACTCGTGCGCTGGTCGAGGGGAGCGCCGGCTCGCTCGCCGACGGCTTCGTCACGGGTGCGGCCTCGCTCGCGCACATTCGCGCTGATCCGCTCCTGCCCGGCGAGCTTGCGGCCGACGCGGCGGCCGGCGCCGCGCTGCGCCGGGCCTATCGCACCTACGAAGTGGCGTTCTCGAACGCGCTGCGCGCGTGGTTTCGGGAGCGGTGAGCGTTAGTCTGCGGCGTGACGACCTACGGGGCGGAGCTTCTCGCCGCCGCCCAGCGCATGCTCCCGGAGCTGGTCGAGGTGCGCCGGCGGATCCATCGCACTCCCGAGCTCGGATTGTCGTTGCCGGTGACGCAGGCAACCGTCCTCGACGCAATCGACGGGCTCGGTCTCGACATCACCACCGGCACGTCGGTGTCGTCGGTGGTCGCCGACCTCGACGGTGGCGAGGGACCGCTCGTGTTGTTGCGCGCCGACATGGACGCGCTGCCGATGCCCGAGGACACGGGTCTCGAGTTCAGCAGCGAAGTCGACGGTTGCATGCACGCGTGCGGACACGACGCGCACACCGCGATGTTGATCGGGGCGGCCCGGCTCCTGCACGACCGTCGCGCGCAGCTTCCGGGATCGGTGCGTTTCATGTTCCAGCCGGGCGAGGAGGGACATCACGGCGCCCGCTACATGATCGAAGACGGTGTGCTCGACGGCGACGAACCCGGCGATGAACCTGTCGCCGCCGCGTTCGCACTGCACGTCTCGCCGAACCTTCCGTCGGGCACGATCTGGACGCGGGGCGGACCCCTCATGGCGTCGGCGGACGTGATCGAGATCAAGGTGACCGGCAAGGGCGGTCACGCCTCGACCCCGTATCTCGCGAACGACCCGATGCCGATCGCGGCCGAGATCGTTCAGGCGCTGCAGGTGATGGCCACCCGGCGTATCAACACGTTCGACCCGGTCGTCGTGACGATCACGAAGATTCGCGCCGGCACCGCCGACAACGTGATCCCCGAGACCGTCGACATGTTGGGCACGCTGCGCGCCGTGTCGGAGCACAGCCGGGCGGTCGCGATCGACGCGATGGGTCAACTCGTCTCGGGCATTGCGAGCGCGCACGGGATGCAGGCGGAACTCACGGTGCACAAGGGTTACCCGGTGACGGTGAACCACGATCAGAGCGCGCAGTTCGCGGCGAACGTGGCGAGCGGGCTGTTCGGTTCCGAGGGCTCGGGACGCATGCCCGCGCCGGTGATGGGAGCCGAGGACTTTTCCTACGTGTTGCAACGGCGGCCGGGCGCGATGTCGTTCCTCGGCGTGTGTCCGCCGGGAGAGCATCCGGCGCGCGCGCACGCCTGCCATTCGAACCGGATGACGCTCGACGAAGACGCGATGGCGGCGGGCGCCGCGATGTACGCGGCCATGGCCATCGAGTACCTCGTCGGCGAGAGCCACGACGACCCGACGCGCTAGCCTCGATGTCTCGTACGGGCGGTTAGCTCAGTTGGTTAGAGCGCCTGCTTCACACGCAGGAGGTCGGAGGTTCGAGTCCTCTATCGCCCACCATCGTCTTCTTATTTCACACCGGTGATCACTGTTCGCCCGGGCGACGTCGGCCCGGCGAGCGCAGCGTCGTACATCGCACGGGCAGACCAGCGCATGAGCTCGACGGCCTCCGTGCGCGACAGGCCTGCGATGTCGGTCAGCCACACGAGCGCTTCGATTCCGGCCGCGCTTCGGACAGCCAGAGCGAGTCGATGCACCTCCGCGTCGCCGAGGCGCGAGCGAAGCGGCGCCAGTGCTTCTTCGATCCAGCCGATGGCGCGTCCCTGACGAAGCGGCAGGTCGCCCGACTCGTTTGGATCCGCTTCGAGCGACAGCCGGAGCATGGTCCGTTGTTGTGATTCGGTATCGAGGATGACACGCATGAACGCCTCGACCACGAGGTCGAGGCGCTCGGCGGCGTCGTCCGGCGCGTCCGGTGGGAGGAGCGACTCGGCCGATGTCTCCGGGTGCGCCGCGGCGAGGAGCGCACGCTGATTGGGGAAGTAGCGGTACGCGGTGGTGCGCGAGATCGAAGCGGCTGCCGCCGCGTCTTCAACGGTCGGCGACAAGCCTCGGGCAACAAGATCTCGGGCCGCGTCGACCAGCGCGTTGCGAGTGCGTTGCTTCTGCTGCGTGCGTCCGGCGAGTTCGTAAGCCGTTGACATGATGCAGATAGTACCTTAGTGTCATCGTGGTACTACAGTCCCATATCGTTCCCCGACCGGGAAGATCAGGTGCATCATGAGCGCAATAGCTCCGATCGTGCGAGGCGAAGGCGAAGGACCCCGACGGTGGTTCTACGGCGGCGGGACGCACACGTGGAAGGTGACCGCCGAGGAGGCGGGGGGTGCGTTCTTCTTGTTCGAAGATGCCCTGACGCAGGGAAAGATGACGCCGCTGCACGCTCATCCCGATACCGACGAGACGATCTTCGTGGTGGAAGGCGAGATCCTGATCAACATCGACGGGACCGAGCACAAAGTGGGTCCGGGCGGCCTCACTTTCGTTCCCCGGGGCGTGGCCCACGCCTTCACCGTGCGCTCGGAGTCGGCGCGGCTTCTGTCGTTGCAGACTCCCGGCACCGCGGGGCCGTTCTACTGGAACGCAAGTGAACCAGCCGAGAACGACGGGCCCGGTCCGGTCGACTTCGACCGCGTGCGCCAAGTCGCGCAGGAAACCGGCGCCACCGAAATCCTCGGCCCCCCGCCATTCCCGACCGCCTAGTCCCATTCCCGACCACGTAGTCCCATTCCCGACCGCATAGTCATTGTGCGTTCGCATGGCGCCGTCACCGGGCGCCGCCTACCGCCGATCCGTCAGCCCCACAGGACCGGGAGCGCGGTCGGACTGCGAAACAGGGAATCGCCGTGAATGTGCGCATCGACACGGCGCGCCTCCGTCTGGTCGAGCCGCAGATTCGGGAGCCGGTCGAGCAGTGCGTTCAGCGCGACGCGGGTCTCCATTCGGGCTAGGTGCATACCGAGACACAGGTGTGCGCCGACCCCGAACGAGACGTGTTGCTTCGGGTCGCGAAAGATGTCGAAAGTCTCGGGATCGTCGTAGGCCAAGGGGTCCCGGTTCGCGGATGCGAGCACGGCCATGACTCCTGCGCCCGGCGGGATTTCGATGCCGCCGAGTTTGGTTGCTCTCGTCGCGACCCGAGGCGTGATCATCACGGGCGATTCGAACCGGAGCGCTTCTTCGATCGCCTGCGGTAGCAACGTTCGGTCAGCCCGGACCGCGTCGAGCTGGTCGGGGTGCGTGAGCAGGAGATGGATCAGGTTGCCGCTCGACCGATACGTCGTCTCGATTCCCGCGGGTAGCAGCATGCGCAAGAACGAGTAGATCTCCTCGTCGTCGAGTTTTTCGCCGTCGAGCTCGGCGGTCACCAGATCGGTGATGAGGTCGTCGCGAGGGTCGGTGCGACGAGCGTCGACGATGTGGGAGAGATAGCTGCGGAGCTCGCGCGAGCACTCGATCGCTCGGTCCCAGTCTCGACCGATCGAGATGATGCCGATCGCCCACTCTTGGAACTGCTGATAATCGCCTTCGGGCAGGCCGAGGATGCCCGAGATCACCTTGGCCGGAAACGGGAACGTGAACACGGGAACCAGGTCGGCCCGACCGTCGTCGACGAAGGCGTCGATCAACTCATCGACCACGCGCCCGACCAGCGAGGCTTCCCAGCGGGCGAGTGTGCGCTGGCGAAAGGCGCCGGACACCAGGGCGCGATGAAGGTGGTGCTCGGGCGCGTCCATCCCCACGATGATCTTGCGACCCCACACGTCGCGCATGCCGTCGGCGATGACGCTCGACGAGAACGTTTCGCCGTCGCGCAACATCCGATCGACGTCGGCATGGCTGTACGCCAGGAATGACGGCAGGGCGCCGGCCGGCGCGTCCCTCCGGGCGACGGGCGATTCGATGCGCAGGCGAGCGAAGTCGGGGTATGGGTCGCGGATCTCGGCGGTGTCGACGAAGTCCCCGAAGCCCTCGAATCCGCTTGTGTGTTCGTCGGTCACGTACCGGCCGCTTCTTTCGCTGATTGCCACTCGGTGAGCAACGTGCCGAACATTTCGCGCGTTCTTTGCTACGCGCCTATGCCGGCACCGATCGGCATACCGTTCCCGCGGACGAGCCGTCCCGGAAGTGCACCGCACGGCTCCCCGTCGGCGTAGATCTCTTCGCCGTTCACGAACGTGTGGAGATAGCCCTCGGCTCGCTGCAGGAGGCGCTTTCCACCGGCGGGCAGGTCGAAGGCCATGTAGGGCGGCCGGAGCCGAAGGTTGGCGTGGTCGATGATGTTCACGTCTGCCTTGAGCCCGCGCTGGAGCAGACCCCGGTCGAACAGGCCGACGGTCTCGGCGGTCACGCGGCACTGTCGCCGGACGACCCACTCGAGGGGCAGCCCGGGCGATCGATCGCGGGCCCAGTACGCCAGCAGTGTGGTGGGGTAGCTGGCATCGCAGATGGTGCCGACGTGGGCGCCGCCGTCGGCGAGACCAGGCACGAGGTGGCTGTCGCCGAGCATCTCGCGCACGTCGCCGAGCGACCCGTCGACCCAGTTGTAGAGAGGGTAATAGAGGAAGCCGCGCCCGCCGTCGGAGAGAAGTAGGTCGTATGCGAGGTCGGCGGGCTCGCGCTGTTCCGCGCCGGCGCGAGCGGCGATGCTTCGCGCGGCATCGGGCTCGTAGTCGGGGGGATCGCCGAGTTCGAACATCCGGTCGAAGCCGGTGAGCAGTCCGTGGTCGCGCCCAGCCAGTTCGGCGAGTATTGCCCGCCGCCGGACCGGATCGAGCAGAGCCGTGACGCGTTGGTCGAGCGGCAGATGCGCGATCTCTCGGTAGGAGGCGGCGCCGGAGAACGGAGCCAGCGTCGCCTGCAGCCCGAGCAATACGCCGATGGCGCGGGCGCCGACCTGCCCTTTGATCGCCAGCCCGTCGGCGGAAGCCTCAGTGATCAGGTCCCGCAGTTCCCGCCAGGGAGCTCGGTGGTCTTCCGCGGCGACCGAGATCGAGAGCGGACATCCCGACTCCGACACGATTCGGCGCATCGTCGCGAACTCGCGGGCCAGGTCGGTGAAGTCGGACACGACCCCGAAGACGCCCCGCCCGCCCACGGCTCGCGCGATGCCGACCAGCTCGTCCTCCGAGGCCATCAACGTTGGTGTCGGCTCGCCTCGGCTTGTCCGGTGATTGGAGGTGCGTGACGTGGTGAAACCCAGCGCGCCGGCGTCGATCCCTTCGCGGGCGATGCGACCCATCTCGACGATGTCGTCGGCGGTCGCGGCTTCACCCCGCGCGCCGCGTTCGCCCATCACGTAAAGCCGGACGGCCCCGTGGGGCACCTGAGCCGCCACATCGATGTCGAACGATCGACTCGCCAGGTAATCGACGTACTCGGGAAACGTCTCCCAGTCCCACGGGATGCCCTCATGGAGCGCCGTGCCGGGGATGTCCTCGACCCCTTCCATGAGCTCGATCAGACGATCGTGTTCGTCCGGCCGACACGGAGCGAAACCAACGCCGCAGTTGCCCATGACCGTCGTCGTAACACCGTGCCACGACGACGGCGCGAGCCGGTCGTCCCACGTTGCCTGACCGTCGTAGTGGGAGTGGATGTCGACGAAACCGGGGATGACCAACGCGCCGTCGGCGTCGATGATTCGCGTCGCCGTGTCGTTCACCCGTCCGACGAGCTCGATCCGCCCGGCCTTGATTGCGACGTCCGCGGTGCGCCCCGGCGCGCCGGCGCCGTCCACCACCGTGCCGCCCTTGATCACGAGGTCGAAGTCAGGCATCGCATCCCTTCGGTCGCGACCTGGCATCCGCGCCGTTGACATCGCGGGCCCGCCGCTCTGGAGTGGCAACCCATCTGAACCCTAACTGCGTGGTCGGACAAGCAATATCAGACGCTTGGCGGATTCGAAGCTGCTACTCGAGGTCGACGGCGAACTCGGTTGCACACGTTCACCCGTGGTGAGAGCTTGTCGGTTCAGTCGTTAGGTCGCGGCAAACGCCAAGCACGATCACCGTGGGGGCAACGATGGACGATGGTGTAGGTCCGCTCGTTGTCGGCGGCGATTCCGACTGGTCACCGATGGGTCGGCGGCGACCGCTCGGAGGGCTTGTGCTGTTCGTGTTCGCGCTCGCGTTTGTGTTCGCGCCCGCGGCCGGTGCTGCTCCCTTGGCGCCGGTCGCGTCCTGGACTGAAATCACGGCCGGCGGCGAACTCCTCTCGCCGGGTCCGCTGCCTCGGTGGCAGTCCGTCGTTCCCTCAGGGGTTCACGCGGTCGCGCTCGCGGTGACGCGCGACGGATTGCGCGCGTGGGTGGCAGGGGCCGATGGTGGTGTGTTCGCCGTGACCGGCTCGAACGTCGGCGGGACTCGGCAGCCGACGACGGGTTTCTTCGGGTCGCTTCCCTCGATGGAGCTGTCGCCGCGCGGTCAGGTCGTCGGCATCGCGGCGACCCCTGATGGTCGCGGCTACTGGCTTGTCGGATCCGACGGCGGGGTCTTCGCGTTCGGCAATGCCCGCTTCTTCGGCTCCCTCGGCGCTGCCGCGCGGGGTCGCATCGTCGGCATCGCGGCGACTCCGGATGGTGGCGGCTACTGGCTTGTCGGATCCGACGGCGGGGTCTTCGCGTTCGGTGATGCTCGGTACCTGGGCTCACTCCCCGGCAAACGAATCACATCTCTCGGCAATATCGTTGGCTTCGCGGCCACGATCGACGGCCGCGGCTACTGGCTTGCCGCATCTGACGGCGCCGTATTTGCATTCGGTGACGCCCCGTTTCTCGGGCGCGATCAACGCTCGATCGATCCGGTCGTGGCGATCGTCGCCGCACCGCGCGGCTCGGGATACGGCTTCGTGCATCGCGACGCGCGTGTCGTCGGCTTCGGCTCGATGCCATCTGGTGGCGTGTGTACCAACGTCGCAGTCTTCTCACCCGTGATCGTGTCGGCGTCCGCGTATCCGGCGCGGTCGCGCGTCTGTAACGCGTGACCATTGCCCCGAGCTCTACGAATACGGCGCCGTCGGGTGCGGGTTCGCCGTAGTTGTTCGCGAGGTTTGCTCAATCAATCGGAGTGCGCGTTGGTCGACGAGACAACGTTCAGTCGCCTCGCGCTCAGGTGCGGCAACGTGCGACGGAACCTGCTGACTCGGTTCCGGCGTGATCCAACTTGCTGCGAGGAAGCTCACGATCCCGACGCGCGGTAACGCCGCCGGAACAACGTGTACGCGATCGGTCCGGCGACGATCGGTATCCAATACGACGCCAGGCGGTAGAGGAGTGTGGCGAGGACGGCCTGCGCCGGCTTGACGCCCGCGAGGGCGAGAGCGCCGGTGAGCCCCGCCTCGACGAGGCCCAGACCACCCGGCGTGATCGGGATCATGGCGAGCAGTGACGCCGCGGTGTACGCGAGGAGTGCGAGCGACGGTCGGGGCAGGCTCCCGACCGCGGCCAGCGCGGCGAACAGTGCGAGGAAGTCGAAGCCGAGCCGGCACGCGGTCGCCGTGAGCGCGATGCGCCACCGATTCCCCAGGACCGCGCGGATGCTGTCGCGCTCACGGACGAGCCGCTCGGGTAAGCCCGTCAAGGGGTGACGATTGCGCAGGATGCGATTCCGCACGATCTCGACGAACCGACCGATGCCGCGCAGCAGGCCGTCGGTCGTCAGGAGCATCGCACCGAAACCGGCGACCACGACGAATCCGGCGATACCGAGAAACGCGGTCTGTGCGAGCCCGCGATTCACCGGCGCGCCGAGCAGGATGGTCGGCAACGTGAGCACCGGCAGGAACAGGATGCTCGCCGTCTGCAACAGCGAGAACGCGGTGAACCCGGAGATCGCGGTCGCGGTATCGGCGCCCGACTGCGCGAGCATCCGCAGTTGCAAGGTCGCGCCGGCGGCCGCGCCGCCCGGGACGACCTGGGTCATGGCGTTGCCGGCGAGCTGCGACGTGGCGACGGCGAACACCGCGTCGGTGCGCAGGGCCACCCGCTGGAGCAAGATCGCGCTCGCGAAGCTCAATGCCTCGCACGCCACGATGACCACCAGCCAGGCCGGCGCGACGCTCGACAACCGCGGCCACGAACCCAGCACCTCGACGATGCTCGGAGCGACCACGTGGAACGAGATTGCCGCGACGAAGAGCATCAGCACCCGGGGAATGCTGAACCGCCGATGCCTACGACCCCTCACACCTCGGGCCCTCACACCTCGGGCCCTCGCACCTCGGGCCCTCGCACCTCGGCCCTGAGGACCTCGACCGGCGTCGGTCGCGCTCACCGATGCACGCTACCGGTTCAACGGTCCCGGCCGTGGAAGGCGATGATGTGGACATGGCGAGCGTCGCGGTACCCAGCACTCCGAACCCGCGGGGTCCGAGCCTGCGGATGCCGATCGCACTCGTCGTCGCCGGCGTCGCGCTCGCGATACCCACACTCGTCGCCGGCATCATTCCGATCGCGCACGCGGTCAACGGGTCGGCGCGGTTCGTCGCTCCGAACGTCGTCCGGGTGCACCTCGGCCAGGGCACCTACATGCTCTACGAGAAGAGCGGATCGAGCTCGCTGTTCGCGTCGGACGACCAGGTGACGATCACGCCTGCCGAGGTGACGGTGTCGGGGCCGGATGGCTCGAACGTCGACGTGTTCGAACGCGGGTCGGTTCGTGAGACGAATCTCGGGCGGCGGCGATCGGTTCGTCGGCGCGGTGCGATTTCGCGTACCCAGTGCCGGCGACTACACGGTGCGCGTGCGCAACGATCCGCCGCGGACCGTGCTCATCGCGCGGCCGCTGACCGACACGATCAAGCGCGCAATCGGCTGGTTCCTGCTCGCGGGCGTCGGCGGCCTGGTGTTCGCGGCCGGCGTCACCTCGTTGAT
>DASYJT010000229.1:0-1790 GCA_035996165.1 Acidimicrobiia bacterium
CGCCGTCGACGCGTTCGGCGGCCTCGACGTGCTCGTCAACAACGCGGGCTTCGTTCGCGACCGCATGCTCTTCACGACGAGCGAAGAGGAATGGGACGCGGTCATCCGGGTGCACCTGAAGGGACATTTCGCGGTGACCCGCCACGCCTGCGATTACTGGCGCGGCCGCGCCAAGAGTGGCGAGACGGTCGACGCCCGGATCGTCAACACGTCGTCGGGCGCCGGCTTGATGGGAAGCGTCGGCCAGGGCGCGTACTCGGCCGCCAAGGGCGGGATCGCCGCGCTCACGCTGGTCGAGTCGGCCGAGATGGCGCGCTACGGCGTGACGGCGAACGCGATCGCGCCGGCCGCGCGTACGCGCATGACCGAAGAGGTCTTCGCCGACCGCATGCAGGCGCCCGAAGCAGGCTTCGACGTCAACGATCCCGCGAACATCTCGCCGCTGGTCGTGTGGCTCGGCAGCGTCGAGTCGGCCGAGGTGACCGGCCGCGTGTTCGAGATCGAAGGCGGCCTGCTGTCGGTCGCCGACGGATGGCAGCACGGACCGAGCATCGACAAAGGCGCGCGCTGGGATCCGGCCGAGGTCGGCACCGCCGTACACAAACTGCTCGCGCAAGCGCCCGTCCCGGCGCCGGTCTACGGCGCCCAGTGACCCGCGCGCATCCCGCGCCCGCCGAGCTCCGGGCGCGCTGGCGCGCGCACGGCATCTGGACCGACGAGACCCTGCTCGACCGCTTGGCGTCGGTACGCGGCGAGACCGTCGCGATCGTCGACGGCGACACCCGGCTGACGGTGTCGGAGCTGCGCGGCCGGTCGGAGCGGCTCGCAACCGCGCTCGCCGATCGAGGCGTGGGACCCGGTTCGGTCGTCGCGTGGCAACTCCCGAACTGGTGGGAGGCCGTCGTGCTGTGCTGGGCGATCTGGCGCTGCGGAGCAACGGCGAGCCCGATCACTCCGACACTGGGCGCGCACGAGGTCGGGTTCATCCTCGATCGCACGGCGGCCCGGTTGGTCGTGGTGCCGCGTTCCTTCCGCGGCACCGACTACCCGGCGCTCGTGCGGTCGGCCGGTTACGAAGGCGACGTGCTGGTGGTGCGCGACGGCACGCCCCTGACCGACGAGGCCGACGCCGACGCCGGCTCCGCTTCCGCGCCCGCCGTCGACGTCTCGGTCGACGATCCCGCGGTCATCCTGTGGACCTCGGGCACGACGTCGGAACCGAAAGGCGTCGTCCACACGCATCAGTCGTTGCGCGTCGAAGCCGACACGATCGCCGCCGCGCACGCGATGACGCCCGGCGAGTCGCTCTTGCTCCCGATGCCGGTCACGCACGTCGCCGGGCTCACGTACGGCGTGCTGCTCCCCGCGACCAACGCGATCACGACCGTGTTGATGGATACGTGGGATCCGGGGCGCGCGCTCGAGCTCGTCGAACGCGAGAGCGTCGCGGTGATGATCTCCACCCCGGTGTTCATGCGCACGATGATCGACCACCCCGCGTTCGACACCACTGATCGCACTTCGGTGCGGATGTTCTCGCTCGGCGGCGCCGGGGTCGCGCCCGCGATGGTCCGCGAGGGCGCCGACGCGTTCGGTTGTTGGTGCAAGCGCACGTACGGTTCGACCGAGTACCCGACCCTCACGACGGGCCGCGCCGGCGACTCGATCGATCGCGACGCGACAACCGACGGACCCTTGATCGGTGCAGCCGAGCTGCGCATCGTCGACCCGAAGACGCTCGCCGATCTTCCCGCGGGCGCGGCGGGCGAGCTGCTGGCACGCGGGCCGGA
>DASYJT010000230.1:0-7823 GCA_035996165.1 Acidimicrobiia bacterium
CGGCAGGACGCCCGAAGCGAGCAGTTCGAGCGCGGGCCGGAACCCTTGCGCGTCGTAGTTGTACGCGCCGATCAGTGTCTGTTCCATCACGATGACGCGATTGTGGTTCACGCGGGGCGGAGTGCTCCCGGTTCCCACGAACACGAACGTTCCCGCGTAGTCGAGCTGATCGAGCGCCGACTCGGCGGCCGCACCGTGGCCCGAGCATTCGAAGGCGACGGTGAACGGCGCGTCGACCGGACGACCCATCGGCGCGCGTGCCAACTCGCCCGGAGCGACGACCGAGCTCGCGCCCACAGCCAGTGCCCGCGCCCGGCGGGCCGGCGCCGGCTCCGAAACGACGATCTCGCGCACACCGCGGCTCCGTAACACCGCGGTCGTCAAGAGCCCGACCGGGCCTCCGCCGGTGACGAGCACGCGGTCGTCGGGCGTCACCCTCGCGAGGTTGACCGTGTGCAACGCGATCGCGGTCGGCTCCGTGAGCGCGGCGGCGCGCGTCGACAGGGTGTCGGGGACGCGGACGAGTCGAGCTGCCGGCGCGACCTTGTAACGGCAGAACGCGCCGCGCGAGAAGTCGAGCAGATCGGGAGGTTCGCGGCGCAGGCACACCGCCGGACGGCCACGCGTGCAGGCGCGGCATTCGCCGCACCCGGGCGCGGGATCGAGCACGACCCGCGCACCCATCTCCCAGTCGCCGATGTGTGCGCCGAGCGCGACGATCGTTCCGGCCCATTCGTGACCGAGCACCGATCCCGGGCGGGCGTAACGCTCGAGCACGAGGTGCAGATCGGTGCCGCAGATCCCGCAGTGCGAGACCTCGATCAACGCCTCGCCCGGACCGAGCTCGGGAACGGGCAGCGCCTGCACTTCCAGCGCGCCCTCGCCCACGTACACGGCCGCGAGCATGAGCGGAGGGGACGGATCTCGGGTCACGCCGTCAGCTTGGCATCACGGTCGGGAACGAACAAAGCCGCCGGCGCGGGGCCGGCGGCTTCGTCTCGCACGCTTCGAACGTCAGACCGCGCGCACGTTCTGTGCTTCGTCTCCCTTACGGCCGGGAGCGACATCGAACTCGACCTTCTGGCCTTCTTCGAGCGTCCGGTAGCCGCTGCCCTGGATGTTGGAGTAATGGACGAAGACGTCCTTGTCGCCGCCCTCGAGCGAGATGAAGCCGTAACCCTTCTCCGCATTGAAAAACTTGACCGTTCCAGTTGTCACTAGCCGAACCTTTGCTTGACCGCGGCACGAACCCGA
The DNA here is from genome assembly GCA_035996165.1 of Acidimicrobiia bacterium. GTDB lineage: Bacteria > Actinomycetota > Acidimicrobiia > IMCC26256 > PALSA-610 > PALSA-610. The sequence goes on from DASYJT010000230.1 coordinate 1,255, forward strand.
CGCGTACCGTCGGCGACAGATTACGACACCTACGGTCGCGCGGAAAGGGTTCGCGAACGGTCGACGAGTGATCTCAGGGGCAGTGGCTTCGGTCGACCGCGTCGACCTGCCAACCGACGCCGCCCGCGATCCGCCGCAGCTGCACGCCGCCGGCCGACGCTCGTTCGAGCGACTCGATCATCGCGATCTCGTTCGTGCGTCGCGCTTCGTCGTAGGTGTCGTCGTGGATGATCCGGTCGATGCCGCGATCACAGAGCAACGCCGCGTACTCGGACTCGTCGCGGAAGCTGCGGATCGCCATGCCCTCCGGAAAGAGCTCGGAATCGATGACTCCTCCGGCGCGCAGGACGTGGTAGAGGCCGAGCTTGCCATCGCGGCCTCGCAGGACTCGGTACGTCACGCCCTTCCGGAACGACGAAGAGTGCAGGTACGCGTCGAGCGACGCAGTATCGGCGCCGTCGTGTACGAGCGCGCTCCATTGCTGACTCACGTTCAACGGGATCTGGAAACCGAGATGCGCAATGAGCGCCAGCGCCACACCGAGCGGCGCCAGCGAGCGGACCCCGGTGCGCTGGAGCAACACGCAGATGATCGGCAACCCGACGACGATGATGCGCGGTCCGAGGGTGATGAGGAAGTTGCCCAGCTGGGCGCCGACGGATGTCTGCGCCGTCGTGGGCGACGCGAACACCAACAACGCCGCCGGAAGTGTGAGCAGGCACGAAAGCGCGTACCAGCGCACCACGTCGACCCGCTCGGCGCGCTCGCGCGTGACGACGAGGTAATACAGCACCAACAGCGCGCCGATCGGCAGGACAATCGCCGCGTGGTTGGCCTGCCCGACGCCGACCAGGACCGCGGCCCACGCGTGGTGACCGCGGCGCCAAGCGGCGATCCCGAAGAGGAGGAGCATCGCGCCCCAGGCGAACGACTGCTGGCCGAACAGCAACGCCTCCACGATCGCGGGATTTACGAGAACCGCGGCGGCCCACCATCCGCGTCGCAGTTCCGGGAAGGCAACGAACGTCGCGACCATGCAGCCAACCGCGCCGATCGCGGTCCAGAGGGTCACGATCCAGTTGCCCAACAGCGGCCAGAAGATTGCCGCCGTGGTCCAGTTCACGAATCCGTAGGGGTACGCGTACGCGTCGCCGTGCGCGAGCACGGGCATGTGCCACGGGAGCCGGCCGTGGTGCCAGAGGTCGCGCGCGATGTACCAGACGTGCACGTAGTTGTTGACGCTGTCGGACGACAGGACGATCGCGTGCCGGAGATACAGCACCAGCGCGACGACCCAGGCGATCGTTACCAGCGCGACGACGACCCGCGCTCCCGGGATGTCGGTGCCGTGGTCGGCGCGGTCGCCGGCGGGCGCCTGCACGCCGGTCAGGTGTGCGAGCTGGCGCAGGACTGGTACGCGGGACCGCCGACGAGTTGGTCGAGTCGTACCGGGCGCAGGCCGCGCTGGTGCAGCCCGTCGAGGATCAACGGCAACGCGGCGACGACCGCGGCCCGATGGGCGCGCGACGCCTCGTCGAGACCCACGTGCAGGTCGATGATCGATCCGCCCTGAACGGAGTCGAGCACCTTCTTGGCGATTCCCGCCGGATCGTTGGTTCCGCGATCGCTCACGCCGACGTCCCACATCGCCATACGCATGCGGTGGGCCTTGACGACGCGAGCCATGAGCGGCGTGCGCTGCCCGTGCGGCGGCCGGAACCACACCGGGCATGTCCCGATCGTCCGGGCGAACGCGCGTTGCGTGCGTTCGAGCTCCGGATAGGTCGGGTCGAGCCAGCGCCAGTCGTCGTTGTGGTACGAGTGGTTGCCCACCAGATGCCCGTCGGCGACGAGCGCGCGCACGATCTGCGGGGTGGCGTCGAGGGTCTTGCCGACGACGAAGAACGAGGCTTTCACGTGCGCGGCGTCGAGGACCTTCACGATCGCCGGGGTCGCCGTGGTGTCGGGGCCGTCGTCGAAGGTGATCGCGACTTCGCCCGACGCGCGCGGCCCGTGCACGATCCCACCGCCAAACCACGTTGCGCCGACCGTGCTCGCACCGAAGTATCCGGTCAGCCCGCTCACGCTCACGACGAGCGCGCTCCCGAGCGCGAGTGTGCGCAGGCGACCCGCGCGCGGGACGCGGATGCGGCCGAAGCGCGAGACGATCGCCGCGACGAACACCGCCGCGACCGCGAATCCGAGGACGAGGCTGCGCGATCCGGCGAGCGCGATGACGACGAGTACCCCGAACGCGGCGGTGACCACCGCCGGGCGCGGCCGGCGCACGACCGGCGCGGCGAGCGCGGCGCCCACCCCGAAGATGCCCGAGAGGACGATCGCGCTCACGGCGTCGGGGCGCTGCGGGATGAGCCACGCCGCGACCAGCGCGACGAACGATCCGAGCAATGCGAGTGACGGCCGGGGGACCGAGCGCCGCAGGAGCGCACCCAACCCGAAGGCCGTCACCGACGCGAGCACCAAGGTGAAGATGGTGTCGGTCGAGTGTTGATACGTCAGCGCGATGAGGATGCCGAGTACGCCCGCGACGGAGAGGTGTGCGACGGCGTCGGTCGGAAAGGCCTCGCGCTTGCGGTCGCGGCGCCACACGCGCCCGGCCGCGACCGGAATCACGGCGAGGTCGATCGCCGCGTCTCGAAGGCGCGTGCGCGACCGGGCTACCGGCACGGGCACGAGATGGTCGTTGCGGACGTTGTAGCCGAGCTGGCACAGCACGACCGCGACCTCCACGGTCTCGCTGTACTGGTAGCCCGAGTAGTAGTCGAGCGCATGCGCGAGCGCGCCCAGCCGGAAGATCCGGTAGCCCGACTCGACGTCGTGCAGAGGCGCACCGGCCCAACCACTGGCCCACTTCGACAGCACCCAGTTGCCGGTGCGCTTGAACGGACCGTGGTACGAGAGATCGCGGCGCGCGATGTTCGCGTCGAGGTGCTCCGCCTGCGTCATCTCGACGAGCTCGTTCAACACGTGCAGGTCGTGCTGACCGTCGGCGTCGACGGTGAACACGAGGTCGTCGTGGCTCAGTTCGTTGCGCGCGAGACGCTCGCGCAGCTCGGTGAGCGCGGTGGAATACGCCTCCGACATGCCGCGGTTGACCTCGTGCACGAGCAACCGGCAGTTGGGGCGGCCCCGGGCCATCCATCCCTGGATCTCGGCCAGCGTGTTGTCAGTGGAGCCGTCGTCGACCACGACCAGCTCGTCGACGAGCGGATAGAGCGCCTCCAACACTTCGGCGACCATCGGCTCTTCGTTGTACGCCGGCACCACGGCGATCCGACGCGGACCTGACGCCCCCCGGCGCGACGCAGTCGCGGTCACGAGCCGGCTTGCTGCTCTCGGTACCAGGCAAGCGTCTTGCGCAGACCTTCGGCGAACGTGTGCTCGGGTTCCCAACCCAGCTCGTCGCGCGCTCGATCGCTCTGCACGATGCGGGCGCGGTAGTCGCCCGGACGCGTCGGTCCGAAGGTCACCTCGACATCGCCGACGAGATCGCGCACGGTCTCGGCCAGCTGGCGGATCGAGGTCGTCTCGGAGGACTCGAGGTTGTACGTGCGGTTCTGCGCGACCGGCTTCAGCGCGAGCACGTGGGCGGCGGCGAGATCTTCGACGTAGACGAAACGCCGTTCCTGCGAGCCGTCGCCGTCGATGCGCAGCGCTTCGCCGCGGAGTGCGCGTAGGAGGAAGGCGGCAACGACCAGGTCGCTCCGCATGCGCGGACCGAAGGGGATGCCGTAGCGCAACACCGTGTACGGACGACCGAACAGCGTCGCGTAGTCGCGACAGAACATCTCGGCCGCGATCTTCTCGGACACGTAGAGGTGACGATCGGTCTCGAGATCGAAGGGAGTGGTCTCGTCGACGACGTCGCCGTGGGTCGCGGCGTAGACCCACACCGTGCTCGACACGATGACGCGGCCGGCGTCGGCCCGGCGGCCCGCTTCGAGCACGCGCGCCACGCCCAAGGTGTTGAGCGCCACACTCTCGGCCGGGTCGGCGACGATGTCGTTGACGTCGGCCATCGCCGCGAGGTGGAACACCGCGTGGGCGCCCTTCACCGCGTCGGTGACGGAGTCCTGGTCGAGCATGTCGACGTCGGCCCATTCCGCTTCCGCCTGCGCCGGCCGCTTGGGGTCGATGACCCGCACCGCGTAACCGGCGCCGAGGAGAGCGTCGACGACATGGGAGCCGACGAAACCGGAGCCGCCCGTGATCGCGATCAGTTCATTGCTCAATGCAGACCCACCTCGGTGAGTGCGGTTCCCAGGGACTCGATGACGTAGTCGGCGTCACCCTCGGAGAGTGACGGGTACAACGGTAGGCAGATGTGGCGCTCGCCGATGAACTCTGCGCCCGGGAGCGGCCGCTGGGCGAAGGTCTCGAAGACGGGTTGCAGGTGCAGCGGCGTGTCGTAGACCTCGCCCGACAGGCCGACGTCGAACTTCTCGCGCATGACCTGCTTCAGCGGTGCGCGTTCGACGCCGTCGGGGAGGAAGGCGATGTACTTGTAGTAGTTGCAGTGCGCGTCGGCCGGGATGCGCAGCGGGCGCAGCCCGAGCTCCTCGATCGCGGCGTCGTACCGCTTGGCCAGGGCTTGGCGCGCCGCGATGAACTCGTCGAGTCGACCGAGCTGGGACTGCACGATGGCCGCGTGCGGCTCGCTCATGCGCCAGTTCGCACCGAGGCGGGTGTGGAAGTTCGCGAGGAACGACCCCTTGCCCTGATCGCGATAGGTGTGCGCGGCCTCGACGATCGCCTCGTCGTCGGTGACGATGATCCCACCTTCGCCACCCGCGATGACCTTGGTCGGATAAAAGGAGAATGCGCCCGCGATCCCGAACGTGCCGGCGCTCTTGCCGCCGAGCGCGCTGCCGTGCGCGTGGGCGGCGTCTTCGACGAGATGCACGCCCCGGTCGTGACACAGCCGCACGAGCGCGGGCATTGCCGGGCTGATCAGTCCGCCGATGTGCACCGCGACCACGGCCGCGGTGTCGGGCCCGATGTGCTCTTCGACGTCGGCGAGATCGAATGCCATCGTCTCCGGGTCGCAGTCGACGAACACGACGCGCGCGCCCGCGTGGACGGCGGCCGCCGCGGTCGCGAAGAACGTGTTCGCGGGGACGATCACCTCGCGGCCCTCGACGTCGAGAGAGCGCAGGATGATCTCGAGCGCGCTCGTTCCCGAGCTCACCGCAACGGCGTGTTGCGTCGAGTGGCGCTTGGCGAACGCGCCCTCGAGCTCTCGGCCGATCGGGCCGAGCGTGAGCTGGCCGGTGGTGAGGGATTGATCGATCCGAGCGAGTATCTCGGCGCGGTCTTCGGCCGGGAAGCACACCCGGGCAGGAGGCACGCGCATAACCACAGAATCTATCGAAGTGTGGACCGTGAAGCCTGATCACGACACGATCTAATCTCGGGAATGCCCTCGACGCGCCACGTCGTACTCGTAGGGCTCATGGCCTCGGGAAAGAGCACCATCGGGAGGGCGCTCGCCGTACGGATGCGGCGACCGTTCGTCGACAACGACGACTCGCTGGAGGTACGAACCGGCCAAACCGCGCGTGAGATCGCGGACGCCCAGGGTGCTGACGCGCTGCACGCGCTCGAGGCCGAGACCTTGCTGGTCGCGCTCGAAGGCCAGGTCGCGGCCGTGATCGCGGCGGCCGCCGCCGCGCCGATGGAAGCGCGAGCCGCGGCGGCGATGCGAGCACACGATGTGGTGTACCTGCGGGCCGCGCCCGACCTCCTCGCCGGCCGCCTGGCGCGGAGCCCGCACGGTGACGACCACCGTCCGTTCGTCGGGGCGGCGGACGGCGCCGACCTGAAGGAGGTGCTGGTCGCGCAGTTCGCGGAGCGAGACGATCGGTACCGCGCGCTGGCGACGCTGGTCGTCGACGTCGGGGCCGAGACTCCCGATCGCACTGTCGAGAAGATCAGCGCGGCGCTTGCACGATGAAGGCCTCGAACGCCGCGCGCGTCGAGAAGCCCAGAGCCTCGTATACGCGTATCGCCGCGTGGTTCTCCGCAACGACATGGAGGATCGGCGTCTCGCCGCGAGCCTCGATGCCGGCCGCGACCGCGCGCACGAGCCGGGTCGCGAGGCCGGTCTTGCGGGCGTCGGCGTCGGTGCACACCGCGCTCAATTCCGTATAGCCGGCCGGGTGCACGCGTTCGCCGGTCATTGCGATGAGCCGGCCGTCGGGCGTCCGACGGTGGCCCAGGTAGGTGCCGAGCTCCACGGTCCGGCGAAAGAACGGTCCGGGCTTCGTGCGCTCGACGAGCGCGAGCATGTCGTCGACATCGCCGGCGTGCAGGCCCACGAACGCGTCGTCGGGTTCGCCGATCGGCTCGGTGGCGACCATCTGGAGGGAGTTGATGGTCGTCGTGATCTGCCAATCCGGGGGCGGCGTGACGACCGACGGCCGGAAGATCACCGCGCCTCCGCCGGGTCCGACGAGATCGGCCAACGCGTTCCAGGCATGCGGACCGACTTCGTCGGGAAGCGCCGCGAACGGGGCGACGTCGGTCTGGAAGCGCAGCGCGAGGCTGCT
>DASYJT010000231.1:0-3607 GCA_035996165.1 Acidimicrobiia bacterium
AGAACACGGCGTCGCCGTCGCGCACGCGCCCGATCGCGTCGATCAGCTCGGCGGGCGCGATCGTCTTCGTCACGTAGCCCCGCGCGCCGGCACGGATCGTCGCGATGACGTCTTCGGGCGCGTCGCTTACCGACAACGCGAGAAACTGCACGCCGGGATGCGTCTTGGCGATCTCGCTGATCACGCGCGCACCTCCACCCGCCGGCATGTGGACGTCGACGAGCACGACGTCCGGGACACGTTCGCGGATCATGTCGATCGCGGCGTCGACATCCGAAGCCGCGCCGACGACGTCGACCACCTCGCCCAGCTCGGCGCGCACACCGGCGAGGAACAGTTGATGATCGTCGACGAGGAACACGCGTACCGGCGCAGCGGTCATGACGGTTCGGTCACCTTCGTCAGCGGCAGCACGAGCTCGATCTCGGTTCCCGCGTGGGCCGACGAGTGCACCGCGGCGCGCCCGCCCGCCCGCGTCATGCGCCCGATGATCGAGTGACTGATACCGCCGCGGTCTGCCGGCACGGTCTCGGGGTCGAATCCGGCTCCGCGGTCGCGCACGAAGATCGTCGCCTGATCGGGTTCGACCTCCAGGTACACCGACACGGTCGAGGCGCCGGAATGCCGCGCCGCGTTGAGGATCGCCTCGCGGGCCGCGGCGAGAAGCGGTTCGGTGCCTTCGATACCGCAGTCGCGCACTCGCACGACCTCGACGGGTACGCCCTGTTCGCTCTCGATCGCGGCGGCAAGCTCTTCGAGTGCCGCACCCAACGAGGTACTCGCGCTCGCCCCCGACGCGTCGCCGCCCAGCAACCACGCCCGCAGCTCGCGCTCTTGCATCCGGGCGAGGCGGACCACCTCGCGCGGCTCGTCGGCCCGGCGTTGGACGAGCGCGAGCGTCTGCAGCACCGAGTCGTGCAGATGCGCGGCAACCTCGGCCCGCTCGTCGGCGCGGATCCGCTCGCGGCGCTCCGAGACGAGCGCGTGCACGAGGCGCGACACGCCCGGCCCGACCACGAGGACGACACCGATCACGACCGCGACGGTGGCGACGAACGTGCCGCGCAACGCGCGCCACGAGTCGACACTGACGACGAACGCGGCGAGACCGACGCTCACGCACGCGACACCCGCGACGATCCGCGCCAGCGCGCCCCGTCGGGTGCCGATGAGCACCGCGACCGCGTCGGCCGCGTCCGGTGGCAGCCGGTGCAACAGCGGCCAGTCCGGAAGTTCCGCAGTGGGGGCGCCGGGCGTGGTGCGCATCGCGAGGAGCGCCAACCCGACGAGCGCGGCCGCGAGGGGCCACACGACGACGTCGCCGGGCCAGAGCCCCATCGTGCGCACCAACAGCAGGCCGCCGAGCACCACCGCGCCGAACGCGCCGGTCGCGATGGCGTCGCCGCGTACCGCACGGGGACCTTCCCGGCCGTCGGGTCGGCTCGGCATGAGCGCCCACCCGACGGCGTAGAGGGCTACGCCCAACCCGCTCGCGATCGACAAGGCGACGAAGCCGCACCGCACGACGTTCGGATCGAGGCCGAACGCGTCGGCCAACCCGGACGCGACCCCCGCGACCATGCGCCCCTCGACGGGACGCGTCAGGTCGCGACGGCGAAGACCACGAGGTGCGGGCACTCGCAGATGATCGCGCCGAACCTCCCGGACCACATCCGGCAGAGGGTCAGGGTCATTCCCGATACCGGTGCGGAGCGCGTGAGCGCACGCTGCGGGCATGGATATGACTGCACCGCCGTCGCCGCCTCCCCCGCCGCCGCCCGGCGCCCCACTTCCTCCGCGGCCGCCCGGACCACCGGGACCACCGCCCGGGCTCCGCCGAACGCTCCGGCGGGACCGCGCGAACGGAATGCTGGGCGGCGTCTGTGCGGGCATCGCCGAGACGTACGGCTTCGACGTCACGCTCGTGCGCGTGCTGTGGGTCGTCGCCGGCGTCTTGTGGATCGGCGTTCCCGCATATCTGGTCGCGTGGGTGCTCCTACCGAGGGCCGACGGACCCATCGAACGGCACAGCCGCCGGCACGACCCGGGGATGCTCGCGGGTCTGGCGCTGCTGACCATCGGCGTGGTCATCGCGAGCAATCGGCTGCTGCCCCACGGCTTCCGGTTCGATCACTTCGGCGCGCCGCTGTTGTTGATCGGCGGAGGCCTCGCGATCCTCTTCCTCCGCGGACGCGGCGACGACGGGGATCCGCACGACGACTCCGAGCCGGAGGCGTCCGCGCCGAGCGAGCCATCTTCGTCGCCGTATGCGACGACCACCGCCCGCGCACCTTCGACGACCGACGTCGACGAGGCGCCGACCGACACGACTGCAGTTCCTCCGACCGCGTGGACGCAGACCACGACCTGGCCCACGCCGCCGTCGGCCCGTTCCATCCGGCGCGCGTACCGCGAGCGGCGCGCGCGTCGCCCGCGTTCGTTCCTCACGCCGGTAACCCTCAGCCTCCTCCTCATCGGCGCGGGTATCGCCAGCCTGTTACAGGCGACCGGCGCGGCAGACGTGAACCTCACGGTCGTGCTCGCGATCGGCACGTGTGTGGTCGGAGTCGCGCTGGTCACCGCCGCGTTCGCCGGGCGCGCACACACACTCATACTCGTCGGTCTGGTGCTACTCGGCGCGACGGCGATCTCGAACACCATCGACGTCCCGTTGCGCGGCGGGATCGGCGACCACGAGTACCGCCCCGTGCGTCTCTCGGAGCTGCGCACCCACTACGAGACCGGCATCGGCAAGCTCGTGCTCGACCTGCGCGACCTGCCGCTCGCCGATCGAACGACGACCGTCACCGCGCAGGCCGGAGTCGGCGAGGTTCTCGTCGACGTGCCCAGCGCGGTGCGCGTCGAGGTGCACGCGCACGCCGGGGCGGGAGCGGTGACGCTCTTCAACAACGACACGCACGGCGGGTGGCCCGAGAACGATCAACGGGCGGTCGGCGGCAGTGGCTCGGGCCTCCTGCGGCTCGACCTCCGGGTCGGCGCCGGTCAGATCCGCGTGCGCCGATTCGAACCGGGCGGCATCGAGACCATCGTGGGAGGCAACTGATGCTGGACCGTCACCGTACCGATTTCGTCGAGCTGTTCTTCGGGCTCGCGTTCCTCGCGGGCGGCGCGGGCTTCATCGTGCACCAGACAACCGACCGCGAGTTCGACACCGCGTGGATCGCGGCGATCGGGCTCGTGACGATCGGCCTCGCGTTTCTCGCGGTCACGTTGTTGCATCGCCCGCGCGACCACAGACGCGAAGACTCGGGTCCCCGCCCCGACGAGCTGAGCGCGACCGACGGTTAGCGGGGGTCGCCGACGTCGTTCAGCGGGATCTCGTCGCGCGCACCCGTTGCCCGTACCTTGCGTTCGACGACCCCGCGCCCGACTCCCTTCGCGCCGACCACGAGCTGCAGCGGCACACCGACCAGATCGGCGTCGGCGAACTTCACGCCCGGGCTCACGTCGCGGTCGTCGTAGAGCACGTCGATCTTCCGGGCGACGAGCTCGGCGTAGACACGCTCGGCTTCTGCGATCACCGCCGCGGCACCGTCGCCCCGACCGGGCACGACGACGAGGTGGACGTCGTAGGGCGCGAGCGCGG
>DASYJT010000232.1:0-2424 GCA_035996165.1 Acidimicrobiia bacterium
GTCCGGATCATCGCGAGCCCCATCGACACGGCCCGGCAGTGCTTCGACCTCATGGCGCTCGAGACCGACGACGACTGGGCCGTCGCGACCGAGCGGATGACCCGCGTACCCGCATCGCTGGAAAGCATCGAGGCGTCGCTGCGCGCCGGGGTCGACCAAGGCCTCGTCGCCGCGCGCCGCCAGGCGCTCGCGTGCGCCGAGCAGGCGGCTACGTGGGGCGGCGAGCACGGCGACGGCGCGTTCTTCCGCACGCTCGCGGCGCGGCGGCCGGACGATGCGAAGCTCGCAGCGGCCGCCGAGGTCGCGACGGCCGGTTACGCGCGGCTCGCGGCGTTCCTGCGCGACGAGTACGCGCCCGCAGCCGATCCCCGTAACCCCGTCGGACGCGAGCGCTACACGCTCTTCGCGCGGGCGTTCAACGGCATCGAGCTCGACCTCGAAGAGACGTACGCATGGGGATGGGACGAGCTACACCGCATCGAAGACACGATGCGCCGCGTCGGTGAGCGCATTCTTCCGGGGGCGTCGATCGACGAGGTGATCGAGCACCTCGACCGCGACGAAAACCGGGCGATCGAGGGCGTCGAGGAATTCCGGCGCTGGAATCAAGGCCTCATCGACCAGACGATCTCCGATCTCCAGGGCACCCATTTCGACATGGCGGCGCCCTTGCTCACGTGCGAGGCGATGATCGCCCCGCCGGGCGGCGCGGCGGCGATGTACTACACGGCGCCGACCGAAGACTTCTCCCGGCCCGGTCGCACGTGGTACCCGACGATGGGCCAAACCCGCTTCCCGCTCTGGAAGGAAGTGAGCACCTGTTACCACGAGGCGGTCCCGGGTCATCACCTGCAGGTCGCGCAAGTCGTGTACCTCGCCGACAAGTTGTCGCGCTTCCAGCGCCTGTTCGGTTTCGTCTCCGGTCACGGCGAAGGGTGGGCGTTGTACGCGGAGCGCCTGATGGGTGAGCTCGGCTACCTCGAAGATCCCGGGTTCGAGATGGGGATGCTCGCCGCGCAGGCGATGCGCGCGGTGCGGGTTGTGGTCGACATCGGCATGCACCTGGAGCTCCCGATCATCGCGGGCGAGCCGCACGCCGGGCAGACGTGGACGCCGGAGCTCGCGCTGCCGTTCGTGATCGGCCGCAGCCGTTTCCCGGAGGTGTTCATGCGCAGCGAGGTCGACCGGTACCTCGGATGGCCGGGCCAGGCCATCAGCTACAAGGTCGGCGAGCGGGTGTGGCTCGAATGCCGCGCCGACGCCAAGCAACGCAAGGGCGCCGCCTTCGACCTGAAGGAATTCCATACCTACGCGCTCGATCTCGGCAGCATGGGCCTCGGCCCGCTGCGCGACGAGCTGGCCCGGTTCTAACCTCCGCGCCATGACCCAACCTGCCCCGACCGGCGTGCTCTCGGCCTTCTCGAAGACGCAATTCACCGCCAACGGCGAGACCCGCGATGTCTACCGTGCCGGAACCGGCCCGGGCATCGTCGTCATGAGCGAGATGCCGGGCATCACGCCCAACGTCGCAGCGTTCGCGCAGCGGCTCGTCGACGCCGGCTTCACGGTCGCCATGCCGCAGATGTTCGGCGAGCCCGGCCGAGGTCCTTCCGTCGGCTACGTGCTGAAGTCGATGGCCGGGGCCTGTGTGTCGCGCGAGTTCTCCAACTGGGCGCTCAACCGGACGTCACCGATCATCGACTGGCTGCGCGCCCTCGCGCGCGATCTCCACGAGCAGTGCGGCGGACCGGGCGTCGGCGCGATCGGCATGTGCTTCACCGGCGGCTTCGCGCTCGCGCTGGCCGTCGACGACACGATGCTCGCCCCGGTGCTCAGCCAACCGTCGTTGCCGTTTGCCGGGGGCAAGGCACGCAAACGGGCGCTCGGGCTTTCCGACGTCGACCTGGCGACGGTGGCCGCCCGCGCCGACCTGTGCATCCTGGCCATGCGCTTCACCGGCGATCCCGCAGTGCCCGCGCAGCGCTTCGAGCACCTGCGCGAGGTGTTCGGCGACCGTCTCATCGCGATCGAGATCGACAGCAGCAAGACCAACGCGCACGGCATCCCGAAGCTGGCGCACTCGGTCGTGACCGAGCACCTCGTCGACGAACCCGGCCACCCCACCAAGGCCGCCCTCGATCAAGTGCTCGCGTTCTTCACCGAGCGACTCACGGTGTAGCCGCCGGCCGTCAGCGGCAGACGAAGCAGCCGACATCGGTGCGAGTGCGAAACGCGCCGTCGCTCTCGATCACGGCGCGCGCCCGACGCTCGACCTCGGCGAGCACCGAATCCACTTCGCCGGTCGTGACGTGCGCGACCGAGCTCATGCTCGCCACGTAGTCGACGATCGGCTGCACTTCGGTCACGACGAGCTCCCCGTGCGCGTCGTGCCGCTCCACCGCGGCGAAGTGACGGCTCAGCTCC
>DASYJT010000233.1:0-3585 GCA_035996165.1 Acidimicrobiia bacterium
CGCGCCCGCCGCGGAGGAGAACCGCTTCCGCGTTCCGCGGATCCTGGGCGAGGAGCCGTGAGCGGCGCGCGGCGCATCGCCGACGACGTGCGCGCCGGTGTCCGGTCGGCTCGAGATGTGCTCGAAGAGCACCTCAGTGCGATCGACGCCCGTGAATCCGACATCCACGCGTTCAACACGGTGCTCGCCGACGACGCGCGGGCCGCGGCGGACGCCGTCGACGCCGCCGTCGCCCGCGGCGACGACCCGGGCCCGCTGGCCGGTGTGCCGCTCGCGCTGAAGGACAACATGTGCACGCGGGGCGTCCTCACGACGTGCTCGTCGCGAATCCTCGAAGGTTGGCGCCCGCCGTACGACGCGACCGTGGTGGAACGGGTGCGCGCCGCCGGCGCCGTCGTGATCGGCAAGACGAACCTCGACGAGTTCGCGATGGGTTCGTCGACGGAGAATTCGGCGTTCGGCCCCACGCGCAACCCGCACGATCTCACGCGAGTTCCCGGCGGCTCGAGCGGCGGGTCGGCGGCGGCGGTCGCGGCCGGTTTCGCACCGTTGGCGCTGGGCTCCGACACCGGTGGTTCGATCCGCCAGCCCGCCGCGTTGTGCGGGGTCGTCGGGGTGAAGCCGACGTACGGCGTGGTGTCGCGCTACGGGCTCATCGCGTTCGCATCGTCGCTCGACCAGATCGGTCCGTTCGCGGCCACGGTCGAAGACGCGGCGTTGCTGCTCGAGGTGATCGGCGGCCACGACGCGTGCGACTCCACGTCGATCGCGCGTCCGGCCCCCGAGCTCCTCGCCGGGCTCGACGAGAGCATCTCCGGGTTGCGGGTGGGCATCATCGACGAGATGACCGAGATCGACGGGATCGAGCCGGCCGTGCGCGATGCCGTACGCGCCGCGGCGGCCGGTCTGGAAGCCGCGGGCGCCAAGGTCGACACCGTCTCCGTGCCTTCGGCCACCTACGGCATCTCCGCGTACTACTTGATCGCACCCGCGGAAGCGTCGTCGAACCTCGCTCGCTACGACGGTGTGCGCTACGGGTTACGCGTCGACGCGCCGGACGTCGCCCACATGAACGCGGCCACGCGGGAGGCGGGTTTCGGGCGCGAGGTGAAGCGCCGCATCATGCTCGGCACCTACGCACTTTCCGCGGGCTACTACGACGCGTATTACGGCCAGGCTCAGCGGGTTCGCACGCTCATCCTCCGCGACTTCGAGCGCGTCTACGAACAGTTCGACGTGCTGATCTCGGCGACTTCGCCCACCGTCGCGTTCGAACTCGGCGCGAAGACCGCCGATCCGCTCGCGATGTATCTCTGCGACGTGTGCACAGTCCCCGCGAACCTCTCCGGCCACCCCGCGATGTCGGTGCCGTTCGGTACGGGCGACGCAGGACTGCCGATCGGTGTGCAGGTGTTGGCACCGGCGCTCGGCGAGCCGACGATGTTCCGGGTGGCGCGCGCTATCGAAGAGGTTGCCGACAGAACGCCGTAGTGATCTTGTTGAACGTGTCGGCCGCTTCCCATTGCAGGAAGTGACCTGCGTTCGGGACGAAGAGCGGTCCCGTGCACTCGATACACGCCGCCGCGGCCTTCCACGGGAACGACGGCAACACAACGTGGTCCTCGGGGCCGTACAGCACGAGAGTCGGCACCGGGGTGCGCTCGAACAGGCGCGGGACGTCTTCCATCGGGCGCCGGCCGGTTGTCTGCTCGTACACGCACCAACTCGCGCGGAGCTTGGCGGCGTCGGCGTACGGCTCGGTGTGGAAGGCGACCTCGTCGGGTGTGAACGCGTTCGGTGTTCCCCACAGGCGGTGCCCGTACATGGCGGCGACGTACCGCTCCCGCCGCTCGGGCGTGTCGAGCTCGGCGAGGAGGCCCTCGGGGTCGTTGGCCTGCCGGACGAAGTAGTCGCTCTGGGCGCGGCGCTCGCGGACGTCGTCGGGCGGTAACCCCGCGGCCTCGTACACGTCGTTCAGCGGCGGCGGGACGGTGTTGAACAGCACCTGGCGCGTGACGAAGCCGGGAAAGCGCAAGCCGATGTCGTAGAGGACGACGCCACCGACATCGCCGCCCGCGACCGCGCACTGCTCGTGGTCGAGGACGTCGTGCACGAGCGTGTAACAGTCGATGGAATACGCCGCAATGTCATAGAAGTCGTCGGGGGCGAGGCTCGAGTCGCCGTGGCCCCGGAAGTCGGGGGCGATGACCTCGAAACCCGCCGCCGCCAGCGCTGCGATGTTGCGCCACCAGATGCGTTTCGTCTCGGGATAGCCGTGCAACAGGAGCAGTGGGGTCCCGCCGACGCCCTCCCGGACGTACGCAATCGTCACGTCGTTCCGAACGTGCGCGTGATACACGGCGAAGTCATTCGAGCTCGGTGTCGTCGTCACGTTGCGTAGTCTGGCACTCGTGACTCAGACGATGACGGGCTACGAGACGGTGATCGGCCTCGAAGTGCACTGCGAGCTGGCGACGGCGAGCAAGATGTTCTGCGGGTGCCCGAACGAGTTCGGCGACGAGCCCAACACGAACGTGTGCCCCGTGTGTCTCGGGCTGCCCGGGTCGTTGCCGGTGCTCAATGCGACCGCCGTCGAGTACGCGTTGCGCGTCGCGGAAGCGCTGAATCTGCGCGTGCCCGAGCGTTCTGTGTTCTCTCGCAAGAACTACTTCTATCCCGACATGCCGAAGAACTATCAGACCTCGCAGTACGACGAGCCGATCACGATCGACGGTTGGATCGACATCGACGGGGTGCGCGTCGGCATCACGCGTGCACACCTGGAAGAAGACACGGGCAAGTCGCAGCATGTGGGTGTCGGTGGGCGAATCCACGATGCCGAGTTCTCGCTCGTCGACTACAACCGCGCGGGCGTGCCGCTACTCGAGATCGTGTCGGAGCCCGACATGCGTTCGGCGGAGCAGGCCAAGCGCTACGTCGAGGAGCTGCGCGCCGCGCTGCTCGCGGTCGGCGTCTCCGATGTGAAGATGGAAGAGGGTTCGCTGCGGATCGACGCCAACGTGTCGGTGCGCACGCCGGGAGCATCGGAGTACGGACCGCGGGCCGAGATCAAGAACCTGAATTCACTGCGCTCGCTGTTGCGCGCGATCGAGTACGAAGCCGATCGGCAGTGGGCTTTGACGCAGGCGGGCGAGAAGGTGGTGCAGGAGACGCGCCACTGGGACGAGGAGCAGGGGCGCACGATCTCCGGACGTTCCAAGGAGGAAGCGCACGACTACCGCTACTTCCCGGAGCCCGACCTGGTGCCGGTCGAACCCACGCAGGAGATGCGCGATCGCGTGCGCGCGTCGATGCCCGAGCTGCCGATGGCGCGTCGCGAGCGCTACGAGGAGCAGTGGGGGATCAGTGCCGAGGACGCGCGGGTGCTCGTCGACGTCCCCGGCCTGGCCGAGTACGCGGAGCGCGCGGTTGCGGCGCTGAGCGACGACGGCGCCGGCGGTGGCGGAGGCGGTGGCGGGTCGGCGAAGGACGTCGTCAACTGGGTGCGCCAGGAGGTGGTGGGTTACCTCAACGAGTCCGGACTCTCGCCCGCGGTGCTCACGCCGGAGATGGTCGCCGAGCTGG
>DASYJT010000234.1:0-7054 GCA_035996165.1 Acidimicrobiia bacterium
CCATCGACTGTTACGACGGCAGCCACCTCGGGCCGACCGGAACGGCGGCGCGGATCGTCGTCCGCTCGCCCAAAGCCTTGCGGTACGTGCTCACCGGACCCGGCGAGATCGGGTTCGCCAGGGCCTACGTGGCCGGCGAGATCGAGGTCGAGGGCGACATCTTCGAGGCGCTCGCGCTGCGCGACAACCTGCCCGAGGTCAAGGTGACGCCGCGGGAGTGGCTCCTGTTGGCGCGCGCGACGGGGATCGACGGCCTGAAGCCGTTGCCACCGCCGCCCGAGGAAGCGCGCGTGCGCGGCCGCCGGCACAGCAAGGAACGCGATGCGGCGGTGATCGCGCACCACTACGACGTCTCGAACGACTTCTACCGGATGGTGCTCGGTCCGTCGATGACGTACTCGTGCGCGGTGTTCGCGGGAGCCGACACCACGCTCGAAGCGGCCCAGGCGGCGAAGTACGAGCTGGTGAGCCGCAAGCTCGGGCTGCGCCCCGGAATGCGGCTCCTCGATGTCGGGTGCGGTTGGGGCGGCATGGTCATGCATGCTGCGCGCGAGCACGGCGTGCGCGCAGTCGGTGTCACGCTCTCGGCCCGTCAGGCGGAATGGGCGCGAGCCGCGGTACGCGAGGCCGGTCTCGAAGATCGGGTGGAGGTCCGCGTGCAGGACTACCGCGACATCGTCGACGGGCCGTTCGATGCGATCAGCTCGATCGGAATGTTCGAACACGTCGGTGCCGCGAAGCTCGACGAGTACTTCACCCGGTTGTACGCGTTGCTCCGTCCGGGAGGCCGACTGTTGAATCACGGCATCGCGAAGCGGCCGAGCCCTCGGTCGGCCTTCGCGCACCGCGGCTTCATCGACCGCTACGTCTTCCCCGACGGCGAGTTGCACGAGGTCGGCGCGGTTGTCACGCGCGTGCAGTCCGCGGGATTCGAGGTCCGCAATGTCGAGGGGCTGCGGGAGCACTACGCGCAGACGCTCCGGCACTGGGTCGCGAACCTGGAGGCCAACTGGGACGAGGTGGTGCGCCTGGTAGGTCCCGGTCGGGCCCGGGTGTGGCGCCTCTACATGGCTGCATCGGCAATCAATTTCGACGCCGAACGCACGCACATCCACCAAGTGCTCGCGGTCCGCAACGATCCCGACGGTGTCAGCGCGATGCCCCGCCGCCCCGATTGGTAAGGCGGTCAGGCGGTCAAGTGGTCAGGCGGGCTTCTCGATGTGCCCGCCGAACTGCTTGCGCATCGCCGACAGCAACTTGTTGGTGTAGTCGGCGTTCCCCTGCGAGATGAACCGGTCCATCAACGCCGTCGCGATGACCGGCGCGGGTACGCCCTCGTCGATCGCGGCCATGACCGTCCAACGACCTTCGCCCGAGTCGCTGACCCGGCCACTGAAGTCGGCGAGGTCCGGCGACTCGTGCAACGCGGCCGCCGTGAGGTCGAGCAACCAGGAGGCCACCACGCTGCCTCGGCGCCACACCTCCGCGACCTTCGCCACGTCGATGTCGAACTGGTAGAGCTCGGGATGGGCGAGCGGCGCGGTCTCGGCGTCGGCGTCGCGTGGCCGCGAACCGATGTTGGCGTGGCGCAGGATCGTGAGGCCCTCGGCGTACGACGCCATGAGCGCGTACTCGATGCCGTTGTGGACCATCTTCACGAAGTGGCCGGCGCCGACCGGCCCGCAGTGGAGGTAGCCCACCTCCTCCGGCGCGGGATCCCCGGCGCGGCCGTAGGTGCGCTCGACGGTTCCGGGTCCGGGCGCGAGCGCCCGGAAGATCGGCTCGAGCCGTCCGAAGGTGTCGTCGGGGCCGCCGATCATCAAGCAGAAGCCGCGCTCGAGTCCGAACACGCCGCCGCTGGTGCCGCAGTCGACGAGGTCGATGCCCTTCGGGGCGAGCGCGTCGGCGCGGGCGATGTCGTCGACGTAGTGCGAGTTGCCGCCGTCGATGATCGCGTCGCCGGCCGAGAGGTGCGCGGCGACGTCGTCGATCACCGCACCGGTGATGCCCGCCGGCACCATCAGCCAGACCGCGCGCGGCGGCGTGAGCTTCGCAACCAGGTCTGCCACCGACGCCGCCGCGATCGCACCGGCCCCGGCGAGCGCGTCGACCGCGGCGGTGTTGCGGTCGTAGACGACGCACTCGTGACCCGCGCCCATGGTGCGCAGGACGAGGTTGCCGCCCATGCGACCCAGTCCGATCATTCCGAGCTGCATCTCAACTCCTGTCGGTCATGACCGTCGGTACGTGGCTCGCCGCGGCGATCGCGGCGCCGACGATGCCCGCGAGATTGCCGAGCTCGGCGATGCGCACCTCGCAGCCGGGATCGACGCGGTCGACGAACTTGTCGGCGTGTTTCACGATGCCGCCACCGATGACGATCAGCTCCGGCCACACGATCTCGTGCAGCTGTTTGAGGTAGCGCTCGAGCCGGTGCGTCCACTGCTTCCACGACAGCCCCTCGGCCGAGCGGGTCGCGTCGGAGACCCACGTGTCGACGAAGTGGCGATTCACGAAGATGTGGCCGAGCTCGGTGTTCGGTATCAGCCGACCGTCGTTGAGTACCGCGGTGCCCACACCGGTTCCGACCGTGACCATCGCGACGACACCGCGGTGCGCACGCGCCGCGCCGAAGCGCGACTCGGCCACGCCCGCCGCGTCGGCGTCGTTCATCACGACGCACGGCCGGTCGGTGGCGCGCGAGACGAGTGTGGCCGCGTGCGTGCCGATCCACGACTTGTCGATGTTGGTGGCGGTGCGCACCACTCCGCTCGCCACGACCGCCGGAAGCGTGCAACCGATCGTGCCCGTGGCGGGAAATTGGCGCACGAGGTCGGCGACGGTCGACACGATCGCGTCCGGAGTGGGTGGCTTCGGTGTCTCGACGCGTATCCGGCCGCTGGCGCGGCCGCTCGCGAGGTCGACCAACGCGGCCTTGATCCCGCTGCCGCCGACGTCGACACCAACGAGCGCGTCTGTGCGGGTCACCGTCGTCATCCGCGATGAAGTTACCTGTTCCGGGGCTAGTTTTCGGTCAGTGCCGGCTCTCGAGGACTATGCGCTCCTGGGCGATCGGCGGACTGCCGCGCTGGTCTCGCGTGCCGGTTCCGTCGATTGGTGGTGCGCGCCGCGCTTCGACGCGCCCGCGTGTTTCGCGGCGATCGTCGGTACGCCGGAGCACGGTCGCTTCTCCATCGCGCCGGCCGAATCGGAAACGCGCACCACCCGCCGGTACCGGGACGGGACGATGGTGCTCGAGACCGAGCACGAGACGGCGTCGGGGCGCGTCCGCGTCGTCGACTGCCTCGCGATGGGTCACGCGCGCCCGCACCTCGTCCGCCTCGTCGAGGGGATCGAGGGCCGGGTCGACATGGCGGTCGAGCTCATCGTGCGTTTCGACTACGGCTCGCTCATCCCGTGGGTGCGCCGGGTCGACGATCGTTGGCGCGCAGTCGCGGGTCCGGACGGTCTCGAGCTCAGCACGCCGGTGCGGTTGCACGGTCGCGGGGTCACGTCGGTGGCGGAGTTCACGATCGCGGCCGGCGAACAGGTTCCGTTCGTGCTCGGCTGGTTCCCGTCGCACGACCCGCATCGCGTTCCCGACGATGCCGCGGAGCTCGTCGAGCACGCCACCGCCGAGTGGTCAAGTTGGTCGGATCGTTGCGAGTACTCCGGCCGGTGGCGTGAGCCGGTCTTGCGTTCGCTGCTGACGCTCGAGGCGCTCACCTTCGAGCCGACAGGCGGCATCGTCGCCGCGCCGACCACGTCGCTGCCGGAAGCGGTGGGCGGTAGCCGCAACTGGGACTATCGCTACTGCTGGGTGCGCGACGCGACTCTCACGCTCGAGGCCTTCCTGATCGGTGGTTACCAGACCGAGGCGCTGCGCTGGCGCGATTGGCTGCTGCGCGCGGTCGCCGGCGACCCGAAGTCGTTGCAGACGATGTACGGAGTCGCGGGCGAGCGTCGACTCACCGAGCTCGAGCTCGACTGGTTGCCCGGCTACGAGAATTCGCGACCCGTGCGGACCGGCAACGGCGCCCACTCGCAACTCCAGCTGGACGTGTACGGCGAGCTGCTCGACGTGTTGTGGCAGGCGGCGCGGGCCGGCACGCGCCCGAGCACGAACTCGTGGTCGCTCGCACTGTTGCTGCTCGAGACGCTCGAGACGCGCTGGCGGGAGCCCGACGAGGGCATCTGGGAGGTGCGCGGCGAACGCCGCCATTTCACGCACTCCAAGGTGTTGTGCTGGGTGGCGTTCGACCGCGGCATCGCGATGGTGGAGCACGCGGGCTTCGAAGGTCCGGTCGAGCGTTGGCGGACCATCCGCGACGACATCCACGCCGAGGTGTGCGCGCACGGCTTCGACGAAGAGAAACGCGCGTTCACGCAGTATTTCGGGTCGAGTCGGCTGGATGCGTCGGTGCTCATGATCCCGCTCGTCGGTTTCCTTCCGGGCGACGATCCCCGGGTCGTGTCGACGATCGAGGCGATCCGCCGCGAGCTCTCGCACGGCGAGTTCGTGCTGCGATACGACCCGATGGACGCGAGCGTCGACGGAATCGGCGAGCCCGAGGGCGTGTTCGTGCCGTGCAGCTTCTGGATGGTCGAGGCGCTCGCGCTCGCGGGTGAACACGACGAGGCCGTCGCGCGATTCGAACGCCTGCTCGGGCTCGCGAACGACGTCGGTTTGCTCTCCGAGGAGTACGACCCGACCGCGGGTCGCATGCTCGGAAACTTCCCCCAGGCGTTCTCGCACCTCGCGCTCGTCGCCGCCGCGCACACGCTCGCACCGGAACAGTCGCCGAACCACCGGCGCCGGCGCGACGCGGCGACCGGCCGTCGAACGCGCTGACCTAACCTGCGGCCATGGCACTCGTCACGAATGTTGTGAACGGATCATCGGCGCAACGGCTGTTGTTGCTGGTGCACGGATACGGCGCCGACGAGCAGGATCTCGGTGGCCTCCTGCCGTATCTCGACCCCGATGGTGTGTTCGCCGCGGTGATGCCGCGCGCTCCGCTCGCGGCGCCCGGAACGCCGGGATACATGTGGTACGACCTCGGCGGCGCGGGCGGCGAGCTCACCGAACAGTTCACGAGCGCGCTCGACGAGCTCGACCGGCTCGTCGACGAGCAGTGCGCCCAACTCGGGTTCGAGCGTTCCCAGGCGATCTTCGCCGGGTTCTCCCAAGGCGCCGGGCTCGCGCTCGCGCTGGGATTGTTCTCCGCGCCCGACGGTGAGCCCCGGGTCCGGCCCGCGGGTGTGCTCGCGATGAGCCCGGCCGCGATGACCGGGCCGATCGACGACGGCGCCCGCGCCGTTCCCGTCCTCGTGCAGCACGGCACCGACGATCCGTTGATACCGGTCCAGCGATCGCGCGACCTCGCCCGCGACCTACGCGAGTTCGGGATCGCCACGGTGTACCGCGAGTACCCGATGGAGCACCAGGTCGCGCTCGAGGGTCTGCGCGACGCGCACGAGTGGCTCACCCGCGTGTTCGCCGGCGATCGTCCCGACGAGCCGGTGCCCGACGACCCGATCGAGCTCGTCCCCTCGGTCACCACCGCGCAATGGGAGCGCGAAGTCCTGCAGAGCGATGTACCGGTGATCGTCGACTTCTGGGCGCCCTGGTGTCAGCCCTGCCGACAGGTGTCGCCGATCGTGGAGCAGATCGCGTCGATGCGCGGGTCGTCGTACAAAGTCGTGAAGGTGAACATCGACAACGAGCCCGCACTCGCGCAGCAGTACGACGTGCAGAGCATCCCGCTGATCGGCATGTTCCGGAACGGCCGGCTGGAACGCAAGTCGCTCGGCCTCAAGGCGCGCCCGCAGCTCGAGGCGGAGCTCGGCATGCTCGTCATCCCCTGATCTGCGGCGGGGTCAGTCGACGGGTTCGACGGTGTCCTCGGAGGTGCGGTGCTCGATCGGTTTGCCGCCCGGCACGCGCTTGCCGTCGGTACGGGCGTCGGACTCCGCGAGGATCTCCTGGGCCTGGACCTCCGGGGCGTCGCTCCCCACTTCCTGCTCCTCGGGCAACAGCGAGTCGGCTCGGCTCTGCACGCGCTTGTCGTCAGGTACGTCGGGCATAGCCGAGGCTCTACCCCGATCCGCGCGGTTCGACGCTCGAGAGCCCCGCGTCAGCGGCGCTTGATCGCGTCGGAGACGTCGCGCATCGTCGCCGCGATCGCGTCCGCGATCGAATAACCGGCGGTCTTCATCTCGTCGCGCAGCGCGGGATCGCGCAGCGTGTCGCCGATCGTGGTGAAGCCGGCGTCGAGCGCGTCTCCGAGTTGGCGCAACGCGTCGTTCACCTTGTCGCGCTCGTCGGCGCCGAACGCGGCGTTCGCGTCGAAGCGGCCCTTGAGGCTGCGCCCGAGCTCACCGAACTGCTCGGCTACCTCGTCCCACTTCTCTCTCGCTTCGGCCATGTCTTCTCCGCGAGCAGTTGGGACGGGTCGGCTACGGGCGAGACCCGGTCGAGACGAGGTCGTTGCGGTAGATCGTGGAGTACCGAACGTAGGTACCCGTGTGCGGTGCCTCGATCATCGTGCCGCCGCCGATGTAAAGGCCGACGTGGTGGTTGGACGGCCCGGACGAGCCGAAGAACACCAGGTCGCCGGGCTGGAGGTTCGGGATCGGCACCTTCGGGAACGACGCCCACTGCGCCTGTGACCCATGGGTCATCGAGACGCCGCCCTGGGCCCACGCCATCATCGTGAGGCCGGAGCAGTCGAACGAGTCGGGACCCGCGCCCGCGTAACGGTACGGCTTGCCGATCTGCGCTCGGGCATACGCGATGGCCGCCGACGCGCCGCCGTTCGGCGCGGGGATGCTGCCGGGATCGATGCCGGTGTTCGCGAGGCCCACGCCGTTGCCGCCACCCGAGTTCCGCGCCGCGGCCGCTTGCTGCGCGGCCTGCGCCTGAATACGCGCCCGCTCCGCCGCGGCCTGCGCGTTGATGCGGTCGATCTCGATCTTCCGGGCGAGCGCACGAATGTCGGAGCGCGTCGAGTCGAGAAGTTTCTGCGTCTGCGCGTCGAGCTTCTCGACTTCG
>DASYJT010000235.1:0-2979 GCA_035996165.1 Acidimicrobiia bacterium
TTCCGGGCGAACAGCGCGGTCGAGGGCGACGAAGCGGAGGGCACCGTTACCGGCCTCTCGCTCGCACTCGCGTCGCCGCCCGGCAGCTTCTTCGACGTCGCGGCGCTGCACGTGCTCACGACCGCGACCCTCCGGCGGCTCGACGAGTTGGAACCCGCCAGCCGGTTCTCGGTCGAGCGCTACCGGCCCAACATCGTGATCGACTCGAGCTGCGAGCCGTTCGCAGAGAACGGCTGGGCCGGCGCGAGCATGCGATTCGGGCACGCATTGAGCGCAGCGGGACTGATCCCGACGATGCGCTGCATCATGACGACGCTCGCCCAGGGCGATCTGCCGCGCGACAACGACGTGCTGCGCGCCGTCGCGCGCCACAACCGCATCGAGATCGCAGGCCTCGGTACGTGGTCGTGCGTCGGCGCGTACGCCACCGTGACCACCCCCGGGCCGGTGAAGCTCGGCGACGCGGTCGCCGTCGACCTCGCCACCTAACGACGGCGTCGCCCCGTCCGCGGTCACCTGGTCATACGTCTGCAACGACGTCGGTTGCTGCTGTGTCGCGGCTGTTCGTTGACAGGTGATGTCGCGGGGCATCGCTGACACTTTCTAGGGGCTGATCGACGATGGTCGATGGCTTCGGAACGGACAGCGATGGATATCAAGATGCTCGTGGCGACTCTGCCAGCGGATGTGAATCTGTCGGAGTGGTGCCGCCGGATGAGGGTCTCGCGCCAGAGTGCGTATCAGTGGCGGGCCCGATTCGCGCAGTTCGGTGTAGAAGGGCTGGTGGAGCGGCCGCGGGCTGCGAAACACCCTGCCGGACGCACACCCGACGAGGTCGAGGATCAGATCGTGCGGCTCCGCAAGGAGCTCAGCGACCAGGGCCTCGACGCCGGCGCAGCATCGATTGGGTGGCATCTCACGCAGCGGCAGCTGCCGTGCCCGTCGGTGTCGACGATCTGGCGGGTGTTGGTCCGACGCGGCCAGGTCGTTTCCGAACCGAAGAAGGCTCCCCGACGAGTCTGGGCGCGTTTCGAGCGGGAACGACCGAACGAGTTGTGGCAGATCGACGCGACGCACTATCCGCTCGCGGATGGGACGGTCGTGGAGATCATCAACCAGCTCGATGACTGTTCACGCGTCAACGTCGACGCGTTTGGGGTCTGGTCGTGCACGTCACCGACAGCCGTGCAAGCCTTCCACCGGGCCGCGCAACGTTACGGACTCCCCGCGGAGCTGCTCTCCGATAACGGCCGGGCGTTCACCTGCGGCGACACCCACGTCAAAGTGGTGTTCGAAGCGACGCTGGAACGGCTCGGGATCCGGAAGTTTCACTCGAGCCCGTATCACCCGCAGACCTGCGGGAAAGTCGAACGGTTCCACCAAACCCAGAAACGTTGGCTCCGAAAACAACCCCAACCCGAGACTCTCGAAGAACTCCAAGCCCTCCTCGACGAGTTCCGTGTCCTCTACAACGAGCAGCGACCCCATCGGGCGCTCAACCGTCGCACTCCCGCCTCGGTCTGGGCCGAGAAACCCAAAGCGCAGCCCGCCCGACTCGCGACCGTGCCCTCGACCACCATCACCACCAGGCTCGTGAACGGCAACGGCACCCTCGCGATCGACCAACGATTCCTCATCGGGATCGGCCTGGCCTACCAACACCAGACCGTCACCGTGATCCGGACCGGCGATCACATCACCATCGCGCACCCTCAGACCGCCGAAGTCCTGCGCGACCTCACCCTCGACCGGACCCGCACCTACCAACCCCAACACCCATAACCAGACTGTCAACGATGCCCCGCGACAAACCTGTCAACCATGCCCCGCGACATCACAGCAACGACGTCGGTTGCGGACGCATGACCAGCGACAGGCGGAAGGGGTCACGCTGGAGAACGGGACCGTCTCGATCGCCGCCGACAACTGCTCGACGTACGGTTGCGCGTGACGTCATTGGCCGGAGCACCGCCGGTCCTCCGCGGGATCCTCGTCATTACCGCGGCCGTCTGGGTGGTGGCGGAGCTACGCCAGAGCATCACCCACCGACCCGAGGGAGTCAGAGCCGGCTGGGGCAGTGAGATTCTCTTTCGGCTCGTGATAGGAGCCGGCGCACTCGGCGCGACCGTGCTCTCACGCGCGACACCCTCGGCGACGATCCGGCCCGCCACGGTCGCGGCTTGGATCGGTCTCGTTCTGTTCTGGGGCGCCATCGTGTTGCGGCTGTGGAGCTTTCGCACCCTGGGCCGCTATTTCACGTTCACCGTCCAGACGAGCCACGATCAGCCCGTGATCACCGACGGCCCCTATCGACTGATCCGTCACCCGAGCTATGCCGGAGTGCTGCTCGTCTTCATCGCGGTGGGCCTGTTCATGGGGAACTGGTGGTCGCTCGTGTGCCTGACCGTCGCGGCAACGAGCGGTCTCGTGTTCCGCATCCGCGTAGAGGAGCGGGCACTGATGCAGTCCCTGGGTGACGACTACCGCGACTACGCGGCGACCCGCAAGCGGCTGGTGCCCTTCATCTGGTGACCGCTGCGAAGGAGACCGCCCGCCGGCGACACCTCACCGTTACTGTCCCGGTGATGAGCCTGCCCGACGATGCCGATCCGGTTGCCGCGGCCCGTCTCGTGACCGAGTTCTTCGGCCCACTGGTGCCAGGCCAGCTCGGCTGCGTCTTCGACCATTCCGCCAAGGACCTGGTCCTCGGTCACATCGACGTGACCGAGAACCTCATCGCGGGCACCGGGTTCCTCTTCGCGCCGGCACTTGTCGCGCTCGCCGACACGTGCGCCGCGATCGGGTGCGGCAACAACATCCCCGACGGAGCGTCGTTCACGACGATCGAGCTGAAGACCAATTTTCTGTCATCGGCGCGGCCGGGCGAGCGGGTCCGGTGCCGGTGTGTGCCGGTACACCTCGGTCGCCAGACCCACGTCTGGGACGCGACCATCACGAACGAGTCGACGGGGCGGGAGA
>DASYJT010000236.1:0-22258 GCA_035996165.1 Acidimicrobiia bacterium
CTCGTTCAGTGGTCTCGGGGTGCGCGAAGGCGCGTTGGTACTGTTCTTGCATTCGTTCGACGTCAGCAATGCCCAGGCCGTCGCGGCGGGGCTCTTGTGGTGGGGATGCATGATCGCCGTGAGCATGCTCGGAGCGCCGGCCTTCGCGGTGGGGAATCGCTCGCCGTCGTCGGCCACTGCCCGGGAACCTACGTGAGCACGCACGTAGAACGCGAGTCTCGGTTCAGTGGCGGACGCATCCTCTCCGAGGGGCACGTCCTCTACTGGTGGGTCGAGCTACTCGCGATCCTCGTCTTCTACGTCGTGTACTCGGCGATCCGGAACATCCACGGCGGAGCTGCCCCGCCGCCGCACGCGTTCGATCACGCACGCCAGATCATGTCGTTGGAACGACATCTCGGCATCTTTCACGAGCAGACGTTCCAGCAGTGGGCATTGCACTTCCGGCCACTGATCCTCTTCGGCAACTACTACTACGGCTCGTTTCACTTCGTCGTCACGATCTTCGCCGGAGTCTTCCTCTACCGGAACTTCACCGACGACTACCCGCGCTTTCGCAACACGATGGCAATCACGACCGCGGTCGCGTTGATCGGCTTCACGCTGTACCCACTCGCGCCGCCGCGCATGTTCCCGGGGTTCGTCGACACGCTCGCGCAGGATCCCGCGTTCTGGTCGTTCAATTCCGGCGGGATGCAGACCGTGTCGAATCAGTACGCCGCAATGCCGAGCGTGCACATCGCGTGGGCCATGTGGTGCGCGCTCGCGCTCGGGCCTCGACTGAAGAACCGAACGTGGGCCGCGCTGGCGTGGGCCTATCCGGTGATCACGTTCGTCGTCATCATCATCACCGCGAACCACTACATCCTCGACGCGGTGGCCGGAGTCTTGGTCTTGGCCATCGGCTGGTTCGTCGCGAATCGAGTGACTCGTTCGGGCCGGGGATCGCCGGCCGACGCCGTCGCCTAGCCTGCCCCGCTCGTGACCGATCGCTACGACCTCGACCATGTCGCGCTGGGCGCGCCTGACACCTCCGACGCGCTCCGTTTTCTGACCGGAGAGCTCGGCGGGACGATCCTCTTCGGCGGTCAGGCGATCGGCTTTCGGCCCATGCAGGTCTGGCTCGGCAGCCCCGACGGCGACGGCATGCCCGTCGAGCTCCTCGAGCCCTGGGCGGTGGAACAGAACGACTTCCTTGCGCGCTTCGTCGCCCGGCACGGCGCCGGACCACATCACCTGACCTTCAAGGTCCCCGACCTCGCCGAGGCGATCGCGCGCGTCCGCGGCGCGGGCTTCCATCCCGTCAACATCGATCTCTCCGATCCGGAATGGAAGGAAGCGTTCCTGATGCCGCGCGAGGCACACGGGACCGTCGTGCAACTCGCGGAGTCGCACGGACATCCGGAGACGCGCAAGCAACTGCTCGACTACGTCGCCGCGAACGGCCCGAACACACACCCGCGCTGGTGGGTCGACCCGGCCGAGCCGACCGGACACGGCACGCTGCGACGCGTCGTGCTGCGCACACCGTCGCTGCCGTCCGCGCTCAGCTTCTTCGCCGGCGTCCTGCAGGGCGACGTCGAGAGCGAGACCCCAACCTCGGCCGACCTCGTGTGGCCGCGGGGCGCGCGCGTCCGCTTGGAGACCAACTCGGATGCGCCGCCGGGCGTCGATCGCCTCGAGGTCATCGGCCTCGCCGCCGAACGCACCGTGGCCGGAACCCGTTTCACCCCCACCGCAACCTGACCCCCGACAACCCTCGCAACGGTTGCGCGGATTCGGGAGCGCTAGGCGGTGCGAGCGGCGTCGGGGAGGCGCTCGTCGCGGACGATCCGGCGCACTGCATCGTGGACGGCCTGGTCGGCGAGCGAGAGCTGCACGCCGCGCGCCGTGACCAACGCGAGCCGGCGCGGCGGCATGCGCGCGATGCGCAGCTGGCGGACGCCGACATGGTCGTGAGCCACGGCAGTCTCGGGCAGGATCGACACTCCGACTCCCGCGCCGACGAGGTCGGCGATGAGACGAATACCTTCGACCTCGATAGGGACGCGCAACTCGACGCGCTCCGCGCGCGCCGCGGTCTCGACCTCATCGCGCAACGGGTTCCCGGCGGGCGGCAGGATCAGCGTCTGTTGGGCGAGCTCGCCGAGCGCCATCGGCTCGTGCGCGTGCATCAGCAACGTCGACGGCACGAGTGCCACCAGCGCTTCGTCGCGGAGGTGCTCGACGTGCAGGCGCGTGTCGCTCACCGGCTCGGTCACCACCGCGCTCGCGAGCTGGCGATCGGCAACCTCGCCCGCGAGCCGCTCCGACGCGCCCTCGGTGAGGCGTAGCGACACACCGGGCGCGCTCTTGCGCATCTGCGCCACGACCATCGGGACGAGCAGACGGCTCACGGTTCCGACGACGCCGAGCGTCGCGTGCCCGGTCTCGAGCCCTTGCAACATCGACAGGTCCTTGTGGAGAGCCTCGATCTCGCTGCGGATCGCCCGGGCCCGCTCGATCACCCGCACCCCGAACTCAGTCGGCACCGTCCCCCGCCGGCCCCGGACGAGCAGCTGCACGCCCAGCTCGGCCTCGAGCTGACGGACGTGCTCCGACACGTTCGATTGCACCGTGTGGAGGTGGTCGGCGGCGGTGGTGAAGCTGCCCGCTTCGGCCACCGCCAACAGAGCTTCCAGCTGGCGGACGTCCATTCCGGCCTCCTGACAGCATCCCGGCGCCATCCTGGCCCCGTCCTGGCGCCATTCTGACGCCATCTCGGGCCAGCCATCGTCTATTCAGATGAATACTATCGTTTCCACGCCTTTGACAGATGGTCTTGTGATCCGCTTCACTAAGGGGGTACGACAGGGGCTCGAGGAGCCGGCGTCCCCCCGCCCGGCTCCCGAGCTCCGTCTAATCGCCCGGTCGTGAAGGGGAGCGCCATGACCGCCGAAATGCTGTCCACCAACTTCATCTTCACCGGCCCACTCACGTGGACGGCCGAGGCGGCGTGCCAAGGACAGACGCGATTGTTCTTCGCGCCTGCCGGCGAGCGCCCCGAGGCGCGCGTCGTGCGTGAGTCGCAGGCCCGGTCCGTGTGCCGGGCGTGCCCGGCGCTGCAGGAGTGCCGCGACTGGGCCCGCTCGAACCGCGAATACGGCTTCTGGGGCGCCGAGTCCGAAGAGGAGCGCGCCGCCGCGGGATTCCGCGTCGACATGCCCGTCGGCCGGGTCGCCCGTTACCCGCGTGGCAACGGCGAACCCGTCGCGCCGCGCGAGTCACGCATCGCCTGATCCGGCCTTCCCGGGCTCGCGCCCGCGCAGGTGGAGATCTGTAACCTCCCGGCCGTGACGGACACGCCGCCTGGGGTCGATCTGGAACGGCTACGCCCGTGGTTCGCGGCGCACGTCGAAGGCGCGACCGGTGGCGAGCTGACGGCATCGCTCATCTCCGGTGGGCGATCGAACCTCACGTACGCGATCCGCGACGCGAGCAACGAGTGGGTGCTGCGCCGACCGCCCCTCGGCCACGTGCTCCCCACCGCGCACGACATGGCCCGCGAGTACAAGGTCCTGACCGCGCTCGCACCCACGTCGGTGCCCGTCCCGAAAACGAGCGCTTTCTGCGACGAAATCGACGTGAACGACGCGCCCTTCTACGTCATGGAGCTCGTCGACGGGAACATCCTGCGCACGGCAACCGACATCGCCACGTTGACCCACGACGAGGCGCGCCGGTGCTCCGAGGAGCTCATCGACGTGCTGGTCGCGATCCACGCGGTCGATTACGAAGCGGTCGGGCTCGGCGACTTCGGCCATCCCGACGGGTACGTCGAGCGCCAGGTGCGACGTTGGGGTGAGCAATGGGAACGTTCGAAGACACGCGACCTGCCGATCGTCGACGAGCTTGCCCGCCGCCTGCGGGCCGCGCTGCCCACGTCGCCGCCCCCAACAATCGTCCACGGCGACTACCGGCTCGACAACACGATGCTGGCGCCCGCCGACCCGGGCCGCATAGTCGCCGTGCTCGACTGGGAAATGGCGACGCTGGGCGACCCGCTCGCCGATCTCGGCCTCTACTTGCTCTACTACGTGCGCGACGAGGCCCAGACGGCGAACGTCGGCGCGACCATCTCGACGGAAGCGGGCTTCCTGCCGCGCGACGAAGTGGTCGAGCGCTACGCGCGGAAGTCGGGCCGAGACGTGAGTCAGCTCGATTTCTACGAGGCGTTGGCCGCGTACAAGCTGGCGATCATCCTGGAAGGCATCCACGCGCGGTTCCTGATGGGCAAGACGGTCGGCGAGGGTTTCGACCACATCGGGTCACTCGTGGAGATCATGGTGCAGGGCGCACTCGACCAGTGCTCCCAATCGTCGATCGCGCCCTTGCGCGGCTGACGCCGGACGGCCGGAACGAGTCGGCGCGACGAACCAAAGGAGACACGTCATGGGCGTGATGGACGGCGTGAAGGTGCTGGAGGTGGCCGAGCACGGCTTCGTGCCCTCGGCGGCCGCAATCCTCGCCGAGTGGGGCGCCGACGTCGTGAAAGTGGAACGCCCGACGGGTGATCCGCTGCGCCAGATCATGGCGATGGGCTTCGTCACCGACACCGGCGACTTCAACTTCTTGTTCGAGCAGTTCAACCGCAACAAGCGCGGGGTCGCGATCGACCTGCGCAACACCGAGGGCCGCGCCGCGCTCGACCGCCTGATCGCCTGGGCCGACGTGTTCATCACGAACTTCCTGCCGTCGGCGCGCTCGAAGCTCGCGCTCGATCCTGACGACATCTGGGCCGTCAACCCGCGCTGCGTGTACGCGATCGGGTCGGGCCAGGGCCTGCAGGGGCCCGACGCGGACAAGGGCGGATTCGACGCGGTTTCGTACTGGGCGCGCGGCGGCCTCGCCCACATGCTCACACCGCAGGGCGGCCAACTCGTGCAACCGCGCGGCGCGCTCGGCGACGCACCGAGCGGCGCGTACCTCGCGGGCGGGGTGGCGGCCGCGCTGTTCAAGCGCGAGCGCACCGGCGAGCCGACCGTGGTCGACGTGTCGCTACTCGGGGCCGCGGTCTGGACGCTGTCGAACGATCTCGTCCCGACGACGATCCTGGGCGTCGAACCACCGCGGCACGTTGCCGGAAAGAGCTTGAGCAGTGTCCTCGTCGGTTCGTTCCGGACCGCCGACGAGCGCTGGATCAGCTTGAACATGCTCGATCCCGATCGCCACTGGGAACCGACGTGCCGCGCGCTCGGCCTCGAGGAGCTCCTCGACAATCCCGACTACGCGACGGCCGCGCAACGACAGCAGCGCGCACCCGAGCTGCACCCGATCCTCGTCGAACGCATCGCGTCGCTGCCCCTCGCGGAGCTGAAGGAACGGTTGTCGGCGCAGGACACGATCTATTCGTCGATCGCGTCGCCGGTCGAGGTGATCGACGATCCGCAGGTGCACGCGAACGGCTACATGCCGCACCATCCGGACCATCCGACCGCGCGGCTGTCGTCGTCGCCGATGCAGTTCGACGGGCACGGGCTCGAGATTCGCCGGGGCGCGCCCGAGATCGGAGAGCACACCGACGAAGTGTTCCGCGAGCTGGGGCTCGACACCGCCGAGATCACCCGCCTGCACGAGGCAGGAGCACTCGCATGAGATCACCCGTTCCCACTCCGCGCGTCATCTGGGGTGTCGGCCTCAACTACCGCGATCACGCGGCGGAGACCGGCCGGCCGTTGCCCGAGGCGCCGACCCTGTTCGTGAAGTCGCCGAGCTCGGTCGTCGGCCCCGGCGAACCGATCGTCGTCCCGCCGCACGTGACGCAGCCCGACTACGAAGGCGAGCTCGCCGTCGTCATCGGCCGCCGCGCGCGCGACGTGCGCGAAGCCGACGCGCTCGACGTAGTGGCGGGGGTGACGATCGCGCACGACGTTTCGGCGCGCGATCACCAGTACACGACCGGTCAGTGGAGCTGGTCGAAATCGTTCGACACGTTCTGCCCGCTCGGTCCGGAGGTCGTGTCGCTCGACGAGGTCGACCTCGAGCGTGGTCTCGCGATCGAGACGCGCGTCAACGGCGAAGTGCTGCAGTCGTCGAGCACGTCCCAGCTCGTCTTCTCGATTCCCTACCTCATCGCGTGGATCAGCCAGGGCTGCACGCTCGAGCCGGGCGACATGATCCTCACGGGAACTCCGGCTGGTGTCGGCGCGGCGCGCACCCCACCGCGGTGGCTCGTCGACGGCGACGTCGTCGAGATCACCGTGGAAGGCATCGGAACACTGCGAAATCCGGTCGTGCGACGCGAGAGCGGCGCCCGGAGCGAGACCTAAGGTGCACGCGTGACCGTCCGCTGGAGCGTGGAGCCGTCGTTGCACCGGCCCGCGATGATCGCCGCGTTCTCGGGTTGGAACGACGCCGCCGACGCCGCCTCCGACGCGGTGCGCTGGCTCGCCCGCGCCACCAACGCGCGCCCGTTCGCCGCGCTCGACATCGAGGAGTACCTCGACTTCCAAGCCGCCCGCCCGACGGTCGAGCTCATCGACGGCGTGGTGCGCACCGTGAACTGGCCTTCGCTCTCGCTCTCGGCCGGTTCCCTCCCCGCCGGCGGGCGCGATCTCGTGCTCCTGCTCGGCGTCGAACCGAACTTGAAGTGGCGCTCGTTCTGCGACGACATCATCAGCGTGGCGCGCACGACGAACTGCGAGATGATCGTCACCCTCGGAGCACTCCTCGGCGACACTCCGCACACCCGTCCGATCAAGTGCACCGGCTCGGCCACCGACGAGGTGCTCGCGGCGCGGCTCGGGATGCAACGCTCGCGTTACGAGGGCCCGACCGGGATCGTCGGCGTGTTGCACGACGCGGTGCGCCGCGCCGGGTTCGCATCGGCATCGATCTGGGCGCCCGTCCCCCACTACGTCGCGACCCCGCCCAACCCCAAGGCGACGCGCGCGCTCCTCGACCGGCTCGGCGACCTCCTCGACCTCGGCCTCGACCTCACCGACCTCGACATCGCGTCGAGCGCGTGGGAGCGTTCGGTCTCCGAGGTCGTCGCCGGCGACTCCGACGTGAGCTCGTACGTCGAACGCCTCGAGACGCGGTACGACACCGCCGACGACGCGCCGGGCTGGGTCGAGACCGACGACGAGATCGCGGTCGAAGACGACGACGATGACGACGACGAGGACTGGTTCGACGAAGACGAGCTCCCCTCGGGCGAATCACTCGCGGAGGACTTCGAGCGCTACCTCCGGGATCAGCCCGAGGACTAGGTAGTCCGAGGAACCGGCTAGCCCAGGATGTCTTGGGCGAGGCCTTCCCAGAGCCGGGTCGACAGGACCAGCGAATCGATGTCGACGCGCTCGTCGTTGCCGTGGAACATCGACGCGTAGTCGTCGAACGAGAGCTTGCGGCTGAAGAGCCCGAAGCCGTACGCGACCGAACCGGAGCGGCGGAAGAAGCGGGCGTCGGTGGCGCCGACGGTCAGGAACGGCACGAGCGCGGAACCTTCGACGAGCCGAGACGAGACGCGACCCATCGCGTCCCACAGCGGCGTGTCGGCCGGCGACGAAGTGGACTCGTTCTCGTCGAACGGGGTGATCTCCGTGCACGACATCAGGTCGCCGAGCGCGTCCTCGAGCATCGCCCGGATGTCGGTGCCGCTCTGGCCGGGCAAGGTCCGGATGTCGACCTCGACCTCGACGACATCGGGGATGACGTTCGTCTTCGTTCCGCCGTGGATCACCGTTGGCGCGAACGTCGTGTGCGTACACGCGTGCGCCTGCCGCGCCAGCCCGATCGGCAGCTCCTCGCAGAAGTCGGCGAGGGTCGCCTCGTCGAGGAGGTGCGAGTTCCACTCCGGACCGAAGTCGACTCCCTCGATGAAACGCCGCCACGTGTCGTGGATCTGCGTGGGCGGCCGGTACTCGGCGAGCCGCTTCACGATCTCGGCCGCGGTCACCAGCGCGTTGTCGGTGCGGAACGGCTGCGACGCGTGACCCGGCGTGCCCCGCACCGTGATGCGACACCAGTACGAACCCTTCTCGCCCACGATCACCGGTAAACGCGGCCCACGGGCGGTCGGCATCTGGAAGCCGCCTGCCTCGGTGACGACGTAGTCGGCTCGGACCGCGTCCTGTTCGTTGTCGAGGAGGTGTTCCGCGCCCCACGTGCCGAGGTTCTCCTCGTCGGCAACCGCGAGGTACACGAGCGTGCCCTTCGGCTTGAACCCGGAACGCGCGAGCCCGCGGAACGCGACAGCCATGGTCGCGGTGAGGTTCAGCATGTCGACCGCGCCCCGGCCCCACACGTCGCCGTCGACGACTTCGCCGCAGAACTGGTCGCGTTGCCAACCGTCGGCATTGGCGGGGACGACGTCGGTATGACCCATGAGCAACAACGTGGGCGCGGTGGGATCACTGCCCTCGATACGAGCGACGAGGTTCTCGCGTCCCGGCCGGGCGACGTAGCGCTCGAGATCGAGACCGCTGTCGCCGAGGTACTGCGCGAGCAGATCCGCGCTGCGCGACTCGAATCCCGATTCGGGCGTTCCGTCGTTCACGCATTCATTGCGGATCAACTGCGAGAGCAGGTCGACGGACTCGTTCGCGATCTCGACGTCGGTCGCGGTCATGGCGCGCCTACGGCCGACTTCGGTTCCATGCGGTACACGAGCATGCCGTTCTCCTCCCACCGTTCGGCGGTGCCGGCGTGGGCGAGGTGCTCGAGATGTGCGAACGTCTCGCTCTCAGCCATCGTCCCCCAGTGTCGCTTGGGGAACAGCTCGTGCGAAAGGGCCACGACGGTCGCGGGGCCGATCGCCAGCCCGGCGTCGCGCAACTGCTCCATACGCTCGGCGTGGTGCTCCTTGATCGCCTCCACCCGGCCCGCGACGTCGGCGAACGGATGGCCGTGCGCGGGGAGTCCGAGCGTGACGCCCGGCAACTGGCCCACGAGGTCGAGCGTGGCGAGATACGACTTGAGGGAGTCGGCCTTGCGCACGCCGGAGACGTGCGGCGTGATCGACGGGAGGACGTGATCGCCGGTGAGCAGCGTCCCCGATTCGGGATCCCACAGGCATAGGTGATCGACGGTGTGCCCGGGCGTGTGCACGACGAACCAGTCGCGATTGCCGAGCCGGATCCGCTCGCCGTGATGCACGCGCTCGGTCGGTTCCGGCGGCGAGAACAACACGCGCAGCGCCTTGATCATCAACCGACGCTTCAGGGGCGGGCCCTGGTTCGTCGTTCCCCACGGCGTGATCGCGCCCCACGGGCTCGAGGTCGCCTCGGTCTCGACCGTGTCGTCGCGCACGATGTCGGGATCGTTGATCGTCGGTATCTCGTCGGGCGGAACGTCGACGCTCTGCGCGTACGCGGCGGCGTCCATCTCCACCCGCCGCGCTTCGCCCTCCGACAATGCCCGCTGCGGAGACGGTCCTTTCACGGTCCACGTCGAGAACGCGTGGTGCGTGATCAGCTTCGCGCCGGCTTCGCGCGCGATGCGGCCGGCTCCGCCGAAATGGTCCGGGTGCGAGTGCGTGACGACGACGGTGTGCACGTCCTTCACCCGGTAGCCGGCGGTCTTCAGCCGCTGTTTGAGCGCCTTCCACGACTGCGGCCCGGGGAGGCCCGGATCCACGACCGCGATACCGCGATCGTCGACGAGTCCGTACATGTTCACGTGACCGAGACCGGGCATCCAGATCGGGAGTTGCATGCGCAACACGCCCGCCGCGACCTCGGTGACCTCGGTCGACGCGGGCTCCTGCTCCTGTCTCGGAGGGCGCGCGCGCGGCTGGGTGTCGGTCATGTCGGGCAGGGTATCGCCGACCCGCGGCGGGCGGATCTCCCGTCAGGCGTACGCGAGCGGGGCGAACTTCGGCCACGGGCGGTTGGCTTCCGCCACGGCGCCGCATGCCAGCACGACTTCCTCGTCGTCGCGCCGACCGACGGCTTGCAAGCCGACCGGCAACCCATCGGACGCGATCCCGGCCGGAATGCTCACGCCCGGCATGCCCGAGATGTTGAACGGCGCGGTGTACGGGACCGAACCCATACCGCCGACCTTCTGCCCACCGATCTCCAGCGGCGGCGGACCCTCCGCGACGAACGCGGTGGTAGCGGTCGTCGGGGTGAACAACAGGTCGACCTGGTCGAACACGACACCGATCGCTTCGAGCAGCTCGAAGCGACGGCGCATCGAACGCATGAGTTGTTCGGAGTTGATGCGATCGACCGCTTGCAGCCCTGCACGCGAGATGGGCGTGACGTCGTCCCACCGGTCGCGCGCCGCCTCGAGGTGGTTCGCGGCGGTGTCGAGCGACGAGATCAGACCCCACGCGCCGCCCGGGCGGGGCAGCTGCACGTCGATGTCGACGAGCTCGATGCCTGCATCGGCGCAGAGCGCGAGCGCGGCCTCGTACGAGAGCTTCTCCACCTCCGGGTCGCATACCGCGAACCCGAGTGTCGACGACCAGGCCGCGCGCTTGCCGCGGAGTTGCGCGACTGCATCGCCCGAGACGATCGCGTCCTCGTACGACCGCGCCGGACGCGGCAGCGAAGTGGGATCGTTGTTGGTGGGCCCGGCGATCGCATCGATATAGCGGGCCGCGTCGCGCACGGAACGGCACATCGGACCGGGCACCGAGGTCAGCGCGCTGTCGAAGTTGCCGGCGTAGCCGACCCGACCGAAGCTCGTCTTGAAGCCGAACAGGCCGCTGTACGCCGCCGGGATGCGGATCGAGCCCCCGCCGTCGCTGCCCGTGCAGATCGGCATCATCCCGGCCGAGACCGCGGCCGCGGATCCGCCCGACGACCCGCCCGGCGTGCGCTCCGGGTTCCACGGATTGCGGGTCGTGCCGTGCAGGAACGTGCGCGTCCAGTTGGTCGAGCCGAACTCGGGCGACGTCGTGAGACCCACGAGCACGGCGCCCGCGGCCTTCAAGCGGGCCGGCTCGG
This sequence comes from Acidimicrobiia bacterium, assembly GCA_035996165.1. GTDB lineage: Bacteria > Actinomycetota > Acidimicrobiia > IMCC26256 > PALSA-610 > PALSA-610. Next base: position 10,938 of record DASYJT010000236.1, read on the forward strand.
TGTCGTCGCGCGTTCCCACCGCGTCGCGGTAGAGCAGCGATCCATGCGTGTCGGGCCAGCCCGCTACCTCGACGAGCTCCTTCACACCCATCGGCACTCCGGCCCACGTTCCTGGGTCCTCGCCCCGGGCGACCGCCGCGTCGATCGCCGTCGCGCGCGCCCGCGCGCCTTCGAGGTCGAGATAGCAGAACGCGTTCAGCTCGGGGTTGAGCTTCTCGACCCGCTCGACGAACACGTCGAGCAACTCGGTCGAACGCTGTTGGCCGCTCCGAACCGAGTCGGCGAGCTCCCACGCATCTCGCTCCCACACTTCGGTCATGTCTGCCCCCGCTCCTGTGCAACTTTCAACAACTCGGTGAACGCGTCTTCGATGCCGTTCGCGAGCACCTCGACGTCGGCCGCCGCGTCGCGGTCGGCCCACAACCCGAAGTGCAACGTGCCGTCGTACGACAAGATCCCGACCACCACCGACAGATTGCGGGTCAACGGCACGATCGGGAACGCCTCCAGCAGCCGCGCACCCATCAGGTAGAGCGGCTGTTGCGGGCCGGGCACATTCGTCACGATCAGGTTGAAGAAGGGCTGGCGGTGCACGACCCGCGCCGCGAGGCTCATGAGGGTCGGCGCGACGTATTCGGTCATGCCCAGCAATATCTCGGCGCCGACGGCCTGCCGCCGTTCCTTCAGGTCGGCCGTCTGCGCGGAGATCGCGCGCAGTCGTTCCACGGCCGGCCGATTGTCGACCGGAAGATTGACGAACATGGCCGAGACTTTGTTGCCGAGCGACCCGTGTTGGTCGGCGGAACGCACCGAGACCGGGCAGAGCACGCGCAGCTGGAGGTCTTCGGTGTCGTCGGCGCGATGTATGAAGAGGCGTCGCAGCCCGCCCGACACACCCGCGAGCACGACGTCGTTGACCGTGCCGCCGAGTCCGCGCCGGATCTCCTTGACGTCGGCGAGCGGGATCCGCACGACACCGAGCCGACGATGCCGCCCCGTGCGCACGTTCAGCGACGTCCGCGGCGCGATCGCGTCGCGGGTCACCATCGTGCTCATCGACTGCACGAATTCGTGCGCCCGCTCGACGGCGTAACGAGGCCCGCGTAACAACGAACGAACCGAGCGCGCGATCTCGGCGGGTTCGGTGATGCGCTCCCGGAGCGTGTCGAGCAACAGTTGCGACGCGCTCGGTGCGGGCTCAGGTGTCCAATCGGGAACGACCGGCGCCGCGAACTGTGGGCTCATGTCGAGCAGGAGCGTGGCGACGTCGACCCCCGATACGCCGTCGATCAACGCGTGGTGCGTCTTCTGCAGCATCGCGACGTTGCCGCCTTCGACGCCCTCCACCAACCAGATCTCCCACAACGGACGATCGCGATCGAGCAGCCCCTCCTGTACCCGCGTCGTCAGTGCGACGAGCTGCTCCCATGTGCCCGGCCGGGGAAGCGCGGTGTGCCGCACGTGATACGAGATGTCGAACCGGTCGTCGTCGACCCAGATCGGGCGACCCTGGTCGTAGGGCACGTGCATCAGACGCCGACGGAAACGCGGCATCAACGGCAGCCGCGACATCACGAGGTCGCGCACGTCGCCGATCCGGAACCGCCCGTCGGCCCCGAAGAACGGCGCGCCCTCGAGGACGCTCACCGCCCCGACGTGCATCGGGTACTCGGGCCGCTCCAGGTGCAGGAAGCTCGCATCGAGCGAAGACAGGCGGTCGTATTGGCTCATCTCCGGCCGATCGTAGAGCCCGTGCTGGCTACGGTCTACGGGGTGGATCTCGTACCGACCGCCGTATGGAGCCTCTCACCCGAGTTGGTGCTGGCGCTCGACGAACACCTCGGGCCGCCCGTCGACAGCTATGTGAACGGCTCGCAGACGTGGCTCGTCGGCGACGACGGTGACGACACCGCGATGATCCTCGAGTTCCGGATGCACCCGGTCTCGGGCTATCAACCGCCGGCCGGGTGCTCGCACTACGACATCTGGGAGTCGGTCGTGAGCCAGCTGACCGAGGGAACCGACCCGCAGGCACTACGACTGGGCAAAGACGTCCGGCCCCTCAGTGGGCTCTGGGACGGGCTCGAGGCGTTTCCCGCGTACGGCGATGAGGTCGAGCCCGCGCGGCTCGCGAGCCTCGCGCACGCCGCGCTCGCGCTCGCGCCCGACCGGTCGGGACTCGTGGATCACGAAGCGATCGGCGACGCCTGGGAGCGCGCGAACGGCAAGGTGTCGATCGTCGCGCTACTGATCGATCAGCTGACGAGCTAGGCGCTCGCGTCGCCGCGCCAGATGGGTTCGCGCGGAGGGTCGAACCACGTCTCGACCGCCTCGCCGTCGATCGCGCGGAACGCAAGATCGAGCCAACGGTGCGCGCCCGCGAGCGGCTGTGGCATCGCGTCGCGCGAGAAGAAACCCACCGCGCTCGTCTCGAGCGGATGCCCCTTCAACTCGCCGCCCGTCATCCGGCAATAGAACACGACCGAATACATCGGCACGCGAGCGAAACCCAGACGCAAACCGTCGAGCACCGCGATCAACGAAACCGTTTCGCATTCGATCCCGGTCTCCTCAAGCACTTCCTTCATCGCGATCTCCGACGGCGAATAGCCCACGTCGGCCCAACCGACGGGATAGAGCCACCACCCGGAATCCGCCCGTTGGGTCAGCAGGATCTCGCCGCGATCGTTCGCGACGACCGCCGCGACCGCGACCTTGGGCGTGACGTAGCCCGCGACACCTTCGCCGACGGTGCTCAACCACTCGTCGAACAACACCTCGGATACAGCTTCGTCGACCGCGGCGGCGCGGATGTCGGCCGCGACCTTCAGTACCTCTTCGAACCGCTCCCGTTCGTACAGGCTCTGGGTGAAGCCGAGACCGGTGCGGGCGATGCCCGACAGCGTCTCCGCCCAGCGCAACATGTCCGCCGCGGGTTCGGCAGCGTCGTGCGTGCTCATGCGGACCCGACCCTAGCCAGTCATGCGATCGACGAGCGTCGCGCGCAGCCGGGCGATGTCGTCCGGGTCGTCGAACTTGTGGTCGGCGGAGTCGCGCACGTAGAAGACGTCGACGACCCGCTTGCCCAACGTCGCGACCTTCGCGATCCGAACGTCGAGGTCGAGCTCCGTGAACGCCGACGCGAGCCGGTAGAGCAAGCCGACGTCGTCGTCGGTGTGCACCTCGACCACAGTGTCGGTCTCGGATTCCTCGGTGTTCACCTCGACCCGAACCTCGGGCGGCGACGGCTTGGTGATCGGCGCGTACGCCCGGCGGCGCTCGTCGACACGGACTGCGAGGTCGATGTCGCCCGCGAGCGCCCGCTCGATCGTCTGCGTGACGCGCGCGCCGTCGTCGTCGGCGACCCGACCGAACGGGTCGGCCCCGCGGAACACGTCGAGCGCGAAGCCGTCGGTGGTACCGAAGAGGCTCGCCTCCAAGACGTCGAGCCCGCACACCGTCAGCGCGCCGGCGAGCGTCCCCAACAGGCCCGGACGGTCGTCGGCCACGACGGTGATCACGACGTGACCACCGTCGACCCGTTCGCACCGAACGGTCGGCGAGTCGCGCAGCAACTCTTCGTGCATGCGCATCGTGTCGACGTCGAACGCCTGCACGTACTGCTCCGGCAACCGAGCCAGGAAGGCACTCGCGCGCGCTTCACCCAACGCCTCGTGCATTGCCTCGCGCCGATCGGCGGCTACCGCTTTGGCTTCGCCCCGCTCGATCGCGGTTGCCGCCTTGACGAAGAGGTCGCGCAGGAGCGCGCCCTTCGACGGGCTCCAGGCCGCCGGGCCGGTGGCCTTGGAGTCGCCGATGGTCAGGAGATACAAGAGACGGAGGCGCTCGGCATCACCCGAGCACGCGGCGGCCACGTTGTCGGCGACCGACGCGTCGGAAAGATCACGTCGAGTCGCGACCTCGGCCATGAGCAGGTGGTTGCGGACGAGCCAGGGCAGCACCTCGCGGGCCTCGCTCTCGAAGCCCATGCGCCGCACGATGCGTTCCGCGGTCTGCTCGCCCACCTCGGAATGATCACCGGGCATGCCTTTCGCGATGTCGTGTAGCAGCGCGCCGAGCAGCAGCAGCTCGGGCCGGCGGCATGCGCGCGCCACGACCATCTCGACCGTCGGTTCCCGACCCGGAGCGATGTGCTCCTCCCCCGAGTCGAGCAGACGCGCGCACTGCGCGACGGCCTCGAGTAGATGCCGGTCGACGGTGTAGCGGTGGTACGCGTTGCGCTGCGGTCGCGAGCGCACGTGCTCCCACTCCGGGAGGAGCCGGGCGAGCACACCTTCGTGATCGAGCGCCTCGAAGACGGGCACGGCTCGTGCTCCCGAACGGAGCAGGCGAACGAAACCGGCGCGTTGCCACACGTCCCAGCTCGGCTCGTCGGTACCGCGCAGGCGCGTGAGCGACGTGCGGTCGAACGGCACGTCGTTCTCGGCTGCCGCGCACGCGGCCTCGAGCGTGCGCAGCGCGGGGATCGAGCCGTCGGCCCGGGTGTCGATGTGCACGCGACCGGAACGCACCCAGACGCCCTCGGCCACGGCCTGGTCGGCCGGTGCGGACTTGGAATCCGTTCCGTCGACGAGCTCCCGGGCGCGCGACCACACGTCGCCCGCGATCCAAGCGATCTCGCGCGCCGCGCTCGCGAGGTCGTGCACGAGCGCGTCAGCCGACGCGAAGCCGAGTTGTTCGGCGACCGCATCCTGTTCCTGCAGCGCGAGGCGGTCGGAGTGCGACGTGGTCACCCGTTGCAACGCGACCCGGATGTCGAGCAGCAGCTCGCGCCCGGCCTCGACTCGGGCGAGGTCGGGCGCGGTCAACAGACCGCGCTCGATCAACGTGGACGACCCGCCCGGCGCGCCGAGCGCCCACCCGCCCCACTCGAACGACTGCACGTCGCGCAGGCCGCCGCCGCCTTCTTTGAGGTCGGCCTCGAGCATCTCGGCGATCGCGCCGGGCCGCGACCGACGATGATCCGACGCATCCACCAGCACCTTCAAGACCCGGTTCCTGCGCCGCTGAGCGAGCTCGCGCGCTTTGCGTTCCAGCTCGGCGCCCAGTTCCCGCGCCCCCGCGATGACGCGGACGTCGAGCAGTGCGGTCAGCGCATCGATGTCGTCGTCGGCCAGCGCGATCGACTCCTTGATCGTGCGCGCGCCGTGCCCGGTGACGAAGCCCGCGTCCCAGAGCGGATACCAGAGCCGTTCGGTCATCGCGCGCACGGTGTCGACACTGCGCCGACCCTTCAGGTTGTGCACGAGGATCACGTCGACATCGGAGCCGGGGCACAGCTCACGGCGCGCGTAGGAACCGAGCGTCACGAGCGCGACGTTGTCCGTTGCGTCGAGTTCGCCGAATGCCTCGACGAGGGCCGCGTCGACCGCGTCGGACAAGGCCGCACCGAACGCGCGGCCGCGCAGCGTCGGGTCGGCAACCAGGCTGGTACGCGCGTCGCGCAGACGCGCGGAGATGAGTTCCGGACGGGAGCTAGAGCGCGTCAGAGCCGGCTTCCCCGGTTCGGATCCGGATCAGGCCCTCGACGGGCAGGATCCACACCTTGCCGTCGCCGATCTTGCCGGTCCTCGCCGCCTCCACGATCTTGTCCGCGACACGTTGCGCATCGTCGTCCTCGACGAGGACCTCGAGCTTCACCTTCGGGACGAAGTCGATGGTGTACTCCGCACCGCGGTACACCTCGGTGTGGCCGCGCTGGCGCCCGAAGCCTTGTACCTCGGTCAGGGTCATGCCCTGGACACCGAAGTCCTGGACCGCCGTCTTGACGTCATCGAGCTTGAACGGCTTGACGATCCCTACGACCAGCTTCACGTGTCACTCCTTTGCCCGCTACGCGGGTCGATCGGTTGTCCAGCCTTACAGGAAGCTGTTTCCCTCCCGAGGCCCGATTGTTACAGCTCCGTTTCATCCCCCTGGGGTTCGCGCGGCCTGTCACCCGGGATCGGGGCCGGCGCCCGCTCGGGACCTCAGCACCTTGGCCTTGCCCATGCCCCACGCGAGCAACGCGCCGCCGAGGTCGTCGTCGCCCAGCTCGGCCGGGGTCTTGAGGACGATGCCATAGACATCGTCGGGAAAGGCGCGGGTCTCGAACGGGTCGCGCACGACCTCGGGCACACCCGCACCCCGCAGCACTTCGCCGGCTTCGGACCGCAACGACCGGATGATCTCGAGTGGCGTGGCGCGCTGGGCGGCGGCATCCAACGCAAACAACGCCCGGAGCTCGGACCCGACCCGGGTCGCGGCCCGGTCGCCGGCCTCCGTCGCGGCCGCGACCGTCGCCGCGCGGGCCGGCGCATCGAGCCTGCCCCACACGTCGACCAACCCGGTCACCGCGCTCACGACCCAGCGCGAGCCGAGCCGCTCCACGCCGTCGATCAGCCGGGCCGAGCCCTCCGCCATGAGCGCGTGTCCCTCGGCCTCGGTGCGTACGCGCTCGTCGTCAGGTGCCGGCATCGGTCAACATCGTCGCGTGCGGCTCCGGGCAGTGTCGGTCTTCGAACGGATCGTCTACCACTGCGCGTGCATCGATCCGAACGATCCCGCGCGTCCAGTGCTCGAGGTCGATGCGTTGTTGCGGGAGGGCGACGCCGACGGCCCGCTGCTCGTTGCCGTCGCCGACTTCAAGCGCATGATCGGGTTCGAGGCAACGAACGCGTGCCTGGGCGAGCTGCGGCGCGCGGGCCGGACCGAGACGCACGACGGGGTGGAGTACGTCTCGTTCGCGATTTGGGAGATGCTCGAACCCTGAGGCGCGAGCAGCGATCGAGTGTCAACCGGCGACGACGTCGCCTTCCATCCGGTTGACGGTGCAACCGAGCCCTTCGAGATACGCGATCGCCTGATCACGCGCGCCGGGGCTGCCGCCGAGCTCGAGGATGACCCACGCCGAGTGCGCCTCGACATTCGCGCGCCGGATGCTCGGCACGACGTCGAATTGCTTGATCATCTCGTAGATCACGGGCCTTTCGACGAGCTGCTCCGGGATCGACACGAACAGTCGGATCGCGTCGTTGGTCTGCGTCATCGGGTGTCGTCCTCCACGCGTAGGCCGACGCGCGCACACGCGTCGGCCGGTTCGAGCACGAGACCCGTGTAGAACGGGCCGAAGTCTGCGTAACGGGCCGACACGGGGTCAAAGCGCATCTCGTAGACGATCTCCTTCAGCGCGGCCGGATCATCGGCGAGCAACGTGACGCCCCATTCCCAATCGTCGATGCCGGTGGATCCCGTGATGAGCTGCAACACGCGACCCGAGTACGTCCGACCCACACGCGCGTGACCGGCCATGAGCGCCTTGCGCTCGTCGAACGGGAGCTCGAACCAGTTCGCGTCGGGCGCGCGGCGCTTCGACATCGGATAGAAGCAACACGTCTTCTTCATCGGCAGACGCGGGTGGACGCGGTTCTCCTTGTAGTGCGCGATGCGATCGCGCCACACGGTGAGACGCGCTTCGAGCTCGTCGCCCGCCACGCCCTCTTCGCTCTGGAGACGGACGCGTTCTTCCGCCTCGGTCGCGCCGTATTCCGACTGCTCGGTGAGCGAGACGTAGGAATACACCGGCTCGAGTGGCGCCGCGAGGAGCTCGTTCTGGAACTGCTGCAGGCGGGCAAGATCGGGGCCGAGGGCGACCACACCGAAGTCGGCCTTGTGCCCGAGCATCGCCAGCGCCAGCGCCTGATGCCCGTCGGCTTCGAGCGCGGCGAACGCGTCGCGGACGTGCTTACCGGCGCCCGGATCGCGCTCGGCGCGCTCGCGATCGACCCGGTAGAAGAGATGCAGAACGCCCCAACCGACCGACGGATTTACGCGTTCCACGCCGGCGAGCGTACCCGCCTACCAGCTCCGATCGAGGGTGGAGACGTACGCCGCGTCGACCACGTCCGGGCACGGGCTGTTCCCGAAGCGAGTGTCGACTCGGAGGCCGCTGGCGACATCACCCACGGAGTAAACCTGTCCCCCGGACGTTTCCGACAGGCACAGGACCGTCCGCGGAGATCCCGGTACGTCACCGACGACCACCTTGAGCTTTCCGCCCCAGTCGAGCGACGGTTCGATCGACCTCAGCGTCGCCACGTCGGCGGTGTACTCCTGGGTGTCGACGTACTGCACCTTCTCGGCGGTGAGCGCGTTCCGCAGATCGATCTGGATGTCGCGCGCACTCGGACCGGACGGCGCACACACTTCGGCAAGGCAGAACGTCGGGTTCGAGCTCGTGCCCGTCACCGGTAGCGCGCCCGCCGGGATCTGCACGTCGACGGGGACGCCGAAGTCGTACAGCTCCATCGTCATGACGATCTTCGGATCGAACCCCGCCGGCGCACCGGGCAGCTTGGCGAGGGCCCCGAGATCCATCGACATCTTCAGCTTGCGCAGCCGGCCCGCGTCGTCGACCCAGACCGTGACCGGAATCTTCGTCAGACCGAACTGGTGGAGCGCATTCGAGATCGCGGCGCGCTTCGCGCCGCTCGCGATGCGCTTCCAGGCGCGATCGAGGTCGGCGGTCGCGGTGTAGCGAGTGGTGGCAACGCCCCGCAGCGTCTCGCGACCTTCGACATGCACGTTGGAGGCGATCCCCTGCAGATAGTCGAGGTAGCTGCTGGGGTTCGGCGTGCTGAAGCCGGACGCGGTCGGCGTCATGCTCGTCCAACTACCGCCCTTCTTCAGGTAGAGCGTTCCGCCGACGACGCGCATCTCGAGGTCGACGGACTGACCGACGACGTCGCCGTGCATGGTCATCGCGAGACGCCGCCGGCCGAGGTCCATCGCGCCGGTCCCGGTGATCGTCATCGTGCCGGTCGTGCCGAGGCCCGACATCGACATGTCGAGGGCGAACCGCGCCGTCCCCGACTCCGTCGTGCTCGTCACCGCCGCCAGCAGTCGCGCCTGCGGGGTGGTCGGCGTCTTGGCGCCGCCGCCCACATTGGTTCGAGCCTGCGACTGCGACTGCGGGAACGGCTGGCCGCCGCAACCCGCGACCGCCAACACGGCCGCGATGACCAGACCGGGAATGAGAGGAAAGCGCTTCGTCGTCACCGACGAGATATCGGTAGAACGGCGCCCGGCCCTGAGCCCGGGGCCGACGGTTCACCCCGCCGGCGTACGGATCCGGAAGCTGCCGTAGGGCCGCACCTCCGATTGCGGTGGAGCCGCAACCCGCAGAGGCGCGCCGAATGCATAGAAGTCGCCCTGGATCCGCATCGTCTGGCCGGACGACATCGCGACGGCGACCACGACCCGACGGGCCCGGCCGTCGGCGTCGAGCCACACGTCGACGGCGGGCCGTCGCGTACCGGCGAACGCGCCGAGTTGGGCCAGCTTCCGAGCGGCCGCCACGCCGGGGGGCGTGCCCCGCGCCGCGGCACCGAGGTCGATGGTGGCCGCGTAGTGCGTCGCCGGAACACCGCGGACCGCTTCGGGACCGATGCGGCGCACGTCGTCGGAGATCGCGGCCAAGAAGCCGAGCTGACCCGCCGGGTCCGCCTGCGATTGCGACTGCGAAAGCGCCGCCGGCTGCGAAGCACTGACGTGGCGCGGATCGAGACTGAGCCAGCGCACGGGCGCCGGTACCCCACCGGCGCGCAGAACCCGCGCGGGCATCGTCGTGTACACGACGCCCCCGACGATCCGCTGCTCGATCGGCCCGCCGCCACCGATCCGGTCGAGGAGCGGCACGCTCAACTCGAGCCGGGCATCGCCGGTCTTCGCGTCCACCACACCGGTACCCGCGACGTCGAACGCGCCGACAACGGCTCCACTCGCGCCACGCCCGGTCAGCGTCACCGAGATCGAGGTGCGCGCAGTTCGGGCGGCCGCGGTGCGGGAGACGGCGCGCAGCAACTCGGCCTGCAGCGCGGGACTCCGCACGACCGCATCGGCCACGGGCCGCGCGACGGGGTGCGGTTCCGGAACCGGCGCGCGCCGCGCGAAGTCGGTACCGCCGCACGCCGCGCCGAAGAGCCCAATCGCCAGCACAACGGCCGCGAACGCACGCCGCGTCCCCAGCATCCCCGCCCCTCCGTGGCCCGCCAAAATCCCCTGCGATGCTACTTCGGCACGGGCCCAAACCATCACTCAGAGTGAGAGCCGAGGGTCGGGGCGGGTCAGCGCCGGGACGCGAATGGGGCGCCCCGGAGGGCGCCCCATAGGAACTGCGAAGAACGGGGGACGGACTAGAAGTCCATGTCTCCCATGCCGCCGCCGGGCATGCCGCCCGGCATACCGCCGGCGCCCTTCTCTTCGGGCTTGTCGGCCACGACCGCCTCGGTGGTGAGGAACAGCGCCGCGATCGAAGCTGCGTTCTGCAGCGCCGAGCGCGTGACCTTGGCGGCGTCGATGACGCCGGCCTTGACGAGGTCCTCGTACTCACCGGTTGCCGCGTTCAGGCCGTTCGCGCCCTTCAGGTTCTTCACCTTCTCGACGATCACGCCACCCTCCATGCCGGCGTTGACCGCGATCTGCTTCAACGGCTCTTCGAGCGCACGAGCGACCAACTTCGCGCCGGTCGCCACGTCGCCCTCGAGCGTTGCCGCGAGCTCGAGCACCTTGGCCTGCGCACGAACGAGCGCCACACCGCCGCCGGGCACGACGCCCTCTTCGACAGCTGCCTTGGTGGTCTGCACCGCGTCTTCGATGCGGTGCTTCTTCTCTTTGAGCTCGACCTCGGTGGCCGCGCCGACCTTGATGATCGCAACGCCACCCGACAACTTGGCGAGGCGCTCCTGGAGCTTCTCGCGGTCGTAGTCGGAGTCGGTGTTGTCGATCTCGTTGCGGATCTGCTGGATGCGACCCGTGACATCGCCCTTGGCGCCGGAACCCTCGACGATCGTGGTCTCGTCCTTGGTGACGACGACCTTGCGCGCCTTGCCGAGGAGCTCGAGGCCGATGTTCTCGAGCTTCAGGCCGATCTCCTCGGAGACCACCTGGCCGCCCGTGAGGATCGCCATGTCCTGGAGCATCGCCTTGCGGCGCTCGCCGAAGCCGGGAGCCTTGATGGCGACCGACTTGAACGTGCCCCGGATCTTGTTGACGACGAGCGTGGCCAGTGCCTCGCCTTCGACGTCCTCGGAGATGATCACCAGCGGCTTGCCCGACTGCATGACCTTCTCGAGCACGGGAAGGAGGTCCTTGACCGCACTGATCTTGCTCGACACGAACAACAGGAGCGCGTCGTCGAGGACGGCTTCCATGCGGTCGGGGTCGGTGACGAAGTAGGGCGAGATGTAGCCCTTGTCGAAGCGCATACCTTCGACGAGGTCGAGCTCCATCCCGAAGGTCTGGCTCTCCTCGACGGTGATGAC
>DASYJT010000237.1:0-2249 GCA_035996165.1 Acidimicrobiia bacterium
CGGCCGCACGTGGGTTTCGATCAGCCAGTCGAGACGAGCGCCCGCACGTTTGCTCTCCTGCATAATGATCCGGTGCAGGTGCGGATTCGCCGCGGAGAACTCGACGAAGTGACGCACCATGAGCTTCGCGATCGTGACATCGTCCACGCCGCGCAGACCGGAGAGTCGAAGCTGCATCGACGTGCGGAACCGCTCGAACAGGTCGTCGACCGCGGCGCGCCACAGGTCTTCTTTGCCGGCGAAGTGGTAGTTGAGCAATGGCTGGGTGACCCCCGCCTGCTCGGCGATGGCCCGAGTGGACGCGCCGTCGAAGCTGCTCTCCGAGAAGAGATCCAACGCCGCATCGAGAATCGCACGCCGGCTCTCGAGACCGGCTGATCGAGACACGGCAGTGGACACCCCGCCACCTTATCGTTCGATCAGGGAAGCGTCAAATGCTTGATCATGCGATAAGCCGCGCGCCAAGCGGAGGGACTGGGATTCGAACCCAGGGTGCTTGCGCACAGCGGTTTTCAAGACCGCCCCGTTCGGCCGCTCCGGCATCCCTCCGAGGGATGGAGGCTACCGGCGTTACGAAGGCGCGGCGACGGCAGTGAACCCGGTGAACGGTCGCAGCACGTCGGGAACCTCGAAGCTCCCGTCGGCCTGTTGGTAGTGCTCGAACAGGAGCACCAACATGCGACTCACCGCCACCGCGGTGCCGTTCAACGTGTGCACGAGGCGACTTCCGCTCTCGCCCTTCACTCGCGTACCGAGCCGGCGGGCCGAGTAGTCGCGGTAGTTCGAGCACGAGGTGATCTCGCGGTACTCGCCTTCCGACGGCAGCCACACCTCGATGTCGAACTTGCTCGCCGCGGCGGGGCCGAGATCGCCGGCCGCGATGTTCGTGACCCGGTACGGCAAACCGAGCCCACCGACGATCTCTTCTTCGATCGCGAGGATCCGTTCGTGCTCTTCGTCGCTGTGGTCGGGGTCGCAGAACGAGAACATCTCGACCTTGTCGAACTGGTGCACGCGAAAGATGCCGCGCGTGTCCTTGCCGTAGGTTCCCGCCTCCCGACGAAAGCAGGTGGAGTAGCCGGCGTAGCGCGCAGGTAGCTGTTCGGGCGTGAGCGTCTCGGCCCGGTGCAGCGCCGACAGCGCGACCTCGCTGGTGCCGAGGAGGAACAGCTCCCCGTCGTCGACGTCGTATACCTGCGCGCGATCGGTCGGGAAGAACCCCGCCTCTTCCATCGTGCGTTCGCGGACCAACGCGGGAGTGATCACCGGAACGAAGTCGTGCCGCACGATCGTGCTCATCGCGTAATTGACGAGCGCGAGCTCGAGCAGTGCGGCCTCGCGCATGATGTACGCGAACCGAGATCCGCTCGCCTCCGCCGCGCGTGACGTGTCGACGAAGCCCATCGCCTCGGCGAAGCTCGCGTGGTCGAGCGGCGGCGCCGGTGTGGTGTCGCCGACGATCCGCAACACTTCGCCGTCGTCCTCACCACCGTCGGGAACCGACCCGTCGGCCGGATTCGGTAGCTGCAGCGCCAGCTCGCGCAGCTTCTGCGCGACCTCGGCGAACCGTGCCTCGCGGGCTTTGAGTTCTACCTTCCAGGTCTCGGCCTCGGCGATCTTCGCCGGCCGCTCTTCCGGGCTCGACTTGGAGATCTCCTTCGAGCGTTGGTTCTGAGCCGCCCGCGCCTCTTCGACCTCCGTCTGCGCGAGACGTTGGCTCTCGCTCAGCCGCAACACCTCGTCGATCAACCCGTCGCGCACGCGCTTGCGTTCGATGCCACGGCGATACTCGGGATCGTCGCGCAACCGCTTCAGATCGATCACTCGGGCTCCCGGATCTGCCCTCGCAAGGTTTCGACCCACGCCGCCGCGCTCGTCCACGCCTTGCCCGCGGCCTTCCGCCGAGCGATGCCCGCCTCGCGCGGACCGGCTACCGGATACGAGCCGAGGAACTTCACCTCGGCCTGCTTGGCCACGAGGTTGCGCAACGCGTCGGCCATCACCTCGTCGGCGACGTGCCCTTCGCAGTCGATGAAGAAGCAATAGTCGCCGAGCCCGCGCTTCGTCGGGCGCGATTCCAACTTGGTGAGGTTGATCGCCCGCGCCGCGAACTCCTGCAGGATCTGGAGCAGCGATCCCGGTTGGTCCGCACGCTGGAAGCAGACGATCGACGTCTTGTCGTGACCGGTCGGCGCCGGGATGCCCCGACCGACGAGCACGAACCGCGTCTCGTTCTCGGGATGGTCCTC
>DASYJT010000238.1:0-10258 GCA_035996165.1 Acidimicrobiia bacterium
ACCGCGCGTCGTGGTCGGCTTCGGCGGCTACGCCTCGTTCCCCTGCGTGCTCGCGGCGCGGATCCTGCGAGTGCCGGTGGTTGTGCACGAACAGGACGCGGCGCCCGGATTGGCGAACCGGTTGGGTTTGCGGCTCGGCGCCCGCGCCGCGGTGTCGTTACCCGGTACGCCGCTCCCGAACGCGACGCTCACCGGCAATCCGGTACGCGCGGCGTTCGCGCACCTCGACCGGCCCGCGCGACCGCCGCACGATCCCGCGCTCGTCGCGGTCTTCGGCGGCGCGCAGGGCGCGCGCACGATCAACCGCGCCGCGCTCGGTTGCTACGACCTGTGGCGCGCCCGAACCGACCTCGCGGTCCACCACGTCTGCGGCCCGAGCCATGTCGAAGCGTGCGCGGCCGAGCTGGCGGCCGTGCGCCGCGCCGACGACGCGCTGCAGTACGAGCTCGTGGGATACGAGGAACGGATGGACGACGTGTACCGCAGCGCGTCCCTCGCCGTGTGCCGTTCGGGTGCGGGAACGATCGCGGAGCTGACCGCCGTCGGGCTCCCGGCCGTGCTCGTCCCCCTGCCGGGCGCGCCGAGCGACCATCAGACCCGCAACGCGCAGACGCTCGAGCGGGCGGGCGCCGCGCTGCTCTTGCGCGACGACGAGTGCACTTCCGCTCGTCTCGACGAAGTGGTGTCGTCGCTGCTGGAGACGACCGACCGGCTGGAGCTCATGGGCGCCGCCGCGCGCGGTCTCGGCCGCCGCGATGCCGCGGAGCGACTCGCGGATCTCGTGGAGGAGCACGCCGGTGGCGCCTGACCGGGCCGACGTGTCTGTCCCGGGCCCGGCGCTCGACCTGTCGCAGCCCCGGCGCGTCCACATCGTGGGGGTGGCGGGCGCGGGGATGAGCGCGATCGCCCTGGTGCTCGCGCGCATGGGCCATGCGGTAAGCGGTTCCGACATCAAGAGCGCGGGGGTGCTCGAACGGCTCGCGGCGGCGGGTGTGGAAGTCCACGTGGGCAACCACGCCGACTACGTGCCCGTCAATGCCGACGCGGTCGTCTACTCGACCGCGATCCCGCCGCGGAACGTCGAACTGGTTGCCGCGGCCGAGCGCGGCATCCCGGTGCTCCACCGATCGGCTGCCCTCGCCGCACTCGCCGCGACGCGCAAGACGATCGCGGTCGCGGGCTCGCACGGCAAGACGACGAGCGCGTCGATGCTCGCGCTCATCCTGCGCAGCGCGGGCTGGTCGCCGAGCTTCGTGATCGGCGGGGAGGTCAACGAGGTCGGGAGCAACGCCGCGTTCGGCGAGGGCGAGTGGCTGGTCGTGGAGGCCGACGAGAGCGACGGCACCTTCTTGCACCTCGCGCCGCAGGCGGCGCTCGTCACGAACATCGAGCCCGACCACCTCGATCACTACGGCGACTTTGCCGCGCTCGTGCGCGCGTTCGAGCAGTTCGTCGACTCCGTCGACGGGCCCGTCGTCACGAGCGCCGACGACGAAGTTGCCGCGCGCGTGGCGCGGGCGCACCCCGCCGTTCGCACCTACGGGTTCGCGGCGGGCGCGCACTATCGCATCGTCGACGAGGTGGTCGACGCCCGGGGCTGTCGGTTCACGCTCGTCGTCGACGACGACGAGCGCACCGAGATCGCGGTACCCGCCGGCGTCAAGGCGTCGACGAACGCGGCCGGCTCCATCGCGATCGCGTTGGAGCTCGGCGTCGAGGTCGAAGCGGCCGTAAGCGCGCTCGCCGGATTCGGCGGAGTCGCGCGCCGGTTCCAGCACCGGGGTGAGCGCGATGGCGTGACGTACATCGACGACTACGCCCACCTGCCGACGGAAGTCGGCTCCGCGATCGCCGCGGCGCGCCAGGGCCCGTGGAAGCGCGTGATCGTGGTGTTCCAGCCGCACCGCTATTCGCGCACGGCGTCGATCGGTCGTGAATTCGCCGACTCGTTCACCGAGGCCGACACGCTGGTGCTCACCGACGTATATCCCGCGGGCGAGACCCCGATTCCGGGAGTCTCCGGGCGGCTGATCCTGCGGGCCGTGCTCGACCGGCATCCGTCCCTGCCGGTCGCGTATCTTCCGCGTCCCGCCGATCTGGTGGCGGTACCCAAGCGGTACGCGCACCCCGGCGACCTGGTGCTGACCCTGGGCGCGGGCGATCTCACCGCGATGCCCGACGTCTGGCTGGGGGAGGGCGCGTGACGCTCGCCACGGCAGCCGCGGCGCTCGAGACTCGGCTCGGCGATCGGGTCGAGCGCGACGCGCCCGCGGGCCCGTTGACCACCTACCGGTGCGGCGGCCCCGTCGCCGTGCTCGTGCGCATCGATCGCGCCGACGACCTGGAAGCAGTCGCCGAGGTCCTGGTCGGCGAGCCCGCGACCCCCGTCGTGGTCATCGGTCGCGGCTCGAACCTGTTGATCGCCGATTCCGGTTTTGCCGGCGTCGCCCTCGTCTTGGGCGGTGAGCACGAGCGCATCGAGTTCGATCCGGTCGGCGCCCGGGTGGAGGCCGGCGGGGCGGCGGCCCTTCCCGTGCTCGCACGCCAGGCGGCGAAGGCGGGCATCGGGGGGCTCGAGTTCTACGTCGGCATCCCCGGAAGCGTCGGCGGCGCGGTACGCATGAACGCGGGCGGCCACGGCGCCCAGACCAAGGACGTCGTCGAGTGGGCCCGGGTCCTCGACCTGCGCGACGGCGAGACACGGCAGTTGAGCGTCGCCGAGCTCGACCTCGGCTACCGGCACTCGGTGCTCGGGCCGCGCCAGGTCGTCGTCGCCGCCTCGTTCGTGGGTCACGAGACCGATCCTGCGGTCGGCGAGGCGCAGATCGACGAGATCGTGCGGTGGCGCCGGGTCCACCAGCCTGGTGGCCAGAACGCGGGCTCGGTGTTCACCAACCCGCCGGGCGACACCGCGGGCCGCCTCATCGAATCCAGCGGGCTCAAGGGTCTGCGGGTCGGGGGAGTTGTCGTCTCCGACAAGCACGCCAACTTCTTCGTCGCCGAACCGGGTGCGCGCGCGAACGACGTGCTCGCGCTCGTACAACTCGTGCAAGCGCGGGTCGAGGGCGCAACCGGCATCCGGCTGGAGCCGGAGCTGCAACTCGTCGGCTTCGCAGAAGGTTCCGAGGAGGGATCACGATGACGACCACTCCTACCCGTGTGCGCATCAACCCGCGCATCCGCGAACGACGCATCGAGGTGCAGCGCGAGGCGGGCCGCCGCCGCCTGCGCGTGCTCCTCGTCGTGTCGAGCGTTCTCAGCGCGGTCGGTCTCGCCTTCTTGGTGGTGACCTCGCCGGTGCTGGATGTCGACCACATGCCCGTCGCCGGCGCGCTGCACGTGTCAGTCGCGGATGTTCGCGCCGCCGCGGGCGTGCACGGCCACGACCATCTGTTGTTCGTCGACACGGGCGCGGTCGCGCGCCGCATCGAGCGACTTCCCTGGGTCGAGTCTGCATCCGTGCAGCGTGATCTTCCGGGCACGTTGAAGATCTCGATACGCGAGTACACGCCGACCGCTTATGTACGCGTCGCGGGCGGTGTGGTGCTCGTCGCCTCGAACGGACACGTCATCGCTCGCGCGAAGGCGCCGACCCCGTCGGCCGTCGAGGTGCGCGGCGTGCGCCAGGCGCCGGCGATCGGCGCGGTGCTCGCGCCCGCCGAAGCCGCGGGCGTCGCATCTCGTTTGCCGGCCGCGCTCGGTCTGCGGATATCGGCGGTCGACGTGAGCGGAAGTGGGATCGCGCTCATCCTCGCGGCGGGCGGCCAGATCCGGCTGGGCGACGCGAGCAATCTCGACGCGAAGGCCGCGTCGGCGTTGGCGGTGCTCGCCCAACTCGGCAGCCAACACTTCTCGTACATCGACGTGTCGACGCCCGATCGCCCGATCTCGCACCCGTGACGAGCAGCGGCGCGAGCGTTCATTCATTGATTCAAGGGCCCTGCTCCGGTACAGTCTCGACGCAAAGCACAGGTTGACATAAATGTCAACCTCAACTTGAGCTTGACGGTAGGAAATCCTGTTCGGCACGGATGCCAGTGGCCACCGGGCCACGACGATGAAGTTCGCGACAATGAAGATGAGGTCACATGCTCGGCGCTCCGCAGCACTATCTCGCGGTGATCAAAGTGGTCGGTGTCGGCGGTGGTGGCTGCAACGCGGTCAACCGCATGATCGACGCCGGGTTGAAGGGCGTCGAGTTCATCGCCATCAACACTGACGCGCAGTCGTTGCTGCTGTCCGACGCGGACGTGAAACTCGACATCGGTCGCACCCTCACGCGCGGGCTGGGCGCAGGATCCGATCCCGAGATCGGACAGCAAGCGGCGGAGGAGCACCGCCAGGAGATCGAAGAGGTGCTGAAGGGCGCCGACATGGTCTTCATCACCGCGGGCAAGGGCGGCGGTACCGGTACCGGCGGCGCGCCGGTGGTCGCGGAGATCGCGAAGCAGATCGGCGCGCTGACGATCGGTGTCGTGACCCGCCCCTTCGGTTTCGAAGGACGCCGCCGCTCGGTGCAAGCCGAGTCGGGCATCGCGAAGCTGAAGGAAAAGGTCGACACGATCATCATCATCCCGAACGAGCGCCTCCTCCAGGTGAGCGACGAGCGCACGTCGATGTTGAACGCGTTCAAGATGGCCGACGAAGTGTTGTTGCAGGGTGTGCAGGGGATCACCGATCTCATCACCACTCCCGGCCTCATCAACACCGACTTCGCCGACGTGAAGATGATCCTGACGAACGCCGGGTCCGCGCTGATGGGCGTGGGATACGCGTCGGGCGACGGGCGGGCGGTCTCCGCCGCGCGTGCCGCGATCTCCAGCCCGTTGCTCGAGGCGAGCATCGAAGGCGCGCGGGGCATCCTGCTCAACGTCAGCGGCCCGTCGGATCTCGGCCTGTTCGAGCTCAACGAGGCGGCCGAGATCATCGGCCAGGCCGCGCACCCCGATGCCAACATCATCTTCGGCGCGGTCATCGACGACGCGCTCGGCGACGAGGTGCGGCTCACCGTCATCGCGGCCGGCTTCGACCGGTACGAAGGCGAAACCACCGGATCGCGGAAGTCGGGTTACTCGCTCGAGCTCAACGACGAGGACTCCCTCGCGGGCGAGGAAGCCCTCGACCTCGGCGACGACGACTTCGACGTTCCCGAATTCCTGCGTTGAGCCCAGGGGCCCGGGCGGCGGCGCCGCTGCTCGAGGTCCGGCTCGGTCCCGCGCGTGCTTGGTGCTCGGCCCGGGCGCACGGCAACGTCGGTGACCACGTCGGAGACGATCCCGAGGTCGTCGCCCGGAACCGCGCGAACCTGCGCGCGGCGGCCGGCGTCGACGATCCCGATGCGTGGGTCTGGCTGCGCCAGGTGCACGGCCGCGCGGTCCACGTTGCAACGGGAGCGCCGCAGGCTGTTCCTGAAGCCGACGCGGTCGTTACCGCCGCACCCGGCCTCGCGTTGGCGGTCGTGACCGCCGATTGCGCGCCGCTCGTGCTCGCGTCCGACGACGCGGTCGGCGTGGTCCACGCGGGTCACCGCGGACTCGCCGCCGGTGTGATCGAAGCCGCGGTCGCTGCGTTGCGCGAGATCGGCCACGGCGACGTGCGCGCCTTCCTCGGCCCGTGCATCCGCGCCGCCGACTACGAGTTCGGGCCGCACGACATCGCACGGTTCGTCGATCGCTTCGGTCCCCGCGTGGAAGGCCGCACGCGCGACGGCCGGCCGGCTCTCGACATCCCGGCCGCGATCCGCGTCGTGTGCGATCGCGTCGGCGTCGTCGGCTTCGACGACTGCGGCCGCAACACCGCACTTTCCGACGACTTCTTCTCGTACCGGCGGCGGGCCGACGCGGGCCGCCAAGCGACGATCGCCGTACTGGCGTGAGCGGTCCGTCCGAAAGCGTGGCACCGCGCCTCGCCGAGGTGCGGGACCGCATCGCGGCCGCCGCCGTGGCTTCGGGGCGCGCGCCCGACGCCGTCACGCTCGTCGTCGTCACCAAGGAGGTCGGCGTCGACGAGGTACGCGGGGCAATCGCCGCGGGCGCCGTCGATCTGGGGGAGAACCGGGCCCAGGACCTCGCGGCCAAGGCCGCGACCCTTGCGGGCGAGGCGCTGCGTTGGCACTTCATCGGGCGACTGCAACGCAACAAGGTGCGCACGGTCGCGGAATACGTCGGGCTCTGGGAGTCGATCGATCGCGACGAGCTCGCCGCCGAAGTGGGCCGGCGTGCACCCGGCGCCGCGGTGCTGGTGCAGGTGAACGTGACGGGTGAGCCGCAAAAGGGCGGCTGCGCGCCGAACGACGTGGAAACCGTTGTCGATGCGTGCCGGACACACGGGTGCCGGGTGGAAGGGCTGATGACTGTTCCACCCGCCGCGGTCGACCCCCGTCCGGTCTTCGCCCGCCTCCGCCGAATGACCGATGACCTGGGCCTGCGCGTGTGCTCGATGGGGATGAGCGGCGACTACGAGGTGGCCATTTCCGAGGGCGCCACGATGGTGCGGGTAGGCAGCGCGATCTTCGGTCCGCGGCCGAGCGGAGCAGACGCGCGACGATAGCCTTGCGCTGCGCCGCGTGGTCGAGATCGTGCGCGCAATCGCAACGGACGAGATGGCACGAGAGAGCACGGACGAGAAGGGACGCCGCATGTCGGTCTTTCACAAGACGATGGTCTGGCTGGGCCTCGTTGACGACGACGAGTACTACGGCGAAGACGATCAGTACTACGCAGACGAGTACGGCGAGCCGATCAGTGCTCCCGCGCGGCAACCGGCGCGCGCGGCGGCCGGCGCCACGGCAACGGTGCCTCCGATGACGGAGCCCAGCCCACTCACCGTCATCCGCAGCCGCCGCGACCGCGACGACGCCGGCCCGGTTGCTCCCCAGCCCGCGCCCGCACGCGCGTCCGCGGTCAAGCCGATCCCGATGCCCGCAACCCGCGTGCACGTCATGGATCCGAAGGGTTTCAACGACGCCCAAGAGGTGGGTGACCGCCTGAAGAACGGCCAGCCGGTCATCTTGAACCTGCAGGGTGTCGACCGCGAGCTGCAGCGCCGGCTGATCGACTTCGCGAGCGGCCTCGCGTACGCGCTCAACGGCACCATGTCGAAGGCGGCCGATCAGGTCTTCCTGCTCACGCCTTCCAACGTCGAGGTCTCCGAAGAGGAGAAGGAGCGTTTGCAGGCGCGCGGCCTGTATCGCAGCGCGCGCTCGTGAAACAGGTCCTCTGCGCGACCCTCAACATCTACATCCTGATTCTCTTCGCCCGCGCGATCCTTTCGTTCTTCCCGGTGCGTCCCGGCACTGCTCTGGCGAGCATCGCGCAGGTCCTGCTGCAGCTCACCGAGCCCGTGCTCGCACCCGTGCGGCGCATCATTCCGCCGGCCGGAATGTTCGACCTTTCTTTCATCGTCGTCTTCATCACGGTGGAGATCGTGCACACGGCGATCGGCTGTTCCGGACGGCTCTTGTTCTGATCAGAGGTACACCACTCTGCGGAGTGACCGGTCTACGATGAGGTGTATATGGAGATCACACCGAGAGAGCTCCGCGACACCGAAATTCACTCCGAGATGCGCGGTTACAGCCGCGACGAGGTCAACGACCTGCTCGAGCGGGCCGCGGCGTCGATCGAAGCGTCGAACCAGCGGGTGGCGCAGCTGCAGGAGCGGCTGACCTCCGCCCAGAGCGAGGCGGTGCGGACCCGGGAGACCGAAGACATCCTGCACCGCACGCTGTTGCTCGCGCAGCGAGCGGCCGACGAAGCCGTCGCCGAGGCCACCGCGAAGTCGCGCCAGATGCTCGACGAGGCCGAGACGACCTCCCGGCGCGTCGTGTCCGAATCCGAGACCGAAGCGCGCCGCAAGGGCGACGCCGAACGGCACCGGCTCGAACAAGAGATCGTCGAGCTCGCTGGCCGCCGCGACACGTTGCTCGCCGACGTCGAGGCGCTCACGCGCTTCGAGGCCGAGTACCGCGAGCGCATGGTGCGCGCGCTCGAGTCTGATCTCTCGGCGCTGAGGACCCGCCCCACCACCGCGCCCGCCTCGAAGCCCGACACCAGCGACGTCGAGATCCCCGCGCCGGCAACCGCCGACACCGGCGCGCCGGCAATCGTCGAAGAAGCAGACGACGCGAGCGAGTCGGCGAGCGCGGCCGACACGGAGCTCGACGCCCCGGCGGGCGCGAGCGATCAGCCGGGCGACCGCTCGAGCAACGGCGCGTCCGGTGGCCCCGAGACGAGCGAGGTCGACGTGCGGACGTTGTTCGAACAGTCGCACGAGCCTCGCTCCGACGTTGCCCCGGCCGAGCCGATCTCGCGTGAACGGGAGAGCGCCGAGGCCGCGCCTTCGCCGACGGTGCGACCCACGGGATTCCAGCCGATCGATCTCGCGAACCCCGAAGGCGGTGTCGACGCCGACATCCTCGACGACGACGCGTTCTTCGCCACGCTGCGCGACGCGGTGCACGACGAGAAGCCGCTCGGTCCGCGCGACGAGGGCGACGACATCACCGGCGAGAATCGCTTCTTCGACCAGGATGCCGATCGGGGCTCGTTCCGCGACGTGTTCCGCCGCCGCCGTTAAGAGCCGTCTCCGTTAGGCCCGGCGCAGGTCGAGCCAGAGCGGCTCGCTGTCGATCGTCGCGTCGGGCGAGCTCTCGAGCGACTCTTCGTGGGTGTCGAACCGGGTGGCGAGCACCTCGGTGGCGATCCACTCCGCGTGCCGGCGGGCCGCGTCGATGATGCGGCCACTCGAGCGCAGGTCGACGGTGATGCGGTCGGCCAGCGCGAAATCGTTGGTCTTGCGGCGATCGTTGACGGCCCGGATGACCTCGCGCGCAAGGCCCTCGGCCCGGAGATCGTCATCCAGGGTCAGGTCGAGGGCGACCGCGTGCGGACCATCCTGCGCCAGCGTGAGGTCCTCGTGTTGCTCGGCGCGGATCTCGACGTCGCCCGGCTCGAGCTTCACCTCTTCGCCGTCGACGACGAGCGTGAACCAGCCCTGCTCGTCGAACGCGCGCTTCACCGTGCTTCCGTCGACCCCGACGAGAAGCTCCTTGACGCGCGGCGCCAGCTTCCCGAGCCGAGGACCCAACGCCCGGAAGTTCGCCGCGACGCGGTACGACAAGAGGCCCTCGAGGGAATCGACGACTTCGAGCTGCTTCACGTTGAGCTCGTCCTTGACCTCGCGGGCCACGTCGTCGCGCAAGGTCTCGCCTGCGGTCAGCAGCGCGATCGCGCGGGGCAAGGGTTGGCGGACGCCGAGCTTGGCATCGGCGCGCGCGGCGCGGCCCAGGGAGACGAGCGTGCGCGCCAACGCCATCTCGGATTCGAGCCCGTCGTCGATCCGCGCGTCGTCGTAGCTCGGCCAGTCGCCGAGGTGGACCGACTCGCCCGCGGTCGAGAGATTGCGGAACAGCTCGTCGGAGAAGAACGGGCAGAACGGGGCGAGGAGTTGCGACAGTGTGAGCAGGGCGCGGTGCAGCGTGGCGTGCGCAGCCGGATCGGACGACTTCCAGAAGCGGGGTCGCGACCGGCGCACGTACCAGTTCGAGAGGTCGTCGACGAGCTCGGCCAACGACTGGGTGGCCGCGACCGAGTCGAAGTTCTCGAGCGCGCCCGTGACGGTGCGCACCGTGCGGTGCACGCGCGACGTGATCCAGCGGTCGAGGACGTGCACGGGCTCACTCGCGTCGCCCGGCGCCCAACCGTCGATGTTCGCGTACGTGACGAAGAACGAATACGTGTTCCACAGCGTGAGGAGGAATTGGCGCGTGGCCTCGTCGATGCCCTCGACGTACACGCGCTTCGGCGTCCACGGTGAACCCGACGACAGCATGTACCAGCGCAGCGCGTCGGCGCCGCGCTCCGCGAGCACCGGGACGGGGTCGATCACGTTGCCCCGCGACTTCGACATCTTCACGCCGTCCTTGTCGACGATGTGCGCGAGGCATACGACGTTGCGGTATGGCGTGGTGCCGAAGGCGAGCGTGTTCACGGCGAGCAACGAGTAGAACCACCCGCGCGTCTGGTCGATCGCCTCGCAGATGAAGTCGGCGGGGTAGCGGGTGGCGAATGTGTCGGCGTTCTCGACCGGGTAGTGGAACTGCGCGGCCGGCATCGAGCCCGAGTCGAACCACGCGTCGAGCACCGGCTGGATGCGAGACGCGGTACCGGTGCTACACGACGGACACGTGATCGTGACGTCGTCGACGTACGGCCGGTGCAGATCCATCTCGCCGAGGTCGCGGCCCGCGAGTTGCGAG
>DASYJT010000239.1:0-2544 GCA_035996165.1 Acidimicrobiia bacterium
GGCTCGCTCACGACGTTCTCGATCGCGAACGACATTGCGAAGTACTTCGCGATCATCCCCGCAATGTTCGTCGGTGTGTTCCCCGCGCTCGACTCGCTCAACATCATGCGGTTGAGCAACCCGCACACCGCGATCCTGTCGGCGGTCATCTTCAATGCGCTCGTCATCGTGGCGCTGATCCCGCTGGCGCTGCGCGGGGTGAAGTTCCGGGCCCTGGGGGCGGCCGCGATCCTGCGGCGCAATCTGTTGATCTACGGCGTCGGCGGAATCATCGCCCCGTTCATCGGAATCAAAGCCATCGATATCGTCGTCACTGCGCTCGGAGTCCACTGATGGCGCGGAACAAGGGAGCCATGTAATGCTGCGGCGCCAGTTCGTCACCGGAATACTCATGACCATCGTGCTGACGGTGCTCTTGGGATTCGTCTACCCGCTCGCCGTCACCGGAATCTCGCAGCTCACGATGTCGAAGCGGGCGAACGGCTCGCTCGTGGCGCAGAACGGCAAGGTCGTCGGGTCGTCGTTGATCGGTCAGAACTTCACCGACAAAGCGGGCAACCCGTTGCCGCAGTACTTCCAGCCCCGGCCGTCCGCCGCCGGCGCCAACGGCTACGACGCGATGGCGAGCAGCGGATCGAACCTCGGGCCGTCGAACCCGACTCTGCTCGATGCTGTGGCGAAGCGCGTCACCGATTACCGCAAGCTCAACGGTCTCGCCTCGGGAGTGAAGGTCCCGGTCGACGCGGTGACCACCTCCGCTTCCGGTCTGGATCCGCAGATCAGTGTGGCCAACGCACGGCTGCAGGCTGCTCGGGTCGCCTCGGCGCGCAACCTCTCGGCAACGCAGGTGATCAGCCTGATCGCCGCCCACACCCAGGGGCGTCAGCTCGGCTTTCTGGGGGAGCAAACTGTCAACGTGGTCCAGTTGAACCTCGCACTCGACCGGCTCGCCCCCAAGAGCGGATGAGGTAGCGCCGTGGCTCGCGGAGCGTTGCGCGTGTATCTCGGCGCCGCACCCGGCGTCGGCAAGACGTTCGCGATGCTCAACGAGGGTTGCCGTCGCCTCGAGCGCGGCACTGATGTGGTCGTCGGCCTCGTCGAGACGCACGGCCGGGCCCGTACGATCGAGCAGGTCGGTGCGCTCGAGGTCGTCCCCCGGAAGGTGATCGAGTACCGCGGCAGCGAGTTCGAGGAGATGGACATCGACGCGGTTCTCGCGCGCCGGCCCAAGCTCGCGCTCGTCGACGAGCTCGCGCACACGAACGTCCCGGGTTCGCGCAACGAGAAACGCTGGCAGGACGTCGAGGAGCTGTTGGCCGCGGGTATCGACGTCGTGTCGACGGTGAACATCCAGCACCTCGAATCGGTGAACGACGTCGTCGAGAGCATCACCGGAGTGCAACAGCGCGAGACGCTCCCCGACGAAGTCGTCCGCCGCGCCGACCAGGTGGAGCTCGTCGACAGCACGCCGGAAGCACTGCGCCGGCGCATGGCGCACGGGAACATCTACAAACCCGAGAAGGTCGACGCGGCGCTCGCGAACTACTTCCGGCCCGGCAACCTCGCGGCGCTGCGCGAGCTCGCGCTCCTGTGGGTCGCCGACAAGGTCGACGAGAGCCTCCAGCGGTACATGGAGGATCACGGGATCACCGCCGCGTGGGAGACGCGTGAACGCGTCGTCGTCGCACTGACCGGCGCGCCCGGGGGCGAGCATCTCGTCCGCCGGGCGTCGCGTATCGCGACTCGGGCCAAGGGCGATCTGCTCGGTGTGCACGTACGGGCGGGGGAGGGACTGTCGGGTCCGCCGCCCGGTGCGTTGGAGCGACACCGGGTGTTGCTCGAGGATCTCGGCGGCGCATACCACGAGATCGTCGGCGCCGACCCTTCCCTGGCGCTCGTCAATTTCGCCCGCGCCGAGCGCGCGACCCAGCTCGTCATGGGATCGAGTCGGCGATCGCGTTGGAGTCATCTCCTGCGGGGTTCGGTCATCAACCATGTCGTGCGCGCGTCGGGCGACATCGACGTACACATCATCTCGACGCGCGCCGACGAAGAAGAGGCGGTACGCACGCCGCGAGCGCGGGGGCTCTCGCTCGGTCTCTCCCGCCAGCGCCAAGGCGCCGCCGCACTCTTCGCGCTCGTCACGCTGCCGCTCCTGACAATGCTCCTCACGTTCGAGCGCGGCCACATCACTCTTGGCAGCGATCTGCTGCTCTACCTCCTTCTCGTCGTCGTGATCGCGGCGATCGGCGGCGCATGGGTGGCGGTCGGGTCCGCGGTCGTCGCGTTCCTGCTCGTCAACTGGTACCTGACCCCGCCGATCCACACGTTTACCGTCAGCGACGGCGAGAACGTGCTCGCGTTCGTCGTGTTCCTGGTGGTCGCCGCGGTCGTCAGCGGCCTAGTCACCGCCGCGGCCCGGCGCGCGCTCGAAGCGGCGCGTGCGCGCAGCGAAGCGACCTCGCTCGTGCGACTCGCGGGGGCACTCCTTGCCGAATCCGATCCGCTGCCGAGCATCATGCAGCAACTGCTGAGCACGTTCGC
>DASYJT010000240.1:0-5068 GCA_035996165.1 Acidimicrobiia bacterium
GGCGCCGCCCGCGGCGGCCCAGAGTGGCGGCGGCCAAGCTGCAGCCGCCGCGTAGCGACGGTTCGCCATGTCGCACGGAGGCGACGACGAGATCCGCGAGGAACACGAAGAGCACGTGAACCACGAGGCGTGGGTCATCCCCTATGCCGACCTGCTCACGTTGCTCATGGCGATGTTCATCGCGCTCTTCGCCATGTCGACGGTCGACGTGACCAAGTTCAAGGCGTTCGCGATCGGGTTCAACGAGGCACTCGGCGGCGGCAAGATCGACGCGGGCATCGGCGGATCGGGCAAGGCGACGTCGCCCGTCGTCGGGCAGGGCAACGGTGACGGTCCGTTCACGGGCGGTCAGCTGGCGCCGAAGAACGGATCGGTCAACGGCGATCAGATCCAACAGATCCTCTCGGCGATGGCGAGCAACCAGGCCCAGGCCGCCTCGCAACGCCAGACGCTCGCCGACGTCGAGAAGCGGATCACCGACGCTGCGAAGCATCTCGGCTTCGGCGGCAAGGTCCAGACGAAGGTGCTGAACAACGGGCTGCAGGTCACGCTTCTCACCGACCGCGTGTTGTTCCAGAGCGGCCAGGCCGACCTCCAGCCGCGGGGGCTGGGGCTGTTGAACGTCATCGGGCAGGTGTTGAAGTCGGTCGACAACCGGATCGACATCAACGGCTACACCGACGACGTGCCCATCCGGCCGGGTGGGCCCTTCCGGTCCAATCTCTATCTGTCGTCCTTCCGGGCCGACGCGGTCGCCGACTACTTCGCGTCGATCGGCCTCAGCCGGAGTCGACTGTTTCCCGCCGGTCGCGGTGACCAGGACTTCGTCGCGTCGAACGCGACGGCCGAGGGCCGGGCGCAGAACCGGCGCGTCGAGATTTTCGTGCAGTCGAAGCTCGTCAAGCAGGCGCTCGACCAGGCAGGCCTGAACGACAAGCCGGTGACGCCGACCACCAATCCGATCACGCCGATCGACTCCTCGAGCGGCGCGCAGCCCAATCTCAAACCCCATCTCGGCGGCAACTAACGTCGGGCCCATGCCCGAGAAGATCACCACGCAAGCCGACGGCACGCTGTCGGTTCCCGACGAGCCCATCATCCCGTACGTCGAAGGCGACGGCACCGGGATCGACATCTGGCCGGCCGCCCGGCTGGTGATGGACGCCGCCGCGGCCAAGCACGGAAAGAGCATCTCCTGGAAGGAGGTGCTGGCGGGGGAGAAGGCCTTCAACGCGACCGGCTCCTGGCTGCCGGACGAGACCGTCGACACCTTCCGCGAGTACCTGATCGGGATCAAGGGCCCGCTGACGACGCCCATCGGTGGGGGCATCCGATCGCTGAACGTCGCGCTCCGCCAGCTCCTCGATCTCTACGTGTGCCTGCGGCCCGTGCGCTGGTTCCAGGGCGTGCCTTCACCGGTGAAGCGGCCCGAGGCGGTCGACATGGTGATCTTCCGGGAGAACACCGAAGACATCTACGCCGGCCTCGAGGCCGAAGAGGGAACTGCCGAGGCGCACGAGCTGATCGCGCTGTTGAAGGAGCGCTTCGGCTGGGACATCCGCGCAGACTCCGGCGTCGGCATCAAGCCGATCTCGGAGACGGGTTCCAAGCGCCTGATCCGCGCCGCGATCAACTACGCCGTCGAGAACGATCGCAAGAGCGTCACCCTCGTGCACAAGGGGAACATCCAGAAGTTCACCGAGGGCGCGTTCATGAAGTGGGGATACGAGCTCGTCCGCGAGGAGTTCTCCGACGTCGCGGTCGGCTGGGACGACTGCGACGGCAAGCCCGGCGACAAGGTCCTGGTCAAGGACAGCATCGCCGATATCACGCTGCAGCAGGTCCTCACCCGGCCCGAGGACTTCGACGTCATCGCCACTACGAACCTGAACGGCGACTACCTCTCCGACGCGCTCGCCGCGCAGGTCGGAGGTATCGGAATCGCACCGGGCGGGAACATCAACTACGTGACCGGGCACGGGATCTTCGAGGCGACCCACGGCACCGCGCCCAAGTACGCGGGCCAGGACAAGGTCAATCCGAGCTCCGTGCTGCTGTCGGGCGTCATGATGTTCGACCACCTCGGCTGGACCAAGGCGGCACGCGACATCGAGCAGGCCATCGAGGCGACGATCGCCGACAAGGTCGTCACCTACGACTTCGCCCGCCTCATGGACGGGGCGACCGAGGTCAAGACGAGCGAGTTCGCGCAGGCAATCGTCGATCGTCTCTGACCCGCGTCTCCGCCCCTGATCGGGGGCGCTACCGAGCCCACCTCGACGGACTGCGGTGCGTCGCGGTGTATCTGGTCGTCGCCTTCCACGCCGGCCTGCGCGGCTTCGGCGGCGGCTTCATCGGCGTCGACGTGTTCTTCGTCCTCTCGGGTTTCCTCGTCACGGGAATCCTCATGCGCGACCTCGTCGCCTCGGGTCGTGTCGATCTCCGGCGCTTCTACGCGCGCCGAGTTCGGAGGATCCTGCCCGCGTCGCTCGTCGCACTCGTCGTCGTGGCCCTCGTGTACGCGATCGTCGCCGCGCCGGCCGAGATGGACGCGGTTGCCGGCGGCTTCAAGGCGTCGTTCCTGTTCGTCGCGAACTGGTACTTCGTCCGCCAGTCGGTCGACTACTTCGCCACGAGTGTCGACCAGAGCCCGGTGCTGCACTTCTGGTCGTTGGCCGTGGAAGAGCAGTTCTACCTCGTCTGGCCGTTGTTGTTCGGCGGTCTCTTCATCGCGACCGCCCGGCTCGGCCGACTCCGCTGGTGGGTGCTGCGCGCGCTCGTCGGCAGTCTCGGAACCGCGTCGCTGTTGCTGGCGCTGCACATCGGCGCGACGAATGTCGACCGCGCGTACTACGGCACCGATACCCGCGCCTACCAGTTGCTCGCCGGCGCGCTGCTTGCGCTGATGCCACAACTCATGCGGGCCGGTCGCGAGCTACGCACGCTGTTCCGACTCGCGATTCCGGTCGCGTTCGCCGCGCTGTTGCTCTTCGCTTCCGGCACTATCGATCTGAGTCCGATCACGCGTGGCAGCGTCGCGGTCGTGCTGACGCTCGCACTGATCGTCGGGATGGAGAACGGTCGCGAGACAGTATTCACGCGGCTGCTCGGGTCGCCGCCGGTCGCGTATCTCGGACGGGTGTCGTTCGCGACCTACCTCTGGCATTGGCCCGTCGTGGTGATCGCCACGCACGCGCGGCACATCGCTCCGGTCCCGCTGTTCGTCCTGAGCGCGGTGTTGTCGACGCTGCTGGCGATCGCCAGTTACCACCTCCTCGAGCATCCGATTCGCGCGTCGACCGGGCTCGATCACCGTCGGATGCGCGTCATCGCGGTCGGCCTGGGCGTCAGTCTGGTCTGTGCCTTTCTGGTCGTGCCCGGCATCGTCGATCGAGAAGAGGGAACGACGACGACCGCGATCAGCCCGACGGGCGCCCGTATCAAGCTCGACTGGCGAGCGGCCCTCAACGACATCCCGCGGTTGCCCGATTGCGTGGGCCGGTCGCTCGACCAGTGCCGCGTCGTCAAGGGTTCGGGGAAGACGATGATCCTCGCGGGCGACAGCAATGCGCGCATGTGGATCCCGGCGTTCGCCGCGATCGCGCGCGCCAACGGGATGTCGCTCTACGTCTCGTCCGCGTCGGGTTGTCCGTGGGAGCGGGGCCTGTTGCTCGACCTCGGCGCGAGCGCGCCGGAGATCATCACGTGCCGCGAACATCAGGCCGACTTCTACGATCGCATGCTCCCGCTGCTCTCGCCCGCCCTCGTGGTCGCAGTCGACGTTGCCTACGACGGTCCGGTGCTGCCCAAGAAACTGGTCGCGCCGAACGGCGACCACATCACCCTCGGCGACCCGAGGCTCGAAGCCGACCTCGCGCGCGCGTCGAAGTCGTCGCTCGCTGCGATGCGCGCACCCGGACGGAAGGTGGTCGTGGTCGAGCCGATTCCGGTGGCGCCGACCGATCCGCTCGCGTGCCTGTCGAAGGGCGGTCCGATCGATCGGTGCAAGTTCGCGACCTCGCTGACTCCGCTCGGACTCGAGCGCTACATCCGTTCACTGGCGAACGGCACGCACCTCTTCTCGATCGATGCCGACTTGCTCACGTGCCCGCGCCGCCCGTTCTGCGACGCGGTCGTCGACGGCCTGATCGTGAAGCGGGATCTGACGCACCTCACCGGAACCTTCGCCGCCCATCTGGCGCCGAAGATGGAAGTGTTGTTGCGGCAGGCCGGCGTCCTGAGCGCGTCCGGTCAGCCGTAGTCAGCCGAGGGCCCGCACGAGGGCGGGCAGCGACTCGCGGAAGTCGGGGAGCAACGGCCGCCCGGCGAGTCGGAGGGCGCGGTTGTCGAGAACCGAGTTCGCGGGCCGCGGCGCGGGGCGGGGCGGATCGAGATCGGCGGTGGTGATGGGGTGGACGCGGGCCGGATCGGCGCCCGCGGCGCGCAGGATCTCGCCCGCGAACTCGTACCAACTGACCGCGCCCTGGTTGGTGACGTGCCACGTGCCCGGCAGCCGCTCCACGACGAAGGTCCGCAACATCCCGGCGAGGTCGCTGGCGACCGTCGGGCACCCGCGTTGATCGTCGACGAACCGCAACGGCGCGTCGCCCGCGGCGAGGCGCAGGACGGTCTTCGCCATGTTGGCGCCGTACCGGCCGATCATCCACGAGGTGCGTACGACTGCGCACTCCAGATCGACCTCGAACTCGCCGGCCAATTTGGAGTGCCCGTACACCGACGCCGGGTTCGGCGTGTCCCATTCGTGATACGGCTCCGATTTCGAGCCGTCGAACACGTAGTCGGTCGAGAGTGCCACCACGTAGGCGCCGACCCGGCGCGCGGCCTCCATGACGAACCGCACGCCGAGCGCGTTGACCAGGAACGCCTGGTCCTGGTCGGTCTCGCACGCGTCGACCGCGGTCATCGCCGCGCAGTGAACGATCGCGTCGGGCCGATGGGAGCCGATCGCCCCGAGCACCGAGTCGCGGTCGCCCACGTCGAGCGCCGCGCGGTCGAGGCCGATGACATCGTGGCCGGCGAGCGCTTCGACGACCTCGCGGCCGACGAT
>DASYJT010000241.1:0-4300 GCA_035996165.1 Acidimicrobiia bacterium
GCTGAAGTATTCCGAGTCGGTGGCGGCCGTCGCACGGACGTCGACGCCGAACGAGGTGCTCCGCGGGCTCGGCTACTGGTTCTTCTACGGGCAGGACCGCCTCGGCTCGTGGACCGAGGCTGCACGCGATTACACCCAGCACTCGATCGTGATCCTCGCCGGGTACGGCCTCGTGGCGATCATGCTGCTCGCGGCGGCGTTCATGCGGTGGCGCCATCGCGTGTTCTTTCTCGCGTTGCTGGTCGTGGGCGTGGTCATTGCGGTTGGCGCGCACCCGTACGAAAGTCCGACGCCGCTCGGCGGCCTCTTCAAAGCGTTCGCAACCGGCTCGACCGCCGGCCTGGCGTTGAGGAGTACCGGCCGCGCGACGCCGCTCGTCGTGCTGGCGTTGGTGGTCTTCTTGGGGCTCGGCGTCAACTGGGTGACGAATCACTTCCGTCACGCCGGCCGCATCGCGTTCGCAACCGGTGTTCCGGTCGTGGTGGTCGTCCTCGTGCTCGTGAACTTCCCGGCGCTCGTCAACGGCACGTTCTACGGCAAGAACCTGGAGCGTCCGGAGACGGTTCCGTCCTACTGGACGCGAGCGATCGCCGCGCTCGACGCCGGCGATCACCAGACCCGCATTCTCGAAGAGCCCGGCTCCGACTTCGCGTCGTATACGTGGGGCAACACGGTGGATCCGATTACGCCGGGCCTGACCGACCGCCCGTACGTGGCGCGCGAGCTCATCCCGTTCGGCACCGCCCCGAGTGCCGACCTGCTGATGGCGATCGACCGGAGGATTCAAGAAGGCGTCGCCGATCCGAACGGCTTGGTCGCGCTCTGGCGTCGTATGGGCATCGGCGATGTCGTTGCCCGCAACGACATCCAGTGGCAGCGCTACAACCTGGTGCAGCCGACCGAGCTTGCGCACGTGCTCGCGAACACCCCGGGCCTCGGAGCCCCGGTTGGCTACGGCCCGACGTCGCAGTTCGTGACGCCCGGGTACGCCGACGAAATCGCGCTGACCGCGCCCGCGAACCAAACGGGCGTAGCGCCTGTCGCGATCTACCCGATCAAGAACCCGACACCGATCGTGCGCGCGGAGTCGCTCGATCAGTCGCTGATGCTCAGCGGCGACGGCGAGGGTCTCGTCGACGCCGCCGATATCGGCCTGCTCGACAATGCGGGCGTGGTTCGCTATTCGGCGTCGAACACCAGCCCCGCGGCGGTCCGCGCCGCCACCGCGAGCGGTGCAGTGCTGGTCGTCACCGACGAGAACCGCCTGCGCGCAAAGCGATGGTCGGAAGTCCGCGACAACTTGGGGTTCACCGAGCAAGCCGGCGGCGCGGATGCGCCGTTGGACACAGATCTCGGCGACGCGCGGCTCGACGTCTTCCCCGGTCAGCAACCGAGTGCTCTCACGACCACCGCCGACATCGGCATCCAGCAAGTGCGCGCGTCGTCGTACGGAAACGAGATCACATACACCTCCGAAGACCGGCCCGCCAAGGCACTCGACGGCGATCCTGATACCGCGTGGTCGGCGGCAGCGTTCGGTCCGGCGGTCGGTCAGCGGATCAGGATCACGCTGAATGCGCCGATCACGACGGACCACGTCGATCTGCTGCAACCGACGAAGGGCAAGTTCAACCGGCACATCACCAACGTCGAGCTCGTCTTCGACGGAAAGTCGTCGGTACCCGCGCGCCTCACGAATGCGTCATTGGCACTGCGCGGACCGGGGCAACGAGT
The DNA here is from genome assembly GCA_035996165.1 of Acidimicrobiia bacterium. GTDB lineage: Bacteria > Actinomycetota > Acidimicrobiia > IMCC26256 > PALSA-610 > PALSA-610. Next base: position 1,735 of record DASYJT010000241.1, read on the forward strand.
GGCCTTCGGACGGCGGACATTCCGCACCCTCGAGATCCGGATCACGCGCGACAACCTGAAGAACGCGAGATTGTTGGGCCAAGCGAGCGCAGTCGGTTTCGCGGAGATCGGCCTGCGCGACGAGCACGCAACCCGAGATCTTCGGGTCAACGAGATCGAGCAAATGCCGACCGATCTTGTCGACGCGCTCGGCGCGAACGCATCGAGCCACGCGTTGGTCTACGTCATGCGACGCGACAACGTGCGCAACGTACCCCCTCGCTCACAGCCCGAGCTGTCGATCGACCGTGCGTTCGTCGTGCCCGATGCTCGATCGTTCGAGTTGACCGGCAACGCCACGGTGACGCCCGACGCGAAGCCCGTCACGGTCGCCCGCGCGCTCGGATTGAAGGATGCGAACGCAGGCGGCGTCACCGAAGAGGGCTCCGGGGTCATGGTGGGCTGCCTTGCCTGCTCCCCCGGCGCCGCGATCGATGGTGATCCGACGACCGCCTGGCAGACGCCGTTCATCGGAGTCGGCGGCCAGTTCGTCAACTACACGACGCCGAAGCCCATCTCGTTCGATGCTCTCGACCTGCAGATCTTCGCCGACGGGCGCCACTCGAAGCCGCGGTCGCTGATCCTCGAAGTCGACGGCGTGCGCCGCGTGCTCGAAGTTCCGCAGCTGAAGGGCTCGGGGGCTCCCAACACGATCCGTTCGGCGCGGATTTCGTTTCCGCGGGTGACGGGCAGCCACATCCGGATCAAAATCGACAAGCTGGACAAGGTCTTTCAGCGGCGGTACGGCAACGCGTCGCGCGTCCTCGCGCCGGTCGCGATCGCCGAGTTCGGGATTCCGGGCCTGCGCGGCGCAAAGCCCTCGACGCGCCTCGACAGCGGATGCCGTGACGACCTGTTGCGCATCGACGGCAAACCCGTCGCGGTACGGATCACCGGACCTGCCTCCGGTGCCGGTGTTACCAACGGACTCACCGTGAGCTCCTGTGGCGGACCGCTCCGCCTGAGCGCCGGACGCCACCAGCTCGATACCGCCCGGGGAAGTGTGGCCGCATTCTCGCTGGATCGCATCGTGCTCGCGTCCGGCACGCCGGCCACGCCCGTCCGGGCGAACGACGGGCGCGTCCAGCCGTTTGCTGCGCCCCCAACCGGTACACCACGAGTCGAAGTCGTCGCCCAAGGGAGCACGCACGAACGCGTTCGCGTCTCGGGCGCGACCGGCCCGTTCTGGCTCGTGCTCGGACAATCTCAGAGTCCGGGATGGAGCGCACGCATCGTCGGCGGAACCGGTCTCGGTGGTTCGGCGCTCGTCGACGGTTACGCAAACGGCTGGTTGATCACGCCGCGGTCGTCGACCTTCGAGGTCACGATGGACTGGACGCCGCAACGCCAGGTCTGGATCGCGATCTGGCTCACGATCGCATTCATGTTGTTGTGCATCGCGATCATCGTCGTGACCTGGCGACGCCGGCTCGCGCTCACCGCCCGCGTGGGCGACGCCGACGCGACCGCCGGGTGGCGCGGGCTCACGCCGCTCGCGGGGCGCGCCCGGTGGACTGCGGTAGCCCTCAGCGCCGCGCTCGCAGGTGTCATGGTGGCGCCGTGGGTTGGCGTGCTCGTCGGTGCGGCAACGATCGCGCTGACGGCTCGGACGCGCCGGTTCGCGCTCCTTCTTCCGGCCGCGCTGCTGGCGGCGTGCGGTATCTACATCGTGGCCGAACAGGCGCTGCACCGCTTTCCGCCCGTTTTCGAGTGGCCGACCCTGTTTCCCTATGTGCGCACCGGCGCCTGGATCGCGGTCGCGATCCTCGCCGCCGACGGGATCATCGAGATCGTGCGACGCTCGACGTCGGCCAAGACGGAGACGGGACCCTCGACCGAGGTCGAGTGAACGACGTCCTCGCCATGCCGACAGCACACTGCTGCCGTAAGCTGCCCCGTCGGTGCTGCTCCGAAGCTGGATCAATCCTCTCTGTATCGCGCTCTGCGTCATCGCGGCGGTCTTCGTCGTGATCGGATTGGTGTACTTCTTCGTCCCTCCCACGCACCTTCCGAGCTTCCTGCCCGGCCACATTCATGGGGCAAAGCGTTACAAGGTGCACCATGTGAGCCATCCCGGCCGCAAGCGCGCGCTGCTGGCCATGATTCCGGCTGCGCTACCACTTGCCGGCGCCTGGTGGCTGCGGTTCCGGTACAGCCCGCTCGACTGAGACGCCCGGCAAGTTCGTTGCGATGGCAAGAGTCGCGCATACATCGCACGGAGCTCGGCGCTCCCGTATGATCCCGACCCGTGCTAGCCAAGAAATGGATCGTCCCGCTGTTCTTCGTCCTGTCCGCCATCGGCGTCATCTTGTTGGTCGTCGGCATCGTGTACATCGCGGTGCACGCATCCGACCTTCCGAGCTGGTGGCCTGGGCATGTGGCCGCCCGCCTCAGCAAGAAGGGCAAGGCCCTGCCGACGCACGCACACACGAAGCGTGGCTACGTCGCAATCATCCTCGCCGCCGCGTCGTTGATCGGCGCGTGGTGGGTGCTCTTCCGCTACAAGCCTGCCAAGTAAGCGACGCGA
>DASYJT010000242.1:0-13253 GCA_035996165.1 Acidimicrobiia bacterium
GCCCGGGTGATCCCGACCGCTTTCGCGGTGTTGTAGCCGACCGTGATCGACATGTCGAAGGCCGGCGCGTCGTCGGTGGCGGGGTGCGACGGCGACATCCACTGCGCCCAGTCGTCGGTGCCCGGCGTGCGCTTCATCGTCTGCGGCGAGGTGGAGATCGACTCGGAACCACCCGCGATCACGACGCGGTCCATGCCGGCCATGATGCTGGCGGCGGCGCCCTGCACCGATGCCATGCCCGACGCGCAGTGGCGGTTGAGCGCGACACCCGGGATCTCGCAGAGCCCGAGATCGACGGCGACGTAGCGGGCGATGTCTCCCCCACCCTGCAGCGACTCGCCGAGCGCGAGGTCGTCGACGTCGGTCGACGGGATGCCGGAGCGCTTGAGCGCCTCGCTCACCGCGTACTTGGCGAGGTCGAAGGCGCTCACGTCGAGGAGCGTTCCCTTGCGGGCGGTGCCGATCGGCGTGCGGGCCGCGGCGACGATGACTGCGTCAGGCATTGGTGCTCCCAGGCGTGCGTGGGCTCGGATTTCGGAGCCGAGCGTACCTGACATCTGCGTCAGCCTGCCCCTCCACGGCGCTCCGAGCTAGGGCCGCTCCTCGGGCGCCGCCGACGCGTGGACCCGCACGTCGAAGCGCTCGCCGCCCATGAAGATGCCGAGCAGCGAGAAGCCGACGTGATCTCGCAGCGAGACGGTCACCCGGTTGCCGACGACCTCGACCTCGACCGCGTCGAGCGCGCTCCGATGCGGATCCTGCTCGAGGGAGGCCAGCGCGATCACCCGGGCCCGGACCGGATCGAGGCGCAAGATCCCGGCCCGCAACGCCTCGATGTCGACCCCGTTGGCCGCGGCCGTTGCGGCGGAGTCGGCCATCGACGACAACTCGCGTCGATCAGCCACCGCCCGCCACAAGTCGAGGCTCAACCCGCCCAAGAACATCAGCGAGATCGAGAGGCCGAGAACCCACAACGTGATCGTGCCGCGCTCGGCCTCACTGGAATTCCGCATCATTGGATTCCGCATCATCGGCTCCGGAAGTCGTCGACGCGACGCGTGACCCGCGCGGTGTAGTGCCACGAACCGACCGACATCCCCGCGACCCCGATCGCGGGCATCCTGACCTCGACCTCGACCGCGACCTGATCGCCCCGCGCGGCGCCGACCGACCGCACCCGCACATGGATGTCGGAAGCGTCGACGCCATGGTCGGCGGCAACATCCTGGGCGACGAGCACCGCCGCGACCGGATTGCCATTCGGCCAATTCTCGACGAGATCACGCGCCGCCTCCCGAGCGGCGACCGTGGCCGCGTGCCGTCGTTCCGCCCAGCTCGGCATCGTCGCGACGAGCACGACGATCGGAAGCAGCAACACCGCCACTGCCGCGACCCATTCGATCGCGACGAACCCGCGCTCCGACCTCGCTGTACCGGCGCGCAGGCTCACTTCATTGCTCCCGGTGCGCCGACGCACGCAAGGACAGGCGCCAGTCGGGCAGGACCATCGGGAACCACGAGCGCAACGAGACGTGCGCGGTCGCGACCACGCGGTTGCCGTCGCGAACGCAGGAAAGTTGTTCGACCCGAAGCGAGCTACCGCTCGCGATCGATTGCACGACGTCATGCGCCCGGGCGAGACAGTCATCGGCGGTGGCCGCAACCGGCACGCCGGCTCGGACACCTTCGTCGAGCGCGTCGCGCACTGCCCCCCGCTCGTAGAGATCCACGAGGAGGTTCGCAACCAGCACGAACAACAGCAACGAGAATGCCGTCGCGACCACATATTGAATCGTCGTGAAACCGCATTCCGCGCGGCGCCGCACGATCAGTGAATCAAGGCGTCGCGCAACGACTTCACGATGTCGACGCCGAGCGTCTGCAGTAGCCCCCAGATCACGACGAGCGCGAGCACACCCAGCGCGGCATTCCCGAGCAGCTCGGCCGTCGTCATTCCTGATTCGTCACGATTGCGAATTCGCACAACTCTCCTCTTGTCAGTGGTGTCCGAGAACGATCGAGGGCAGCGGCGCCGCGATGAACAGCAGCATGATCGGGGCGAGAATGGCGATCGTCGGCACGAGCATCGCAGCGCGGCGCCGCACCGCGTCCTTGTGCATCTGCTCACGTCGCGAGTCGCGGATATCGCTGCTCAAGGCGAGCAGGCCACCGCCGAGATCCACACCCCGCTCAACTCCCGCGGCGAGCAACTGATACGTGCGGGCGGCGCTGGGCTCGGGTGTCAGTTCGGCAGCGTGCCGAAACGCGTCGGCTTCACTCATGCCGCTGCGCGTCCACGTGAGGACGTCGTTCAGCTCCTCGACGACGACGCCTCGACCGCGTTGCACCACGCGCTGGACGGCCTGCATCGCGCCCGAGCCGGTGCGCACCTGCATCGCGAGGAGGTGATTGACGGTGTAGAGCTCGAGGCGGATCCGCGCGGCGCGCGTGGCGATGACGCGCTCCAACCCCGTGCGGGTTCGACTGGCTCCGTAGACGAATCCTGCGATACCCGCCGCGAGGACGATGAGCGGCGTCTTCAACGTCACGGCCGCGACAACTGCAGCTCCCGCGGCGAACCCGGCCGCGTGCGTGAGCTGGCGCACGCGATAGCGCTCCGGAGTGATGCCGTGCATCGCGGCCTGGCGCAACATGCGGGCCAGGTGGTCGTCGCCGCGCGACTCGATCGCCCCGCTCAGCCGTGCCGCGGTCGCCCGCAACGCAGGTCCGAACAATCGCGGCAGCACCGCCTCGGTCGAGCGGCGCGTGTCACCGACGAGCACCACTTCGGGATGGTGTCCGAGCGCGGACCGCGCCACTGCCGCATACGGACGGACCCGCCCGGCCAGTCGCCGCGTCGGGGGCCGCCACAAGCCGGCGACGCCCGCCGTCCCGACACCGACCGCGCCCGCGGCGAGGAGCGCGACGACGTTCACTTCGGCGCCGCCGAAGAGCCGAAAATCCGCTGCTCGTCCTCGTCGTGCCCAAGTCGGCTCAAGAAGAGCATGCCGACCGCGGTCAGGCAGGCCGCGAGTACGAGGGTCACGAACCCACCGCTCGACCGGTAGAAGTCCCGAAACGGACCCGGCCGCGCGGTCAACGCGACCAGGACGAACCACGGCAGCACGACGACCGCCCGCGCGTTGATCCGCATCTCGAGGCCCTCGGTCTCGAGCGCATCGAGCAACTTGAGATCGCGCGTCGTCGCATCGACCAGGTCTTCGAGGACGCTGCGGACGATCGGCCCACCCCGCTCGTGGGCGAGGAGCAACACCTCGAGGACGCGGTCGGTCGTGGGGTCGGCGAGCTCCTCCCTGACCAGCTCCAGAGCAGGACCGGTACCGAGGACGCGCGCGAGCTCGGGAAAGCGGACGAACGCGTCGCGCAGCGCGGGCGGGCCGGTCGCGGCAAGAGAATTTACGGCTTGCGTCAGCGAGCGACCAGCCGCGATCGAGGCAACGACATCCCGCAGGCCGTCGGGCCACGCGGCTTGCACTTCCTGCATCCGCAACCGGCGCCGGCGGGCGAAGTAGGCGCGGGGAAACAGTGAGACAGCTACCGACGGAACGAGCGCGACGAAGACCGATCCCGTGAGCGCGACCAACACGAGGAGCGCAAGGAATCCCGCGGCGACGGAACCACCCCAGAAGCGCGCCGGCGTGAGGCCGGCACCCGCTTGCTGGAGCCACAGACGATTGCCTCCACGACGCGATGCGAACCCGTGCGTAGGCAACCGCGGATTCGGCAGTGTGCCCATCAGGGCACCGGCGAGCAGTGCGCAAAACGCACCAACCAGGCAACCGGCGAGCACCGTCATCGCGACACCCGGCCCCGCTCGAGCAACTGGCGCAGGCTCATTCCCTGCGGCAGCACGCGATCGACCCGCTGCTCGAGCGACGGTGGAAGCGCGCCGGTCCACTCGAGCGGTCGACCGAGACCGTCGCGAACGAAGATCGGCTCGTACGTCTCACCCTCGGCCAGGCTCGGCACGACCGCGACGATCTCGGTGACCTGGCGACGTACGTGTCCGTCGACCCGAGCCGAGTCGTCGCGATCGAGATGCACAACCAGGTCGAGCGCCTCCACGAAGATCCGGCGCACGATGTGCTCGGTCACGTTCTCACCCGCCATCAACGCGGCGTTCACCAAGGCGTTGACGGCATCGTGCGCACTATTGGCATGCAACGTGCACAAGAATCCGCACCCGGCGTTGATCGCGCGCGTCAGCTCGAACGCCTCCGCGCCGCGCACCTCGCCGACGACGATGCGGTCGGGCCTCATCGCGAGCACGAACTTCACCAAGTCCCGCAGGCTGATCTCGCCGGTACCGTCGAGACCGGCAGGGCGGATCTCGTAGTAACCCCCGTGCAGCACCGGCACCGCGAGCTCGCGGATCTCCTCGCAACTCCGGACACAATGGGCCGTCGGCACCGCCGACAACAGCGCCGCCGCCATGGTCGTCTTTCCGGCGCCGGGTTCCCCCGAGACTGCGATCCGACTGCGAAGCTGCATCGTCGCCCACAAGAAATCGGCCGCTTGCACCGTCAACGCATCACGGGCGACCAGCGCGTCGAGGCTGATGTCTCGCACCGTGTAACGGCGGACCGTCGCGGAGAGCCGGTCGGCAACCGGCTCGATCGCGGCCGTCAAGCGGGCGGTGCCGTCGAGCACGCGCGCCTGCACGAGCGGATGCTTGGCGTTGAGCTGACGTTCGGTCGCCGCGAGCAGTCGGTCGATGATCTGCCGATTCTCGGCTTCGGTCGTCGGTTCGTTCAGCCCGCGCAATCGACCTTCGATGTCGAGGTACGTGACGCGGGCGCCTTCGACGAAGACCTCCTCGACGTCGCGCCGAGCCAGCAACTCGCTCAGCGGACCCAACTCGGTGATCGAACGCAAGACCCGTTGAGCCATCTCGGGAGGGTCACCAAGCGGTACCTCGTCGCCGAGCCGTGCGCGTCTTTGATACTCGTCAATCGCACGCTCGATCTCGAGGCGGACTTCCCCGACCTGCGCCGCCGGCTGCAATCGCCGGCGCTCGATCCCGGTCAGCGCATCGCGCCGAATGATGTCGTACGCGTCGGTGCGAACCGTCATGACGTCAGATACGCCGAATCGGCCTCGACCGCGGGCGAAGTGCGCGGTAGTCGGAGAATCTGCTGCGCGACGGTGGCTACGGCGCGCGTATACGCGCCCCGTCCCACGGCCTCCCCGCTCCACGCGGCGTCGGCGACCCCGCGGTCGCTCGGCACGAAGGCGACGCTGACCGCCGGGAGGCTCGTCGTGATCTCCTCGTAGAGCTCGCCGCGCCGGAATCGAGAGCGCGGCGCCCGATTGACGACGACGAGAACGGACGCGGTCGGCGCGAGCACCAGCGCTTCGACGAGCCAACCGAGGAGACGGGCGATGCCGACGGGAGACGCGTCGCATACCGCGACGACGACATCGGATTCGGCGACGATCGCTCGCGCGGTTGCGTACCGCCCGCGGCTCGTACCGGTGCCGACTTCGTCCAGCGTTCCCGCGCCGTCGACCACGACGAGATCGGCCTCGTCCGCGAGCCGGTCGACCACTCGGACGACCTCACCCGGACGTACCTGCGACCACGAGCTCGCGTTCGGCAGACCGGTGACCACGCGGAGCTGCGAAGTGGCCTCGGCGACGACGCATCGTTCGAGCTCGCCCCGACCGTGCTCCACCGCGTCGATCGCGGTCCGGAGATTGGGCTCGATGGGCAGGTGCAAGCGCGGCGCAATCGCCGGTGCGACGTCGTCGGCGTCGACGAGCACAACATTCGTGCGCCGGCCGAGGGCGAGTGCGAGCTCGATGGCGACCTCGGTCCGGCCGACGCCGGGCGGACCTCCGATTGTCACGAGCCGACCCAGACGACTGGTGGTCACGATCGGCCCAGCCTGGGAACGCTCGTCGCGACGGCCGGCAACGCTCGTGATCGCGCGGACGAACGCATCCGGCCCGGCGTCAGCTTCGACGAGTGCGTCGACTCCGAGCGAGATCAGGTGCTCGCGGCTGGCCGTCTCCTCGCGATCGTGCACGCCGACGACCGCACGCCCGTGCGCATGTACTTCTGCAACGAGTGCGCGGGTCAGTGCCGGCCAGCGATGGCCCGCGACGAGCACGTCGTACGATTCCTCGAGCGCGCCGTCGGGCTCGACGAGCAGCGTGCGCACTCGGGCGCCGCCGTGATCGGTGAGATGACGGTGCAGCTCCTCGACCCACACGTCGGCCGTGAAGGCGAGCGCGACCTCGGGCTCTCTCACTTACCGCTCTTGCTCTTGGCCTCGAACGGAGTTTGACCGTGCATCGCGGGCGCACCGGTCGCGCGCACGAGGGTGACTGTGCCCGCGTCGACTGCGGAAGCGAGCGCGGGCGCCGTCGTCGGATCGATGACGAGCGTGATCGTCACGTCGTCGGAAGCACCCGACAACGCGCCGCCACTACGACCTTCGACGCCGACCACCTCGGCATCGGTCAAGACGTAACCGGCCCGTCCCGAGTCGTGATCGACGCCGAGCACATCGACGCGATCACCCGTTGACAGTTTGCCGCTCACCGCACGAGAGCGCGGGATCGCAAAGCTCATCACCCGCGACGACGCGTGCGCGTCGAGCGCGCTCACGGCGCTACGTGCGACCAACTCTCCGCGTTGCACCGTCGCGGTGACGACCCGTCCGCGTAACGCTCCGAGTTGTTCGTCGCCGAAGAGCGTCGCGAGCACCGAAGCGTCGACGTGCACGCGAGCGACATGCACGCTCGCGTCGTCGATCACTGTTCCCGGCGAAAGAACATGCGCCGCGACCAGGACGGGACGGGTGTCGTCGGCTGAGTGCAGAACCGTCATCGTGAGGAGGACGCCGAGCGCGCCCGCCAACACCATGACGACATGACCGGTCGAGACTCGGGAGCGGAGCTCACGCCGCGTACGACCTACCACCGTGCCCTGCGCGGTCCCCACCACCCGTACCCCGTTCCCCACGTTCAGCCTCCATGGCTGAGGGGGCATGGAAGCAGAGACTCGTCCGGTTTCCCCCATGGTTCCGACAGCGCGTCCGGTGAGATATAGATGCGCCAGTTAGCTTGAAGTTGCACTAGATCGGCCTGTGTCGTGAAGGTGTGTGTACCGAGCAACTATTCCTCAGCCGACCTGTGTACGTACGTTGTCAGTACCACCCGGATACGCTCGGCCGCTCGACGACGGAGAGGCCTCGACGATGCCCGGCGGAAATCGCAGTGCTCAGGCCGCGGAGCGCGGTCAGCGCGACGCCCGACTGAATATCCGTATGTCGGTCGAGCAGCAGCAACTCATTCGGCGCGCCGCGTCTGCGACCGACCGGAGCGTGACCGATTTCGTGCTCGCGAGCGCAACCACTCAGGCCGAGCGGGTGCTCGCGGATCGGAGACGATTCGTCTTGACCGACGAACAATGGGAGGCGTTCGAGACGCTGCTCGACGCCCCTGTCGAACCGACTGCCGTCGAAAAGCCGACCCGCAAAACGTGAACGCCACGTCCCTCGGCGCACTGGTCGCCCTCGCCAAGTTGCACGACGTTTCCCAGTTCTCGTGCGGGACGGACGAGCTCGACGTCTGGCTGCGCGACCACTCGTGGACGAACCACGTCTCGGGAACTGCGCGGGTCTTCGTCGCGGCCCGACGGCGAGTCGTCGTCGCGTACTACGCGCTCGCGACCGTCGCCGTCGAGAAAGCCGCGGCGCCGGAGGAACTCATCAAAGGGCGCGTTCCGAGCGAACTTTCCTGCCTTCTTCTTGCGCGACTTGCGGTCGACTCGAGGGCACAGGGCAAGTCACTCGGCCGAGAAATGCTCCTCGACGCGATCCGGCGAGCAACACGCGTCTCCGAGAGAGTCGGCATACGGGCGCTGCTCGTCCACGCGATCAGCGACGACGCACGCGCGTTCTACCTGCACCACGCCGAGTTCGTTCCGTCACCGACGGATCCCCTCCACCTCGTCTTGCCGTTGAAGCAGGGTTGACGTGCGCGTCGCTCAACGGTGCGGGAGGAAGTCGCTGCCGCCGACGTTCGGGCGGGGCGGGCCGACCGGACCGGGAGACGGCGGCGGCGCCCACTGCGCGGGCGGCGGACCCCACTGGCCGGCGGAAGCCGACTCCACGGGCCGCGGCGCGTAACGCTGCGACTGCACGTACGCGGGCGGCGACGAGGACACGGGTCGGTAGTGCTTCTTCACGCTCTTCTCGGCGAAGTGCTGGATGAGCAGACCGATCAACCCGAGCAGGAAACAGAAGATGCCCCAGAACAGCGGCTCGGCGCCCCAACCCGCCCGGCCGTACTTCCGCTTGCACTGGACTGCGCTCGTGTAGCCGCCGCGCGCAATGAAGCAACAGACGATGAGAGCTACCGCAGGCATGGCGAGTCTCCAGTTCTTGCCCGGAGGAGATATCGGTGCCCACGTCACCGACCTTGACGAAGAGGGCGATTCGGCACACGGCGAGTCGGGCCTCGGTGTGGCAGATAGCTCGAAGTTGTGCCAGATGACGAGTAGCGTCCCGCCCATGTCGATCCCCGACGGCGATTCCCCCGGTGCTTCGGCGGCTGCGAGCCGCTATCCCGAGATCCTCACGACCGCGCTGGCGGCCGAGATGCTGCACGTGCACGTCGAGTACCTGCGCCGGATGGTGCGGGAACACCGCATCCCCGCCCACCGCTTTCCCGGGGGGCGCGAGATCCGGTTCCTGCGCGACGAGCTGATCGCGTGGGTCCGCGATCAACCGGGTGAAGACCGTTCGCCGAGCGCGGCGGAGAAAGCGCAGTCGTGACCGATCTCGCGGGCAAGGTCGCGATCGTCACCGGTGGCAACAGCGGCATCGGCAAGGAAGCCGCGATCGGCATCGCACGCGAGGGTGCGCATGTGGTGATCGCGGCCCGCAATCCCACCAAGGCCGCCGCGGCCGTCGCCGAGATCGAGACCCGGGCCGACGCGCGCGGACGCGTCGAGACCATCCCGATCGACCTTGCGTCCTTCGAGTCGGTGCGCGCGTTCGCGGCCGCATTCTCCGACAAGCACGACCGCCTCGACATTCTCCTCAACAACGCCGGTCTCGTCTTGCGCAAGCGTGTGCAGACGGTCGACGGCCACGAGTCACAGTTTCAGATCAATCACCTCGGTCACTTCCTGCTGACGAACCTGCTCTACGGCCAACTTGTCCGCAGCGCGCCGGCGCGCATCGTCAACGTCTCGTCGTACGCGCACACGCAGGCGCGGCACGGCTTGAACTTCGACGACCTCGACTGGGAGCAGCGTCGTTACAAGGGCTTCGGCGTGTACTCCGCCACCAAGCTCATGAACCTGTTGTTCACGCGCGAGCTCGCGCGTCGCAACGATCCCGCCGTGCTCACGGCCAATGCTCTGCACCCCGGGTTCGTTGCGAGCAACTTCGCCCGGGAAGGCGACCTCGGCTTCCTGGGCAACGTGATGCCGTTGCTGCGCCCCTTTGCGATCTCGCAGGAGAAGGGCGCGCTCACGTCGATCTACCTCTCGACCTCACCCGACGTCGACGGCATCACCGGTCAGTACTTCATCAAGGGCCAGGCCGTGAAGCCGGCCAAGCCCGCGCTCGACGACGAAGCCGCGGTGCGCCTTTGGGAGATCAGCGAGAAGCTGACCGCGGCCTGAGTCACGGTCCCCCATCTGCTTTCACGCGCGCTCCGCTACGGGTTCGACGCTCCCCGCTGATATTTCGGCGGCCAAGGCAGGCGTTTTGCCGCCCGCGCCGACATTTGCCGACAAGAGGACGATGGTCGGAGTCTGCGTCGCGTTACCGCGAGCGCAACCCACACTGAGGAGCGCATCGTGAACGCAAAGACTCAATCGGCATCGAGCGGTCTCTTGCCGACGTTCCTCGGCGTCTCCGTCGCGATGCTCGTATGCGCGGGTGTGTTGATCGTCGGTCTCGCGGTAAGGCCCGCCGGCGGCCTCGGTCTCCCGGCCGGTTACCACGTCGTCCATGTGACGCTGGACGACTACCGCGTCGGGATGCCGGCCGGAACCGTGCCGGCCGGCAACGACGTGTTCGTGGTGACGAACCACGGCAAGATTCCGCACGAGCTCGTCGCGTTCCGGACGAAGAACGCGAACGCACGTCTGCCCCTTCGCAAGAACAAGGAGGTCGACGAAGAATCGACGCAGATCGTCGACAGTGTCGACACGGGCAGTGCATTGGCGCCGGGCGAGACCCGCTTGGTCACCGCAACGCTGGAAGCGGGGAGTTACGTCGGCGTGTGCAATCTCCCGAACCACTACCAACTCGGGATGCACACACCCTTCACCGTGAAGTAACGGCACCGAACAGCGCACGCGCACTAAAAGGGCCAGGCGAAGATCTTCCAACCGACCGCCAGGACAAAGAACAAGATGACGAAGATCTGGGCGGCGAAGAGGTACGTCCAAGGTGACGATTCGTCGAAGCGCAGCTTGGTCACGACCCCCTCTGCGATCCAGCCAAAGATCTCGAGGAAGAAACCCACGACGAGAATTTCGGCCGCTATTCCGTCGAAATGAAGCGACATGTACCCGCAATCGCGGCGTCAGGGACGCGAGACGCTGACCCACGCGATCTGAGAGATGGGCACGACCGTCTCGGTACCGCGCCGATCGACCACGGTGACGAAGTCACGACCGACGAGCAGAGTGCCGTCGAGGCCGTCCGGTGCGTGCAGCGTGCCGACCCGTACGTCGGCCTGCGCGTCGCGCGCCACCAGCGCGTCGCGAAAAAGGCGTGCCGACGCGCTGCGTGCCCCACCGTGTGTCGCGTGCTCGGCCAGGGCGATCGAGATCGGGATGCCCGGGGTCACATGGATCTCGACGCGCCCGAACGAACCCCGCACCGCAACCAGATCGTCGCCGACCTCGTCGACCAACCCGGCGAAGAGTTGCGCCGCGACGGTCACCGCGACCCGGTCGCCCGCATGCATGCGGTCGCGCAGCCAGTCGCTCAGGCCGCGGCCATGACGCCACTGCGCGGCCGCGTCGGCCGCCGCGTCTTCCTGCTCGGCGCGCCAGGCGGCGCGCATCTCCCCCGCGACTCCGGCGAGATCGGGATGTTCCGAAGGCTCGTTCCCGTCCGTGGGAAGCGCCATCAGTGCGTCACTTGCGACTGGCGGCCGCGGCCCGGTACTTCGACGTGGAGTGCTCGGGGTCCTTGTCGAAACGCGGGATGACCTCGTCACCGAAGAGCGTCACCGTGCGCTCGAGCAACTCGTCGGAGTAGGTGCTCCCCGACGGGCCCATGATCAGCTGGTCGACGCCGATGTCGACCCACTTCTGGATGCCCTCGGCGCAGTCGTCGGGCGTGCCCACGATCGCGGCGCCGCTCTGGAAGCCCTTCTCGATCGCGGAGAGCGTCGGGTCGGGGATCTCCGTGGGCCACTCGGGCACGAACGGCGGCTTCGGGAACGTGTCGAGGTAGTGGAACACCAGCGTCTGCTGGCGGCCATTGCCCGAGTTCGCCATGTAGTTGCGCGCTTCGTCGCGATCCTCGAGGCACATGAAGCTCGTCGTGATCGCGATGTTGTCGTTGATGTACTCGCCGACCGGCTCGGCGTCTTTGATGTGCTTCTTGTACGTCTCGACGAGGGGCGCCATCTTCTCGGGCGTCCCGCCGGTGAAGCAGATCACGCCGATGCCCATCTTGGCTGCGCGCTCGAAGGTCTCCGGGTTGCCGGCGGCGACCCACAACGGCGGGTGCGGTTTCACGTACGGCTTCGGCAGCACGTGGCGCTCGGGCATCGAGAAGAACTTGCCGTCGTACGCGTAGGGCTCGTCGCGCCACATGCGCACGATCTCGCGGATCGACTCGTCGTACATCTCACGGGTGATCTCGGGGTCGGTGATGCCGAACCCGCCCATCTCGGTGGTCGACGATCCCCGGCCCGTCCCGAACTCGAAGCGACCGTTCGACACGAGGTCCATCATCGCGACGCGCTCGGCGACGCGGGCCGGGTGGTTCACCGGCGGCGTGATGTTGATGATTCCCGACGCCACGTGGATGTTCTGGGTGCGCGCGAGCACCCAGGCCATGAGCGTCTCGCTCGCGGAGATGTGCGAGTACTCCTGCAGGAAGTGGTGCTCGGTGAACCAGGCGTACTTCCAGTTGTGCTTGTCGCCGACCTCGCAGAGGTTGACCTCGCTCATGAGCCGGTCGTGCTCGGCGTTCGGGTTCTTTGCGGCGAGGTCCTTGTGGACGAAACCGCCCTGGAACAGTCCGAATTCCATGTCGTGCAGATCCTCCGCTTTCGCGAACCGGGAGCGTTTTTAGAACGTGTTCTAAATCCTAGGACACGCCTGTCGCCGTGTCCAACACACGTGCATCCGGCTGCGACCTCCGCCTCGCGGCCCTCGCGCCCGGGCGATCGGAAGCCACGATTTTGTCTCACCCCGACGGTACGGTCCGTACATGCCCGAGCGCCTTTCCGACACCCCGGGTTCCGTCGGCCGAGTGCTCGGTACGGAGGACGCGACGCCCCTGTCGTTTTGGGTCGCGGTCGGGCCCGAGGAATACCTCCAACTCGACGATGTGGTGGTCTGCGAACGCACGGTTCCCGGGCGCGAAGGGCCCATCACGCTTTCCGGTGTCGTCACCCAGGTGAGAGCCCGCCAAGAGGGCGCCCGCTTCGACTCCGACGTCTTCCTCATCTCCGACGGCGTGTTGCCGGCGCAGACGATCGAAGCCGCCGAGGTACTGACGACACGATTCGATCCCGAAGTGTTCGTCCCGCCGCTGCCCGGTTCCGAAGTACGGCGGGCGACCGGGCGAGAGCGCGACGTCGCCCTCTTCTTCGACGGCATGAAGTCACGCCTGCCGATCGGGCTCGGTCGCGACGGTCTCCCGATGTACCTCAATCTCGACTTCCTCGACGGCACACGCGGCGCGCACGTGAACATCTCCGGCATCTCCGGCGTGGCCACGAAAACCACGTACGCCACCTTCTTGCTCTATGGCTTGTTCCACTCGGGTGTGCTCGGCACCGACGCCACGAACTCGAAGGCGCTCGTCTTCAACGTGAATGGCGAAGACCTCCTGTTCCTCGACCACGAGAACGTCAAGCTCTCGCCCGAGCAGTCACAGAAGTACCGCGACCTCGGTCTGATGCCGGGCGCGTTCGCCGACGTCGCCGTGTACGCCCCGCCCCGTCGCGACGATCCGAACGCCACCCCCGACGTACAGAATCGCCAGCTCGGCGTCTACCCCTTCTTTTGGACGATC
>DASYJT010000243.1:0-6905 GCA_035996165.1 Acidimicrobiia bacterium
GGCCGTTGGGTGAGCGGAAACTGGAAACGAACGTTGACCGGGGAGGTCTCGTGAAGCAACCGCGCAAAGTTCTCGTGCGCACCGTCGCGCTCACTGCCGTTTTGGCAATGGTGCTCGCGGCGTGTGGTTCGAGCGCCAAGACCGCCGCGAAAGTCCCGACCGGCGGCAAGCTCACCATCGGCGCCGAGCAGGAGCCTGATTGCTTCGACTGGCTCGGCACCTGCGCCGGCTCGAGCTGGGGTCTGTGGATGGGTGAGGTCACCACGGTCCCGTTGGCGTTCGTCGCCAAGGGCGTCGGTCCCAATCTGAAGAACGAGGCGGGCCCCGTGCTCGCGGGCGCTCCGAAGTTCGAGAGCAAGCCGGTGGAGACGATCACCTACCAGATCAACCCGGCCGCGGTGTGGTCGGACAAGGTGCCGATCACGTGTGACGACTTCGTCTACACGACAGATCAGCAGCAGCACAGCAAGGACATCTACGACCGGACGGGTTACGTCGACATCGCCACGGTGACATGCCCCGACGCCAAGACGGCCGTCGTCAAGTACAAGGCAGGCAAGACCTTCGCCAGCTGGCAGTCGCTCTATTCGGGTTCGGTCGGCATCATGCCGTCGCACATCTTGAAGGGCAAAGACCGCGACACCCTCATGAAGGACGGTTACACGTGGTCCGGTGGTCCGTGGTTGGCGAAGTGGAACAAGGGTGACTCGATCGTCCTGACACCCAACGCCAACTACTGGGGCACCAAGCCCAAGCTCGACGAGGTGACGTTCAAGTTCCTCGCCGACACGGCTTCGGAGTTCCAGGCGTTCAAGTCGGGTCAGGTCTCGATGATCTACCCGCAGCCGCAACTCGACGTGGTGGACGCGATCGGTCAGGGTCTGCCCGGCGCCAACTCGGTCTTCAACGCGCAAACTGCATCGGCCGAGGCGCTGTGGATCAACAACCAGAAGGCTCCGTTCGACACGAAGGAGTTCCGTCAGGCGATCGCCTACGCGATCGACCGTGACGCCATCGTCAACCGTCTGTTCGGAAAGCTTGGCGTGAAGACGGCCGTCAATTCCTTGAACCCGTTCGTCGTGGCCGACTACAGCGACCCGAACGCGTGGGCGAACTACAAGCTCGACCTGACCAAGGTCACCAGCATCATGACGGGCGCCGGGTGGGCCAAGGGCTCGGACGGTATTTGGGCCAAGGGAGGCCAGAAGGCTTCGTTCACCATCAACAGCACGACGACAAACAAACGGCGTGAGCTGACCGAGACGGTCATGCAGCAGCAGTTGCGGACGGCCGGGTTCGACATGAAGATCGCCAACCAAAAGTCGGGCGATCTCTTCGGCAAGACCCTTCCGGACGGCAACTACCAGCTGTCGTTGTTCACGAACCAGCTGACGTCGCCGACGCCGGGCGAATGCAACATCTTCTGCTCGGAGAACATCCCGACGGCAGCCAACGGCAACTCGGGCAACAACTGGTATCGGGTGAGCATCCCCGAACTCGACAAGCAGTTGCGCATCGTGGACCAGAGCCTGGACGAGCCGGCTCGGATGGCAGCCGCCAAGGCCGCGGACAAGATCATGGCCGACAACCAGGTGACACTGCCGCTCGACCCGCTACCGGACATCGTGATCTGGAACAAGAAGATCGTCGGCCCGGTAGGCGACAACTCGATCGAGGGACCATGGTGGAACCTCGAGCAGTGGGGAGTGACGGGCTAAGTCCCCGTCGTTGAAAACGTGCGTGACGGGGGGACCGATCGACATCGATCGGCCCCCTCCGTTGCGAATCTCCTGATTGTTCGTCGGTGAGTCGTCCGACGATGGGGACGCCGAAGTGCTGATCTACATCCTGCGCCGAATCGTGTACTCGGTACCGGTGTTGGTCGTCGCGTCGTTCCTCGTCTTTTGGGGAGTCCGCACCACCTACGACCCCACCGCGAAGTACCGGGCATCGAAGGACGGCGCGCGGATCGTTGCGCAAAAGCGCAAGGAGCTCGGTCTCGACCGGCCCGTCTTCACCCAATGGTGGACGTGGTTCAACCGCTTCCTGCACGGCAATCTCGGTGTCAGCGATCGCACGAACGACCACGTGTGGAAGATGCTGACCCGAGCGATGTGGCCGAGCCTCCAGCTGATGTTCTGGGGCTCGGTATTCGCGCTCGCGCTCGCCATCGGTGTCGGCGTGTACTCCGCGGTGAAGCAGTACTCGATCGGCGACTATGCGTTCACGGGCATCTCGTACGTCGGTATCGCGATGCCGACGTTTCTCTTCGGCCTCTTGGCGATCGCGTTGCTCGTGACCCTGCCCGTCACACAGTTCCACTTGAGTGAGCCGATCTTCTTCTCGGTCGGATTGCATTCGCAAGGGCAGTCGGGCTTGAACCTCGACTACCTCCGGCATCTCGCGTTACCGGTGCTCACGCTGACGGTGCAGAGCGTCGCGGTGTGGAGCCGGTTCCAACGGGCGTCGATGCTCGACGTCCTGAACGCCGACTACGTGCGCACTGCCCGGGCCAAGGGCGTGCCGCAACGCACGGTGATCTTCCGGCACGCGTTCCGCAACGCGCTGATCCCGCTCGTGACCGTCGTCGCGCTCGACTCCGCGTTCCTGATCGGTGGCCTGGTGATCACCGAGCAGATCTTCTCGATCTCGGGGATGGGTCGCCTGTTCCTGGAAGCGCTCCAGTTCGGCGACGTGCCGGTGCTGCTCGCGTGGTTCCTTGTCGTCGCGGTCTTCGTGATCGTGTTCAATCTGATCGCCGACATGCTCTACGGCGTGCTCGATCCGAGGATCAGGGTCCGGTGACCATCTCTCCGCCCGCGCAACCGCCGACGCCTCCCACTTCCGCGCCCACGATCGCCGACGCCGAGCTCGCGCTCGTTCCGGGCGCCGAGCCGGTCGCGCGTTCGAATTGGCAGCTGTTCCGGAGGCGATTCCTTCGGCACAAGCTCGCGGTCGTTGCCATCTTGATCTTGTTGGTGTTGATCGTGGCGTGCTTCGGGGCCGGGTGGCTGGCGCCGTATCCGAAGAACCAGACCAACCTGCTCATCACGCCCGGCGGTCCGAGCGCCAAGCACTGGTTCGGCACCAATCCGCTCGGCCAGGACATGCTCACGCAGGTCATGTACGGCGGGCAGATCTCGTTGAAGATCGGCCTCGCGGTCGCCTTCATCTCGACCATGGTCGGCGTCTTCGTGGGCGCGCTGGCCGGCTACTACGGAGGCTGGATCGATCAGGGCCTGAGTCGCTTCACCGACCTGTTCCTCATCGTTCCCGAGCTCGCGATCCTCGGGGTGGCGATCCAACGGCTCGGTCGCACCGACAACGCATTCATCATCGTGTTGGCCGGGCTCGGGTGGATGTACATCGCGCGCGTCGTACGCGGTCAGGTGTTGTCGGTCAAGGAGAAGGAGTTCATCGAAGCCGCGCGAGCCGCGGGCGCGTCGAGCCGACGGATCATCGTGCGCCATATCCTGCCGAACTGCATCGGTCCGATCATGGTGAACGCGACATTGGCGATCGCGGCCGCGGTGATCGCGGAGTCGACGCTGACCTACCTCGGTCTCGGTTTGCAGCCACCCGACACGTCATGGGGAATCCTGTTGAACCAGGCCGAGAGCGCGGTGACGAGTACGAGCACCTTCTATCTCGTGCTCTTCCCGGGCTTGATGCTGATCCTCACGGTCCTGGCGGTCAACTTCCTCGGAGACGGATTGCGTGACGCCTTCGACCCACGATCCGAGCACTGACCGCAGTGGCTGAGATAGATCCTGGCGAGCTCGAGACCATCGACTCGACCGAATCCGCGCGGACAGGCCTAGTGGATGAAGCGACTCCGTTGTTGTCGGTGCGCGGGCTCACGGTCGACTTTCCGACCGACGACGGTGTCGTGCACGCGGTCGACGACCTGAGCTTCGACGTGTTTCCCAACGAGACACTCGGCGTCGTAGGCGAGTCGGGCTCGGGAAAGAGTGTCACTTCGCTCGCGATCCTCGGACTGCTGCCGAAGAGCGCGAGGGTGAGCGGCGAGATCCGGTTCCGGGGGGAGAGCATCCTCGGCGCCAAGGAGAGCGAACTCCGCGCGTTGCGCGGCGACCGGATCGCGATGATCTTCCAGGACGCGCTTGCGGCCTTGAATCCCGTGCTCAAGGTCGGCGACCAGGTGGCGGAAGCCATCAAGGTGCATCACGACCTCTCGAAGCCGCAGCTCGAGGATCGGGTGGTGGAGCTGTTCGATCTGGTCGGGATCTCGCAACCGCGGCAACGGGTCAAGCAGTATCCGCACGAGTTCTCGGGCGGTATGCGGCAACGGGCGATGATCGCGATGTCGATCGCGAACGAGCCCGACGTGTTGATCGCCGACGAGCCCACGACCGCGCTCGACGTCACCATTCAGGCCCAGGTGCTCGAGGTCTTGGAGCGCATCCAGGACCGGACGAGGTCGGCGATCATGCTCATCACGCACGACCTCGGTGTGGTCGCGGGCGTGGCCGATCGGATCATCGTGATGTACGCGGGTCGCCGCGCCGAGATCGGGACCGTCGACGAGATCTTCTACGAGTCGAAGCACCCGTACACAAAGGGATTGCTTGCCTCGTTGCCGCGTGTCGATCGGCGGGTGGTGAACGAACGGTTGCACCGCATCGAGGGGCAGCCGCCGTCGCTGATCTTCGTCCCGCCGGGGTGCCCGTTCCATCCGAGATGTCCGTACGCAGAGCTCAACGGGCGGTGCGATTCGGAACGACCGCCGACGATCACCGTCGGTCCCGGCCATTTCTCGGTGTGCCATTTCGCGGAGACGCTCGACGAACGGCCGACACACCAATGAGCAACCCGACGAGTGACCCAGTCGGACCCATTCTCGAGGTCACGGATCTCGTGAAGGAGTTCCCGATCCGTGCCGGGTTCTTCGGGCGCACGATCGGCACGGTCAAGGCCGTGTCCGGCGTGAGCTTTTCGGTGTTGCCGGGCAAGACGCTCGGGCTGGTAGGGGAGTCGGGCTGCGGGAAGAGCACGACCGGGCGCTTGATCATGAGGTTGCTGCAGGCGACCTCGGGCTCGGTGCGCTTCCGCGGTGACGACGTGTTCGAGATGAGTCACGCCGATCTGCGCACCTTGCGCCGCAAGATCCAGATCGTGTTCCAAGATCCGTACGCGTCGTTGAATCCGCGCATGACGGTGGGTTCGATCATCGGCGAGCCGATGCGGATCCACCGGTTGAACCGCGGCAACGAGCTCGCGAAGGTCAAAGGCTTGATGAAGACGGTCGGGCTCAACCCCGAGCACGTGAACCGGTTCCCGCACGAGTTCTCGGGTGGACAGCGCCAGCGCATCGGTATCGCACGTTCGCTGTCGGTGGATCCGGAGCTGTTAGTTCTGGACGAACCGGTTTCGGCGCTCGACGTTTCCATTCAGGCGGGTGTCGTGAACCTGCTCGAGGATCTGCAGGACGAGCTCGGATTGGCGTATCTGTTCATCGCGCACGATCTGTCGGTGGTGCGCCACATCTGCGACGACGTCGCGGTGATGTACCTAGGCAAGATCGTCGAGATCGGCCAGGCCGACGAGGTGTACGAACGGCCGCAGCACCCGTACACACAGGCGTTGCTTTCCGCGGTGCCAATTCCCGATCCGCGGCGGGAGCGGGCTCGGACGCGAATCCTCTTGGAGGGCGACGTACCGAGTCCCGTGCATCCGCCTTCGGGCTGTCGGTTCCGCACTCGGTGCTGGAAGGCGCAGGAGATCTGTGCGGCCGAGGAGCCGGTGCTGGAGATTCGAACGGCGGCGCATCCGGCCGCTTGCCACTTCGCCGGCGACGCGCCCGTAGCGCTCGGAACGACTCCCGTAGTGGGGTAGTCGCTACAATCTCATCCGCCCTCCGGGGCACCACGTCGGAGTGGCGGAATTGGCAGACGCGCTAGGTTGAGGGCCTAGTGCCCGAAAGGGCATGGGGGTTCAAGTCCCCCCTCCGACACCACGCACGACCTGCGGATACGTCCCGCAGGTCGTTTCGCGTTCGGTGTGAAACACGGAGTACCGGGTGCGTTTCTCTACCCGATCTCTTCCGACGGACGACGCGCGGTCTGAATACATCCGCTATCGGGTCGTCTCGCGCGCGGCGGATAATGGACGGCGATCCTTCGCGGGTCGTTGTCGCCATCGCCCGTGGCGTCGTGAAGACCAAGTCGGTTCCCGTCCTCCGTCCTCGCATGAGCGTCCCAGGGCGGGCATTATGCGTGCGTGGGTGTCCATCGAATGTGGAGCGTCGGGCGTTTGCGCGCGGTTTGCTTGATCGTCGGGGTTGCCGTATCCGCGTGCGGTGGCTCGAACCGCGCGACGACTCAAGTGGCGGGGACAACTGCGAGGGTAACAACCCCGACCTTGTCGGACGCCGAACGATGCACACAGCTCGCGAAGACGACCGACCGCCTCGCCCGACAGCAGGCGCTCGACATGCTGATGCACGAGAAGAAGTCTCTAATCGCAGAAGAAGCGCGTCTCAACGACCAGCTCGACGCCGCGCTTTCGTCGAATTCGCCGGATGTCGGGACGCTTAACGCCGAGCACCAGGCGGTACTCCGGGAACTCGCCGCCATGCAGCTTCGTATTGAACTCCCGGTTGAGGGCGAAGGGTCCTACGCGTGCCTGAAGGAGGGCGGCTCGACATCGCCGCCAACGTCGACAGCTGCTCCGTGACCGCGGTCCTCGCGCCAGAACTGCGGCGGTCTCAGGGGGTCAACGCATCGGCACCTTCGATCGGGTTCGATCGATCGGGAGGTGCGTCGTGTCGGAACGGTTGTCGGAGTTGGAGAAGTGGCGGATCGCGGAGCTTGCCGCGCAAGAACTACCGGTTCGTGTGATCGGCAAAGAGATCGGGCGTGCGCATCGCACGGTCTGGACCTATA
>DASYJT010000244.1:0-4022 GCA_035996165.1 Acidimicrobiia bacterium
CTTGCCCGCCTGCGACGACTCCAGGACGCGGAACACGAGATTCTCGACGTTGAGGCGGGCGACCTCCATCTTGGCGAGCTTCAGCTGGATGAGCTGGTAGTCGCCGATGGGCCGGCCGAACTGCTGGCGCTCCTTCGAGTACTCGACGCACTTCTCGAGGCACCGCTCGATGATGCCGAGCGCCATCGCCGCCACGCCCGAGCGCTCGATGACGAAGGTTGCCTTGCTGGCCTCCCGGCCACCGCGACCGCGGAACGCCTCTTCGCTCTCACCCAGCAGGCGGTCGAGCCCGACGCGCACGTCGTCGAGGAAGAGCATCCCGGTCGGTGACGAGTGCAGACCCATCTTCCGCAGCGGCTTCGACTGCTCGAGCCCGGGCATGCCCTTGTCGAGCACGAACTGCAGCACGGTGCGCTCTTCGGGCGGGTTGCCCTCGTCGAGCTTGCAGATGAACACGATCGTGTCGGCGTACGGACCGTTCGTGATGAACGTCTTCGATCCGTTGAGCACGTACTCGTCGCCGCCGCGGCGCGCGGTCGACGCCATCTGCCCGAATGCGTCGGAGCCGGAGTTGGGCTCCGTGATCGCCCACGCGCCGATCTTGTCCATCGTCAACAGATCGCGAGCCCAACGCTTGCGTTGCGCGATCGTGCCCTTCGAGTTGATCGCGGTCGCCGTGAGCCCGACCGACACCCCCATCGCGGTGACCATCCCCGGCGAGCACTTGCAGAGCTCGATGATCGGCAAGAGGGTGTACCCGCCGCCGCCGCCGCCCCCAGCTCCTTTCGGCGCGGGATCGCCCGCCTCCTCGGCGGCGATCCGCTTGTCGAAACCGTCGGCGGCCATCTGGTCCATTCCGAAGGTTTTGTACAGCTTGCGCAAGAGGTCGTAGGGCGGGAGGTCGCCGTGCTCGAGCTCCTCGCGGTGCGGGCGGATCTCGTTGTCGACGAACTGGCGCACGGCATCGCGCACCATCTGGAGCTCTTCGGGCCATTCGAACATTGCCGGATCGTACGGGGTTCAGTCGGGCGGCGCGGAGGCCGATGCATTGCCCACGGAGGTTGGGTTCGGGGAGGAAACGGGATGGATCCCGGCGACATCAGCGTGGAGCGAGTTCTGCCGATCGACGGCGCGCTCTTGAGTGAAGTCCTGTTGCGGCTCCGCCGCGACTCGCCCGCGTCCGTACTGCGCTGGACGCTCGGCGAGCTGGGTTCCGCGGAGTTCGACGTCTCCTTCGCATCCGACGGTGGCGGCTGGACCACGGGCGCCCGGATCTGGAATGCCACCGGCATGGCCGTGACGGCCGCGAGCCTCACCCTCGAAGCGATCCGGCCCGACGAGGTGCGCTTGACCCTCGAACCGACCTCGCTGCCGGTGGCGATGACCGCGGAGTTGGCGCAAGCGGCGGTCGACGAGCTCGCCGAAGAGCTCCTATGGCACGCGACGCGCGCGGGGCTCACCCCGCGTGGTTGAACACCACTGACACCACGCGCCACGGTTCACATTCCCGTCGCACAGATGGCGCGCGCCCGAAACGCGCGCCCGTCAATCTGGTGATGCACTGCTCGGGTCGTCCGCCGCGCTCCCCCCGGGGCGGACGACCCGAGACGGGTGCTCAGCGCATTGGGGCCATGTCCGGCGTGATGGGCGCCGGCAGCAGGGTCTCGCCCATCAGGAACTCATCGACCGCGGCCGCGCACGAGCGGCCCTCGGCGATGGCCCAGACGATGAGGCTCTGACCGCGGCCCATGTCGCCGCAGACGTACACGTTGTCGAGGTTGGTGCGGAAGCGCGCGTCGCGCGCCACATTGCCGCGCTCGTTCAGGTCGACGCCGAGTTGCTCGAGCAGGCCCGGCCGCTGCGGACCGACGAAGCCCATGGCGAGGAGCACGAGCTCGCACTCCAACTCGAAGTCGGTGCCGTCGACGCGCTCGAAGGTCATCCGGCCGTCGACGACCTTCTGCTCGACCTCGTGGGCGCGCAATGCGCGGAGGTTGCCGTCGTCGTCGCCGAGGAAGCACTCGGTGTTCACGGCGTACACCCGCTCGCCGCCCTCCTCGTGCGCGGAGGTGACGCGGTAGAGCATCGGGTACGTCGGCCACGGCATCGAGTCGACGCGCTCGTCGGGCGGGCGAGGAAGGATCTCGAACTGGTGCACGGTGGCCGCGCCCTGGCGGATCGCGGTGCCGAGACAGTCGGCCCCGGTGTCGCCGCCGCCGATGATCACGACCCGCTTTCCGTTCGCGGAGATCGGCGCCTCGTCGATGTCGCCCTGCTGCACGCGGTTGCCCCACGGCAGATACTCCATTGCCTGGTACACGCCGACGAATTCACGGCCCGGCACCGGAAGATCGCGCCACGCGGTGGCGCCGCCGGCAAGAACGACGGCGTCGAATCGCGCCAGGTCGCCCACCGGCACGTTCTCACCGACGTTCGCGTTCGTCTGGAACTGCGTGCCCTCCGCCTCCATCTGCGCGACGCGACGGTCGAGGTGACGCTTCTCCATCTTGAACTCGGGGATGCCGTAGCGCAGCAGCCCGCCGATGCGGTCGGCGCGCTCGAACACCGTGACGTCGTGTCCCGCGCGGGTCAGCTGTTGGGCCGCGGCCAATCCGGCCGGCCCGCTCCCGACGACGGCGGCGCGCTTGCCCGTCTTCTTCTCGATGACGACCGGCTGGACGTAGCCGTCCTCCCACGCCCGGTCGGAGATCTCGACCTCGATCTGTTTGATCGTGACCGGCGGCTCGTTGATCCCGAGCACGCACGCCGCTTCGCACGGCGCCGGGCACAGGCGGCCGGTGAACTCGGGGAAGTTGTTGGTGGCGTGCAGTCGATCGGCCGCCGACTCCCAACGGTCGCGGTACACGAGGTCGTTCCACTCGGGGATGAGGTTCCCGAGGGGACAGCCGGTGTGACAGAACGGGATACCGCAATCCATGCAGCGCGCACCCTGGCTGCGCACCTTGTCGGCCGGAAAGTCCTCGTAGACCTCTTGCCAGTCGACAACCCGCACCGGGATCGGCCGCCGCTTCGGCAACTCCCGATCGTGCTTCATGAACCCGGACGTCTCACCCACGAGCAGCCGCCATGATCGCTTCGTCGACGTCGACGCCGCGTTCGATTGCGTCGCGTTCGGCTTCCTTCACGCGTTTGTAGTCCTTCGGGAAGATCTTCGTGAACTGTCTGACGTTCTGCCACCAGTTGGCGAGCAGGTGTTCGGCGACGGTCGAGCGGGTCTTTTCGAGATGTTCGGAGATGACTTCCCGCAACCAGTTCGCGTCGTCGCCGTCGTCGAGCACTTCGAGGTCGACCATGTCGCGGTTGACGCGGAGGAACAACGACCGATCCGGATCGAGCACGTAGGCGAACCCGCCACTCATGCCGGCCGCGAAGTTGCGCCCCGTGGGCCCGAGGATCACCGCGTTCCCGCCGGTCATGTACTCGCAGCCGTGGTCGCCGACGCCCTCGACCACCGCGGTCGCGCCCGAGTTGCGCACGCAGAACCGCTCGCCGACCACACCGCGGATGAAGACGTCGCCCGCGGTCGCGCCGTAGAGGATGACGTTGCCGGCGATGATGTTCTCTTCCGCCACGAACTTCGCGGTGCGGTCGGGATGCAGCACCAACGTGCCGCCCGACAGGCCCTTGCCGAAGTAGTCGTTGGCATCGCCCTCGAGGCGCAGCGTCATGCCTCGCGGCACGAAGGCGCCGAAGCTCTGCCCCGCCGAGCCCCGGAAGGTGAGGTCGATCGTTCCCGGGGGCAGCCCGTCGCCGCCCCACCTGCGCGTGAGCTCCGAGCCGAGCATCGTGCCCACCGTGCGGTTCGTGTTCCGGATCGCGTACGACCGGTTGAGGTGACCCTCGCCGGTCTCCAACACCTCACGCGCGTCGGCGATCAGTTGCCGATCGAGCGCGTGCTCGAGACCGTGGTCCTGCGCCTTCGAGCAGTACATCGTCTGCTGGTACTTGTTGACCGGCGGCGCGAGGATCGGCGAGAGGTCGAGCCCGCGCGCCTTCCAGTG
>DASYJT010000245.1:0-2381 GCA_035996165.1 Acidimicrobiia bacterium
GTAAGAATCAAGCACCGGATCGACTCGTCGCGCGAGCGAACCTCGCGACAGACCTCAACGCCGTTGCCATCGGGCAGTCGCATATCGACCACGGCAACATCGGGCTTCAGTGCGGGGATCCGGGTCATCCCTTCGTCGGCGGTTCCGGCCTCACCCACGATTTCGATGTCGTCATGGGCCTCGAGGAGTTCGCGCACGCCGCGCCGGACGATCTCGTGATCGTCGAGCAGGAAGACGCGTACCGTCACGGCCGCCACGCTACTTCAGGGCAGGGTCTGTCAGACCTTTCGCGTAGCTGCGAGACCGGGGAACCGTGGGCACCTGCGCTGCGAAGCGACGCGATGCGAACGCAGGAATCGGCATCGTCAGAAGGCACCGACGACCTTGAAAGCCGAGTTGACGAAGACGTGGTGCGGCCAGTTGACGCCGATGTTGTGCACCTCGTACTCACCATTGCTCAGCTGCACGACTCGGTCGACGACGCCGCCCGGGTACGCGGCCAGCGCAGCTTCGGTCGCCTTGTTCGCGGTCGTTCCGCTGACGATCGTTCCCGACCCTTGGGCGTAGTTCGCCGGGATCTGACCGACCTGCTTCGACGTGCTCGGTGCACCGCTCTGGAAGGGGACCACCCCGGCCGAGGCGGAAGCAGCAGTTCCGCCGGTACCGGCCGGTTGCACGATGACTTGTGTGGCGCTGATCGTCGTTCCGTTCGTCGTCCCGAGAACGAGGACGCTTTCACCGGTTGTGATCGCGCTCGCCGAAATCGAGGTCGCGTCCTTCTGGTAGGTCGTCGACGCCGCCTCGTTGACGGTCACCTTCTGACCCGCGGCCGTCGTCATCGCGAAGCCCGACGCGGACACGCTGTCGACCGAGCCGGATGCTCCCCCCGCGGACGGTGCCGACCGAGCGTTGGATGCGCGCCCGCCACCGGATCCGCCGCCGCCGCCGGTCGTGGTCGACGGCGTGGTCGATTGGGCCGTCGACGGAGTGGTCGAGGGAGTCGAACTCGACGACGGTGACGACGAGCCGCCGCAGGCCGCGAGCGCGACGACCGCGATCAAGCTGCCGGCGAGAACGCCCATCCGCGCCTTCCGGAATCGGGTGTGCGTTGCGATCGTCTCTTCGTGCATTTCGTGGGGTGTGTTCGTAGTCATGTTCTTAGAGAACTCCACAGCGCTGAAGCGCCACTGAGGATTCCTTAAGAGTTTCTGGGGGTTGTCTGCGGAAGGCGCAGAGCAGCTCGGGACTCGCGTAGAGGCTCGTGTCACACGAGCCCGGCGGCCTCAGGATGGGCGACGTTGACGCTGCGTCTTCCGACCGAACTCTTCGGCACGGTCAAAGACGGCGAGGAGTTTGTCGGGATGAACGCCGAGCTCGATGATGTCGTCGGCACCGTCGGGCGGCATGAACACCTCGCCGGACTTGGCGTCGATCGCCGTCACGATGGTCTCGGCGACGAACGCCGCACTCACCGACGTGGCAACGAACGCGAACGCGCTCGATTCGTCCAGGGCTTCCTGCTCCAGCATCGGGGTCTCCGTCGCGGTGGGATGGACGATGGTGAAGTCGATCGCGCTGTGACGTTCTTCGATGGCGACCGCGTGATGGAACGAGCGCAACGCGTGCTTCGACGCCGCGTAGCTGGCGAGACCGGGGAACGGAAGAAACGCGCTCATGCTGCAGATGGTGACGATGTGGCCATGGCCTTGCGCGCGGAATCGCCGGAGCGCAGCGAGTGTGCCAGTCAGCGGGCCCATGAAGTTGGTGGAGATCGTCCTTTGGTGGCGCTCGACGGAGACATCTCGTGCGAACCCGGTCTCGACGATCCCCGCGTTGTTGACGAGAACGTCCAAGGTGTCGAATCGCGCCACGGTCTCGTCCAATGCCGCCTCCCAACCGCTCTGCGACGTGACGTCGAGCTCGAGCGCGAGAGTGTCCGGTCCGAGCCTGCTCGCGAGCTCTTCGGCTGCTCTCGCGTTGATATCGGCGATCACGACGCGATCGCCGCGTCCGGCAAGTAGCTCGGCCGTCGCAGCCCCAATGCCACTGGCCGCGCCCGTAATGAGATACGTCGCGGTTGCGCTTCCGCCCATCGTTCTACTTCACCCCGAATCTCCGGCCGCCCGGCTTTGGCGGTCGAACCGTACAGGCTGCCTCCGGATCATCTCCCTGTTGCCACGGTGCGCTGCGAGCGATGCGCCTCGTCGAGAGCGAAGTGACAAGCGCTGGTGGATGCATCGCAACCTGCGCCATCGACAGTGGCTGAGAGATCACGTCGGCCAATGCCTTGCGCGTGATCATTCGGTCCGAGCCAACCCGAGGCTCGCCGCGCGAAGCGGTCGGACACGAAAGAGGTTCGGATGAGGAGGATCAATGCTTGG
>DASYJT010000246.1:0-4760 GCA_035996165.1 Acidimicrobiia bacterium
GCGGCGGCGCGCGTGCGCGACGCGCTCCGCGTCGACGATCTCGCCCGCGCCCGCGCACTCCTGCCCACGCTCGTCGGCCGCGACCCTTCGGAGCTCGATCACTCCGGCATCGCGGCCGCGGTGATCGAGTCGCTCGCCGAGAACACCGTCGACGCGGTGGTCGCGCCCGCGTTCTGGGGAGTCGTCGGCGGCGCACCCGGTGCGGGCGCCTACCGCGCTATCAACACGATGGACGCGATGGTCGGCCACAAGTCGCCGCGCTACCTGCGCTTCGGGTGGTCGGCGGCTCGCCTCGACGACGTCGCCAACTACGGGCCGGCCCGCCTCACCGCGCTGCTCGTCGCAACGGTGAGACCCGGCCGGATCCGGCCCGTCGCCCGTGCGATCACGACGCAGGCCCGCGCCCACCCCTCCCCCAACGCGGGTGTCGCGGAGGCCGCGTTCGCCGCCGCACTGGGCGTCGAGCTGGGTGGCAAGCTCCGCTACGGCGACCGGGTCGAGGACCGGCCCGTCCTCGGGCTCGGTCCGCGCCCCACCGGGGCCGACATCGACCGCGCCATCACGCTCGCCTCGCACGTCGAGCTCGCGCTCGTCTCCGCGCTCGGTGTGGCGTCGCTCTCCCGATCCCGACCTACGAAGGAACACCGAACATGATCCCCGAGATCGACGCCATCCTTTTCGACGTCGGGGGCACGCTCGTGTCCGAGGCCGCGCCCGGCACGCCGGTCGACCGACTCGTGGCCCAACCGCTGCCCGGTGTTGTGGACGCACTCCGCGCCCTCCAATCGCAACACCGGCTCGGGGCCGTCACCGATACCGCCGTCATGGACGAGCAGGCCGTGCGCGCGCTGCTCGGGCCCGTCGGGCTCGACTCGTTGCTCGAGGTCGTCGTCACGTCGACCGACGTCGGCGCCGCGAAACCCGATCCGGCAAGTGTGCACGAGGCCCTCCGCCGACTCGGTGTCGACGCGTCGAGGGCGTTGCTCATCGGTGACCGCGCCGTGGATCGTGACGCGGCCGCAGCCGCCGGCGTGGCCTTCGCCGCGACCGACGCCGGGCTCCGCGATGCCATCGAACGTGCGTCTCGGTTGCGATCCGGCGCTTTTGGTGCAGCGGCCCGGCGGATCACATCCGTCGACGAGTCCGCGCGCGCGGACGCCATCGCCCGCCACGAACAGCTCACCAAGCCCAGTGGCTCGCTCGGTCGGCTCGAAGCCCTGGGGGCACAGCTCGCGGCCGTCAGCGGCAAGTGCCCGCCACCGATTCCGGCCCGCCCGGCCGTGGCCGTCTTCGCGGGCGATCACGGAGTGGTCGCGGCGGGCGTCACCCCGTGGCCCCAGGAGGTGACCGCGCAGATGGTCGCGAACTTCGCCGCGGGCGGTGCGGCGATCAACGTGCTCGCCCGCCACACCGGCGCGTCGGTGCACGTCGTCGACGCCGGCGTGGCGTCCGACATCTCACATCTCGCCGGCGTCCGCCACTACAAGGTGCGGCCCGGGACCGACGATCTCTCCCGGGGCCCGGCGATGACGACCGCCGACGCGTGCGACGCGCTCGACGTCGGCGCCCGCGTCGCGGCCGAGCTCGTTGCCGCCGGTCACGACCTCCTCGTCACCGGCGAGATGGGCATCGGCAACACCACGGCTGCGGCCGCGCTCATCGCGTGCTTCACGGGCGACGAGCCCGCGGCGGTAACCGGACGCGGAACGGGCATCGACGACGCGATGCTCGTTCACAAACAAGAGGTCGTCGCGCACGCGACCGCGCGCGCCCGCCGCTGGCTCGATCCGGTCTCGGTGCTCGCCGAGATCGGCGGGCTCGAGATCGCCGCGCTCGCCGGTTTCATCGTCGGCGGCGCCGCGGCCGGTGTCCCGGTCGTCGTCGACGGCGTGATCACCTGCGCGGCGCTCTTGGTGGCTGACGCGATCGTCCCCGGCGTGCGCGACCGCTGCATCGCGGGTCACCGCTCCGTCGAGCCCGGCGCGAGCGCGGCGCTCTCGTACCTCGGACTCGTTCCGCTCGTCGATCTCGACCTACGACTCGGCGAGGGCACCGGCGGATGTCTCGCGATCCCACTCGTGCAGTGCGCGGCCGCGGTGCTGTCCGAGATGGCGACGTTCGCCGACCTCTAGGCCATCGGTCGGCGCGGTCGCCGGCCCGGCCTTTCGGGGGGCGTGGGGAGCGGCCCGAGGTTCCCCCCGTCCACTCGAACCCGGGCGCGACTCACGCAGACGGCGACACTGCCATCCGCTCGTCGCGAGATGGGCTCTTGGCGATGCTCACCCGCAACGCACGATCTGGCACGCACCAAGCCATGAGCCAACGCATCCCTGCCCCCCAACGCCGTCCCGAGCACTAAGCGTGGCATTCGCGACCACAAAACGTCAAGGGGTGGTCAGAAAGACCCCGTTCGACGGGGTGGCGAAGTGGCGAAGAAAGGCCCGATCCCGACCGGGTCGGGGCGGGGGGAGGTCGGGACGCCGGTCGAGATCCAGGGCCTTGCGAAGAGTGTCCCGCGCCGTCCTGAAAGCCCACTGAGATCCAGGTCAGAACATCCTGAGAAGGATTCCCCCAACCCCAACACCCCCCAAAACCCTCCAACAGTTGGCAGGAAAATCGTTACTGGGGAACGATTTTCCTGACAACTGTTGGGGGTAAATGGGGGGTTAGCGGCGTGCGGGCGCGGCGATGCCCCCGGCGGGGGCGAGAGGCATCGCCTTGGGGACGTCCGGGCCGGGGGGCCGAGCGGAGATCCCGAGAGGCCAAAAGTTACGACGGGCCGCGTCACCGTCGCGTGACACGAGCCCCGGCGCGGTGTCGACCGACGTGCATCGCTCCAGGTCACGACCGACTGCGGATAACCGGACGGGTTATCCACCGACAAGTCACAAGCTTGTCCACTTCTTGCCCACAACCTGGTTGGCGCAGAATCAGGCTAAGTGCAATCCGGTCGCTGGTGACGGCCCCCGCCCACTCCACCGTTGGGGCCGTCACCCGACTCGGGCCAGACTTGGACCAATTGTTCCTGTGAGTTGCTGGAGTGGGCCGGGCGGTTGGCGATAATCAGGTGTGCCCCCCGCCAGTTCCACCCCGACGCGACGCCTCCAGTGGGCCGTCGTGCTGCTCGCGGGCATGGCGTTCGCGCTGCTGGCGCTCACGGTGTGGCACACGCACGGCCCGACCGCTTGGGAACAGCCGATCATCACCGTCGCCAAGCGGGCGCCGCTGCCGTTGCACGACTTCTGGATCGCGATGTTCGACGCGATCCCGTTCACGTTGATCACCCTCGCGCTCGTGTTCGCGGCCGCGGCGCGCGGCCGCACGTCGCTCGCGGTCTCCGGCCTCACCGGCTGCCTCGTCGCGGTGGTCTCTGCCGAAATGGTGTTCAAGCCGCTCGTCGGCCGTGTCCGTCTGCACTCCGTCGGCCTTCAGCACCACGTCGTAAACCTGGGCGGGCCGATGTTCCCGTCCGCCCACGTCACCGCCGCCGCCGCCTGGGCGACGTTCGCCTGGCTGATCCTCGATCGCCGTTCACGGTTGCGGCCATTCCTCGTAGCGCTCCCCCTCGTCATCGGGTGGGCCGTGATCGCCAAGCAGATGCATTACCCCGCCGACGTCTTGGGCGGCCTGATCATCGGCCCGACCGCCGTGTACTTCACGGTCGGCGTCGTGCGCGCCGCGGCGCATTGGAGCGAACGCCCGGACGCCGTGCTCGACCTCGAGCCCACCCCTGACGATCGAGTCAAAACCCTCGTTTGATCCACCCGCGTCCACCGCGTCACCATCCCCCCGTGACAGTAGGTGTGGGACTGATCGGTGCCGGGATGATCGGGCAGGGCCACGCGTACGCGTTGCGGCTGCTGACCGAAGACGGTGAGGTCCGGCCCGTCGCGGTGACCGACTTCTCCGCGGACGCCGTGGAGCAGGCCCGGGCCATCTGCCCGTTCGAAAAGGTCGCGGCCGACGCGCAGGCCGTCATCGACGACCCCGATGTCGAGGCGGTCGTGATCGTGACGCCGACCACGACTCACCGCGATCTCGTCAAGGCGGTCGTCGACGCCGGGAAACCCTTGTTGTGTGAGAAGCCGCTCGCGACCCGTTTCGACATCGTGCAAGAGATGTGCGCGCTCGTCGGCGCTTCCGGCCTCACCGCGCAGGTGGGTTTCCACTCACGGTTCCACCCGCTGATCAACGAGCTCGTCCGGCTCGTCACCACCAACGAGCTGGGCGCGCCGATGGGCTACACGCTGCGCGACGACCAGTACTGGCCGACGGGCGACGTGGTGCCCGGTCACAGTTCCTGGCGCTCGCAACGCGCGCACGCGGGCGGCGGCGCGTTGATCGAGCACTCGATCCACAGCGCCGACATCCTCACGTGGCTGTTCGGGCCGGCCGAACGCGTTTACGCGCGCACGCGCAACGTCTTCGGGTACGACGTCGAAGACACCGCGGTCTGCACGATCGAGCATGCGTCGGGCGTCATCGGCACGTTGATCTCGATCTTCAACGGCGTCCGCGGTCGCGAGGAACGCAGGCTCGAGGTGTTCTTCGAACGGGGCGCGGTCGAGGTCACGACCGACTTCCTCGTAGGGGCGCGCGAGGACGGCTTCTTGATCCAACGTCCCGATCAGGAGCCCGAGCGCCTCGACGTCAAGGCGATGCTCGACCGGCACTTCGACGCCGAGGGCATTCACCGGCGCGACTTCTTCGTGTACCTCTACCCTGCCGCGCGCGCGTTCGTGCGGTCGGTGCGCGACAAG
>DASYJT010000247.1:0-2760 GCA_035996165.1 Acidimicrobiia bacterium
CACGAGATCGGCGTCCAGCTTGGCCGCGAGGTCGGCGACCGCAGCGGGATCCGTCGCCGCGATGGGCACGCATTCGCCGATCGCGGCCATCCCGGGATTGCCGGGCGCGCACACGACCTCGTCGAGGTTCGGCGACCTCGACAGACCCCATGCGAGCGCGTGCTCACGCCCGCCACCGCCGACGACGAGGACGCGGGTGCTCACGCGCTCACGCGGCGCGGGGAAGCACGATCGTCTGATCGCGCGCGGGACCGACACCAACGATGCTCACGTGCGTGCGGACGAAGTCCTCGACGAACTTCACGTAGGCCCGCGCGTTTGCCGGCAACTCCTCGAGCCGACCGACCGACTCGATCTCCGTGCCCCACCCCGGAAGCGTCTCGTACACCGGCTTGACCTTGTGCAGCACCGACTGGTGATACGGGACGTGGTCGTAGCGCGTCCCGTCGTCGCCTTCGTACGCGACGCAGACTTTCAGCTCCTCGAGCGGCGACAGGATGTCGAGTTTTGTGAGCGCGAGCTCGGTGCAGGTGTTCAGCCGTACCGCGTGCTTCAGCATGACGAGGTCGAGCCAACCGGTGCGGCGGCGGCGACCGGTGTTCGTGCCGAACTCCCCGCCCCGCTCGACGAGCATGTCGCCGACCGCGTCGCCCTCGAACAACTCGGTGGGGAACGGTCCGCTTCCGACACGCGTCTGGTACGCCTTCACGAGACCGACGACGCGCTGGATCGCCAGCGGTCCGACCCCGGCGCCGGTGCAGACCCCGCCCGCGATCGGGTTGCTCGACGTGACGAACGGATACGTCCCGTGGTCGAGGTCGAGGAAGGTCGCCTGCGCGCCTTCGAACAACACCCACTGCTGCGCGTCGAGCGCTTCGTGCACGAGGTGGACGGTGTCGTCGATCATCGGGGCAAGACGGGGCACCATCGCGAGGTAGCGCTCGGCCAGCTCCTTGGCGTCGATCGGCAGCCGGTTGTAGACCTTGGCCAACACGCCGTTCTTCTCGCGCAGGGCGAGGTCGAGCTTCTCGCGGAAGATCTTGGGGTCGAGCAAGTCCTGCACGCGGATGCCGACGCGCAACGCCTTGTCGGCGTACGCGGGGCCGATGCCGCGCTTGGTCGTGCCGAGCTTGTTCTTGCCGAGGTACCGCTCGGTCATGCGGTCGAGCTCTTGGTGGTACGGCATGATCAGGTGCGCGTTGCCCGACAGGCGCAGCAGGCGGGTATCCACGCCCTTCGCCGCGAGCATGTCGACCTCGTCGATGAGCACCGCCGGATCGACCACGACCCCATTGCCGATGACGGCGGTCACCCACGGATACAGGATCCCACTCGGCACGAGTTGGAGCTTGAAGACCTCGCCGTCGACGACGAGCGTGTGGCCCGCGTTGTGCCCGCCTTGATAGCGGACACACATCGACGACTCCTTGGCGAGGTAGTCGGTGACCCGACCCTTACCCTCGTCGCCCCACTGCGTACCGACGATCACTGCGCCGGGCACGAAACGCTCCACCTGTTCGCGGTCACGTTGGGGAAATGGTAGCCGACGGGAGGCGTGCTCTCACAGTGTTCGTCGTCTGGGATTCGTAGTCTCGGGATTCGTAGTCTGGCCGCGTGCGGACCTCACTCGGCATCCCCTACGCGACCGCGGCGCGCTTCGCCGCGCCGCACCGGCTCGCGTTCGACGCAACGCAGCCCGACGGGTCGCAGTTCGGTCCGGCGGCACCGCAGGCGCTCGACGGACCGCTCGGCGAGATCGTTCCCGGGATGAAGGTACGCGACACCGACGAACACACCTGCCTCACACTCAACATCTGGTCGCCCGCGGACGCGAACGACGCCGCGCTCCCGGTACTGGTGTGGTTCCACGGAGGATCATTCGTCATCGGCGCGTCATCGCAACCGGTGTACGACGGGGCGTTCCTCGCGGCAGAACAACACGTCGTCGTGGTCTCGGTGAACTACCGGCTCGGTGCACTCGGCTTCCTCGACGCGCGCTCGATCGGCGGCGTCGCGAACTGCGGAGTCCGCGACGCGATCTGCGCGCTGGAATGGATCCGCGAGCACATCGCGTCGTTCGGCGGAGATGCCGAGCGCGTCGTCGCGTTCGGTGAGTCGGGCGGCGGAGGCTTGCTGTTACACGTGCTCGCGTCGCCGGCGGCGCGCGGCCTGCTGGCGGGCGCGATCGTGCAGAGCGGCGCGACGTTCGCGACGCTGGACGAGCCCCGCGCCGCGATCGTGCTCGAGGCGTTGGTCAAAGATGCCGGCGTCCGCGAAGCGAGCGAATTGCGCGACCTACCGATCGCCGCGCTCGTCGAGGCGCAATCGAGCGCGATGAGCTCATTGCTCGGAACGGTAGGCATGATGCCGTTCCATCCGATGATCGACGACGACCTGATCTCGTCGACACCGGCCGCGGTATTCCGGCAGGGCGAAGCCGCGGGTGTGGCGCTCCTCATGGGCACGACCGCCGACGAGATGCGGCTGTTCGTCGATCCCAACGCGCCGCAAGTGGAGCGCGAACGACTCGCGCGCCGCGCGGCGCGCTATCTCGGTATCGACGAGGCCGCGGCAGCCACCATCGTCGACCGCTACGCGGCCGCGCTCGGCACCGACGACACGAACGAGATCTGGCGCGCGCTCTTCGGCGACAACGAGATGCAGGTCCCCTGTCGCGCCGCGCTCGAGGCCCACACGCCGCACGGCCCGACCTACACGTATTGCTTCACGTGGGAAGGCCCGCAGGTCGGTGCGTGCCAC
>DASYJT010000248.1:0-4441 GCA_035996165.1 Acidimicrobiia bacterium
TGGCGCGCGGCTACTCGACGAGCTGCGCGATGTTGCCGAGCGTCTTCTCCATCGCGCCGCGCGTGTGGTCCTTGGAACGCCCGGTACGGAGCACGCCCTTGATCGGGCCCTTCTCCCGGGAGATGTCCCAGCTCTCGCGCACGAGCGTGCCGCCGTCGGCCGGCTCGAGCTCGTAACGCCAGATGCGCCCACCGAAGAACCGGCCCGGGATGCTTCCCGCCGGGCGCGTCTGCCACGCGATGCGCTTGCCGTCGTCGAACTCGATGATCTCGTTCGTCGTCGAATAGTTCACGCCGAGATGCATCGCCATGCCGAACTCAGATCCCATCGCCAAGCGCTCCGGGTTCTTCTTGGCATCACGCACGCTGCCGGAACCGTCGATGTCGTGATGACGGTCGGGGTCGGCGAGGAGGTCGAAGATCTTCTCGGCGGGCGCGGCGATGACGCGCTCGACGCTCACAACATCACGGGATTCGCTCATGCGCCGCAGCGTACGCTCGTCTGATGCCCGAAGGCCCGTCCGCACCGTTCGCGTCGGGGTCGGTGTCGTTTCGCAGCTATCCGAACGTCGGGCTCGGCCCCACCCAGATCATCGACGAGCTCTGCGCCCAAGCCCGGCTCGCGGTCGAGCACGGTTTCGACGGCGTGATGACGAGCGAGCACCACGGTGGATTCGCCGGCTACCTGCCGAACCCGCTGCAGCTCGCGGGGTTTCTGCTCGACGCGATGCCAAGCGGCTGGGCGGCGCCGAGCCCGCTGCTCTTGCCGCTGCGCCCGCCCGCGCTGGTGGCCGAGGAGACGGCCTGGCTCGCCGCGCGCTTTCCGGGCCGCGTCGGACTCGGCGTCGCCGCGGGCGCGCTCGCAGTCGATTTCGAGATCATGGGCACCTCGATGGACGATCTCACTCCCCGATACGCGGCGGGACTCGAGCTGGTTACCGCGGCGCTCCGTGGAGCGGCAACCGGGCCGCTCGGCGCCGATCCCGCGCTCGCGAGCTGTCGGGAGCACCCGGTTCCCGTCCTCAGCGCGGCCGCGAGCTTCACCGCGGCGCGCCGGGCCGCGCGTGTCGGCGCGGGGCTCCTGTTCGATTCGCTCGTGACGCCGGCTCGCGCGCGCGATCTCGTCGCCGCCTATCACGACGCGGGTGGAACGGGTTCGTGCGTACTCGTGCGGCGCGCGTGGCTCGGCGAACCACCGCGCCCGGCCGTCGACCGCCAGATCGACGTGTACCGCGACTACGCGCCCGCGGCCGCTCCCACGCATTGGGGTGCCGACGAGATGGTTGTTGCCGACGACGCCGCCGAAGTGGCGCGCGGTCTGGCCGACGCGCAGCACGCGGCCGGAGCCGACGCCTTGAACCTGCGCGTCCATGTGCCCGGCGTGTCGGTCGAAGCCGCTCGTGAGCAGATCGTTCGCCTCGGCGACGAAGTGCTCCCGCAGCTGCGCGCCCGCGCGTCAGCCTGAAGTCGGCAGCGTCAGCCGCGCGATCATGCCGCCGCCGTCGCGCGCGACCATCTCGATCGTGCCGCCGTGCATGGCCGCGATCTGGTGCACGATCGCGAGCCCGAGTCCGGATCCCGGCTGCGACCGGGCCGCGGCCGCGCGGTAGAAGCGATCGAACACCAGGTCCCTTTCGCCGACCGCGATCCCGACGCCCCGGTCGCGCACTTCGACGACCCCGCTCCGGACGTCGACGTCGACCGCGGTCGGGGACTCACTGAATTTGCAGGCGTTGTCGAGCAGGTTGTGCACCGCTCGATCGATTGCGGAGACGCGGACGTCGACCGGGACCGACCCGTGCCGTTCCAACGTGATCGTGCGTCCGGTGCGGCGACGCTCGCGCTCGACCACGCGCTCGACGACGTCGCCGAGGTCGACCCGTTGCACCGGCTCCTCCGCCCGCGCGTCGGTGGCGAGGTCGACCAACTCGGTGACGAGATCGCCCAACTCCTCGAGCTCGATCTGGGCCGCGTCGACCAGTTCGCCCCGCTGGGCGTCGTCGAGCCCGCCCGCCCGCTGGAGCAGCTCGATGTTCGTGCGCAACGCGGTGAGCGGGGTGCGCAGCTCGTGGCTGGCGTCCATCACGAGTCGCCGTTGCTGCGCGCGCGAGGAGCCGAGCGCCGCGAGCATCGTGTTGAAGCTCGCCGCGAGCCGCCCGAGCTCGTCCTGGCGCCCGATCTCGATGTGCTGATCGAGCTCCTGAGTCTTCGCGATCTGTTCGGCCGCGAGGGTGAGCTGCTCGACCGGTCGCACGATGCGCCGGGCGATCAACCACGCGAGCGCCGCGGCGACCGCGGTCCCGCTCAGCGCGATGAGCAACAGCCGAAGGTCGAGCGTCGACAGCACATTGTTCGTGTCGCTGATGCTGCGCGCGATCTGCGCGGCGCCGCCGCCGACGAGTGCGGTGGTGAGCACCCGGTATTCCTTGCCGCTGATCGTCACGTTGCGGAACCGCGGCGCGCCGCCCTGCGCGGCGAGCGTCTTGTCGTGGACGTCGACAGGGATCGTGGGCTGGTTCGCGATCGATTGCACGACGGTGCCGTTCGCGTCGAGCAGTTGCACGAGCGCGTCCGGATTCGCGAGCGGTTGGGAGCCGGGCTGCTCGTTCCCGCTCAGTCCGGTCCCGTGGTTGTCGGGACTGCGACCATGGTCGCCGAAGCCGGCAATGCGTGGGTCGCGCGCACGTTGCAGAAGGAATTGGTCGGTCGTGGAGCGCAACTCTTGTTGCGTACTGACGTGGGCGGCGTAGACGCAACCGACGACCACGACCGCGAACGTCGTCGCCACGACGAGCAGGAGCCGTACTCGCAGACTCATGGTGCCCGAACCGTGTACCCGATGCCCCGGATCGTGTGGATCAGCCGCGGCGCGTCGTCGATCTCGGTCTTGCGGCGCAGATAGCCGATGTAGACGTCGAGCGACTTCGACGACGTCTCGAAGTCGTAACCCCAGATGCGTTCGTAGATCGAGTCGCGCGTGACGACGATGCCGGCGTTGAACATCAAGAGCTCGAGGAGATCGAACTCCGTCTTGGTGAGCTCGAGCTCGCGGCCGCCGCGCCATGCCTGGCGCCGCGTCGGGTCGAGCGTGAGGTCGGCGACGGCAAGGGTGGAGTCGCCGTCGGTGATGCTGCTGCGCCGGAGCAGCGCGCGCACGCGGGCGAACAACTCGTCGAGCGCGAAGGGTTTGACCAGGTAGTCGTCGGCACCCGCATCGAGACCGGCGACCCGATCCGACACCTCGTGGCGGGCGGTCAACATCAATATCGGCGTGTGGTTACCGCGATCGCGCAGGATGCGGCACACGGCCAACCCGTCGGTCCCCGGCATGAGCACGTCGAGCACGATGGCGTCGGGGGCAAGGTCGTCGACCCGGACCAGAGCGTCGTTGCCGTCGACGGCCGTGTGCACTTCGTATCCCTGGAATCGCAGCGCGCGCTCGACGGCTTCCCGGACGTGCGGGTCGTCCTCGACGACGAGCACCCGACCCTCTTCGTGGCGACCCTTTTCCTGGCTGACGGGCATGGCGTGTTCCTGGCTTGGTCCTGACTGCGGATATGGGTCGAGCCTGGCACGGCCAAGTAAGAGGCTCCCAAGAACTGCATGTCGTGGTGGTTCGGCCACACTTCGAAGCCGTGATTTCCGACTTGAAGTGTGGGAATGAGGTAGCCGGGTAGGGCGTTGTACGCCCCCGATATGCCTCGTCTCTCGCTCAACCTCGACATGACCCAGACCGACTGGTTCGATGACGCGGCCTGCCACGATGTCGACACCGACGTCTTCTTCCCGACCTCGGAGGCTCAAGCCGACGAGGCCAAGGCCATCTGCGCGGCGTGCCCGGTGC
Organism: Acidimicrobiia bacterium; assembly: GCA_035996165.1. GTDB lineage: Bacteria > Actinomycetota > Acidimicrobiia > IMCC26256 > PALSA-610 > PALSA-610. The sequence continues at coordinate 3,844 of DASYJT010000248.1, forward strand.
GCGACGAGTGCCTCGAATACGCACTCGAGATCCGGCCCGGCGACGGGGTGTGGGGCGGCCTCACCGCCGCCGAACGCCACCGCCTGATCCGCCGACGCCAAAAGGCTGCCCGAAAGAGCCGCGCGGCTTAATTCTTGGTCGCAGGCTTACTTGTTTTTTGGTCGCAGGCTTACTTTCGGGGCTCGCTGCGCTCGCGATGTGAGTGCGCCTGACTCCGGCGGGCTTCCACGCTCGTGCTTCGCCCATCGCTTTGGGCGCCGCGGCGCGCACCTGCCGCTGACTCGGCGGGCTCCACACTCGTGCTCGCGCTCGCTTGGGCGGCGCAACTTCTGGGATCAGGCGGCGTTGCTGTCGACTTCGGCGATGGGTTCGGGCAACGGGACGTCTTCTTGGCGACGGGCGGGGCGGGACGCGGGATCTGTCGGTGGGGGTGACAGGGGGATGCGGGGCTTGCTCGCGTACATCGCTACGAGCGAGCTGATGCCGAAGACACCGGCCCAGGCGATCGCGAGCGCGAGGAAGTAGCGGATGCCGGCATCGGTGATCTCGATGTCGCCGTTCATCGTCTCGCGCAGGGTCGGGAACCACAGCACGAGCG
>DASYJT010000249.1:0-5016 GCA_035996165.1 Acidimicrobiia bacterium
CCGCCTCTGCCCAGTCCTTGGCGACCCGCGCGGCCTCGCGCGCTTGGACGAGATCGTCGATCTCGGCATCCGCCTGCGGCGCGTCGGCTCGGAGCTCGATCCCGAGCGCGCCGGCGACCTCGCGCACCGTCGCGAACGCCGTCGCCGCGGTCTCCCGCAAGCCCTTGTCGAGCGCAACATTGGCATCTCGCACGAGCTCGAACAGATAGGCGACGGCAGCCGGGGTGTCGAAGTCGTCGTCCATCGCGTCGCGGAAGGGCGTGATGTCGCCGACCGGCGCCACCTCGAGCCCGTCGGCGAGCGCCCGGCGCGCCAACGCGTCGAGCCGGCCGACGGCTTTCTCCGCGTCGGAGAGCTCCTTCTCGCCGATCTCCATCTGCCGGCGATAGTGCGTCTGCAGCACGAGCAGCCGGAACGCGCGCGGATCGTATTGATCGAGCACGTCAACGAGGGTGACGAAGTTGCCGAGCGACTTCGACATCTTCTGCCCGTCGACGTTCAGCATTCCGTTGTGCAGCCAGTAGCGCGCGAACTCGTGCCCCGCACCTACCGCTTGCGCGATCTCGTTCTCGTGGTGCGGGAACACCAAGTCGCTGCCACCACCGTGTATGTCGAAGCCGTCGCCGAGGAGCTTCAACGCCATGGCCGAGCACTCGATGTGCCAACCCGGGCGCCCGAGCCCCCACGGCGAGTCCCAGGCCGGCTCCCCCGGTTTCGCCAGCTTCCAGAGCGCGAAGTCGACGGGCGCGCGCTTGCGCTCGTCGACGTCGACGCGCGCGCCCGCGCTCTCCAACAGCTCCTCGAGGGTGCGGTGCGAGAGCGATCCGTACTCCGGCAGAGAGTCGACCTGGAAGTAGACGCCCTGACCCTCGACGACGTACGCGTGACCATTGGTGACGAGCTGCGCGATCAGCTGCGTCATCTCGTCGATCCACTCCGTGGCGCGCGGCTCGTCGTCGGGGCGCAGGATGTTCAGCTGGTCGAACGCGGCGCGGAAAGCTCCCTCGTACCGACTCACCAGCTCCGCCTCGGTCGTGCCCGCCTCCTGCGCGCGGGCGATGATCTTGTCTTCGATGTCGGTGACGTTGCTGACGTACTTCACCGCGTATCCGCGCCACGCGAGGTAACGCCGGATGGTGTCGAAAACGACTTCTTTGCGCCCGTGGCCGAGGTGCGGGACGTCGTACGGGGTCGGGCCGCAGACGTACATCGACACGTGTCCTTCGACACTCGGCACGAAGTCGACCTTCGCCCGATTCGCCGTGTCGTAGAGCCGCAGCATCGGTCGAGGCTAATCCGCACGGGTGATCGGAGCCGCACGGATTCCGCGGCGCTCGACCGCGCGCCGGACTGTCTCAGCTGCGCGAGAGGAGGGCGACGGCCCAGACCGCGATCCCTTCGGAACGCCCGATCGCGCCGAGGCCCTCGCCGCGCTTGGGGCGCACCGCGGCCGCGATGCCGTGACCCATCGGCTCGCGCAACGGCGCCAAGGCGCCAATGAGGTTCGCGGACATTGCTTCGACATGGGTCGCGAGCTTGGGCGTCTCGGCCGCTACCGCGACGTCGACGTTCTCGAGCCACCAGCCGTGCTGCGCGCAACGCTTCGCGACCTCGGCGAGCAGACCCATGGAATCGGCGCCGCGATACTGCTCGTCCGTCGCGGGGAAAAGTGTGCCGAGATCGGGAAGGCCCGCGGGCCCGAGAATGGCGTCGGCGACCGCGTGCGCGACCGCGTCGCCGTCGGAGTGCCCAACGAGGCGCGGGGCGTCGGCGATGGTCACGCCCCCGAGCACGAGCGGCGGAGTGGTGCCGAACGGATGCACGTCGAAGCCGAGACCGACCCGATTCCTCACGCGTGCGCTCCTTCGATCAATGCCTGCGCGAGCTCGAGGTCGTCGACCAGCGTGAGCTTGAGGTTGCGCGACTCTCCTTCGACGACCACGACTCTTCCGCCGGCCGCCTCGACGAGCGCGGCGTCGTCGGTGCCCACACCGTCGCCGGCGTGCGCGGCGTCGAGCGCCGACCGGCGAAAGGCCTGCGGCGTCTGCACGGTGACCAGATCGTCGCGCGCGACCGTCTCGACTACCACGTCGTCGCGCACGCGCTTCACCGTGTCGGTCACGGGCATGGCCGGCACCGCGGCGTCGGCGCCCGCGCGTACCGCCGCGACCACGCGCGCGAACAACGCGCGCGAAGCCAGCGGGCGGGCCGCGTCGTGGACGACCACTACGTCGGCGGATTCGGGAACGCACGCGAGGCCGGCCCGTACCGAAGCCGATCGCGTCGCACCGCCGATAGCTACCTGCACACCGTCGGGCGCCACCCAATCGCCGGCGGCCGGAACGACGACCACAACCCCGTCGCACGACTCGCGGGCGACGCCGACCGCTCGATCGAGGACGCTCACCCCACCGAGACGGGCGAACTGTTTCGCGGCGCCGAAGCGGGAGCCGCCTCCGGCGGCGACGACGATCGCCCACGTCTGCACGCCGACAGTCTGGCCCAGACCATGCGCACCAACGCGGCGCTGACGCCGCGGCTAGGCATCTTCGAGCCGGGCGAACAACAGGCGACCGGCCGCCGTCGGGACGACCGACGTCACCTGGAGCACGACCTCGGGACCGCCGACGAGCTCGTGGCCGCCGTTCACGACGACCATCGAACCGTCGTCGAGATGACCGACCCCCTGGCCGGTCTCCTTGCCTTCTCGGGTCAGCGAGACCCGCACGAAGTCGCCGGGGCCGATGCTCGGCGTCAACTCCTGCGCGAGCTTGCGGAGGTTCGTGGTCGGAACGCCTTGGAGGTTCGCGTTCCGAGCCAACGGACCGTCGTTGGTGAGCAGCCGGAGCTGCAACCGCCGCGCCAACGCGACGAGCTTGGCGTCGACCTCGTCGATCTCGGGGATCTCGTCGTCGAGCACGAAGAGGCGAACGTTTCCCTCCTGGCGCAACGACTCGAGCGTTTCGAGACCGCGCCGCGCCCGGCGACGCTTGACGTCGTCGGTCGCATCCGCGAATCCCTGGACCTCGTCGAGCACGAAGCGCGCCACCATGAGGTCGCCGCTCAACACACCGGCGCGCGTCAACGGCAGCAGCTGGCCGTCCATCACGACTGAGGAGTCGACGAGCAGCCCGTCGCGCGCGTCGAAGGCCTGGGCGCGCACCAGCGGGCGCGTCGACAGGCCGAGGAGCTCGAGCACCGCTTCACTCTGGCGGGCGACGAGGCGAAAGCCCACGTAACCGAAGATCCACGAGGCCATCCCGACCATGGAGACCGCGAACGGCACCGGCACGAGCAGCGCGGCAGGAATAACGAGCACCAGGGCGAGCGCGGAACCCGCGATCGCGCCGAGCGTTCCCGCCACGAAACGGGCTGGAGACCGGGGGTCGACCCGGCTCTCCACCACGCCGAGGGCGTGGTCGAGCACTCGTCCGAGAATCCCGCCGCTCACGTAGCCGAGCAGGCATCCGAGCATCCCGCCGAGCCCCTGCGCTTCGGTACCAAAGGTGCGCGCCGCCCAAAAGCCCGCGGCCGTTCCCAGCACCACGACGAAGAGGCGGACACCTTCCACGAACATCCCGCTCTCATCGGCGGCGAAGCCTGCGGCTTGACCGCTCTCGCGTACGGGCCGGAACCACTCAGGGACGGACGGAAATGAGCCGATGTGGACTGTGACCGAGAACACACCGGGCGGTCCCGAGTGCGCTCGGATAGCCTCCCGAGGACAGGACGCGGAGACATGGCGGCACGAACGCCGGTGCTCGACAAGACCGATCTCTTCGGAACATTGCCCCCCGAGTTGCTCGAGCAACTCCGAGGCCGCACGGCTCTCGCGCGCTATCGCCGGGGCGACACGATCTTCCAAAAGGACGACCCCGCGACGCACCTCTACGTGGTGTTCTCGGGCCGGATCGCGATCGTCGCCAAGGCATCCGACGATCGCGAATCTGTCCTGACGGTGCTCGGACCGGGCGCGCTGTTCGGCGAGATGTCGATGTTCGACGGCGGCATGCGGTCGGCGAACGCACGGGCACTCACCACCGTGCACCTCATCGCCGTCGAGTTCGACGACGTGCGCGACGTGCTCATCCGCCGGCCCGAAGTGCTCTGGGCCGTGGTGCGCATCCTCGCCCGGCGACTCCGCGCGACCGACGAAGCGCTCTCGGACGCGATGTTCCTCGACGTGACCGGACGCACGGCCAAGCGCCTGCTGGAGCTCGCCGACGGCGAGGACGACTTCCGCATGCCGCTCACGCAAGAAGAGCTGGCCGGCATGGTGGGTGCATCACGCGAGCGTGTGAACAAGGCGATCGCGTTGTTCGTCAAGCTCGGATGGCTCGAGATATCGGGTCGCAGCCGCTACCGCATCGTCAACCGCGAAGAGCTCGAAATCAGGGCGACTGTTTAGGTCGCAGACTCGTCTGCGGGGCTCGCTCGAGTGCGCGCTACTTCGCACCTACCCACTGGAGGGTGCGGTCCCATGCGAGGGCGGCGTCCTCGGGACGGTGGATGTCGCGGTCGGGATCGTGCACGAATCCGTGCTCCGCGCCTTCCACTACGACGATCTCGCAATCGGTCCGTGCGGTCCATCCGGCGCGGAGCGCCTCGATGTCGGCCGCGGGAGTGAAGGGATCGTTCGAGCCGAAGAAAGCGAGGGTCGGCGCCATCTCCGCCGCGACCGCCAACGGTTCGATGCGGTGGCCGGGACCTCTCCACGCGTCTGGGGTGCGCACCATTCCGTAGAACGACACCGCCGCGTCGAAACGGTCGAGCGCGGCGGCCTTGAAGGTGTAGTAGCCGCCCATACAGAAGCCGAGCACCGACACCCGGGTGACGTCGTCCTCGACGACGAGCCGGTTGGCGGCCGCTTCGAGCATGTCGAGCTGCTGGGTGTCGTCGAGATCCTTCACGTGCACGAGCCGGGACTCGACGGACGACCGCACCGATTCCGGTTGCGAGGCGAACGGCTCGATGACCCAGACCGCGAGACCGTGTGTTGCGAGGCGGCGCGCCATG
>DASYJT010000250.1:0-1533 GCA_035996165.1 Acidimicrobiia bacterium
TTGCCGGTGCCGTTGGGTGCGACCACGCCCACCCGATGCAGCGGCCCGATGGTGCACGAGACCCGGTCGAGGATGACGCGCGGCCCGAACGACTTGGTGAGGTCACGGGCAACGAGGGAGGCGAACGAAGAAGACGACGACGGCACGGCGGCACCTGCGCTGAGGCGGCGGGCGAGGGGCCCGCGGCGGACGAGAGGCTCGGAACGGCGGCCGGATCACGACATCGGCGCCGACGATAGCCGGGCGTGCGAGCATCGACCCCGTGATATCGCGCGACCTCGTACCGGCGCCCGGCTTGCAACTCGACGACGACGGCGAGGCGATCGGGATCAGGGTCGTCGACTCCCGCCACGCCGGCGTTGCGTTCGCCCGGGCCCGGCTCGTCGACGTCGAGCTCGTGCGCTGCGACCTCTCGGGCTGCGACTTCTCGGAGTCGGTGTGGGATCGGGTGCACCTCGTGGACTGCCGCGCCTCGGCGATCGAGCTCCCGCAGGCGAACCTGCGCCACGTCACCTTCGTCGACTGCAAGCTCGACGACGCGAACCTCCGGCTCGGCCGCCTGCAGCGCGTCCGCTTCGACGCGTGCCTGCTCGGTGCGGCGGACTTCATGGGGACGCAGCTCGACGACGTGGTCTTCGACCGCAGCGATCTCGCGGGCGCCGACTTCTCCAGCGCCAAGACCGCCGCCGTCGACCTGCGGGGAGCGCGGCTCGACGGGCTGCGCGGCATCGGTGCCCTCGCCGGGGCGAAGATCGGATTCGACCAGCTCGTCGGTCTCGCGCCCGCGCTCGCCCAGGCGTTGGGTCTGCAAGTGCTGGCCGACGAAGAGCCCGACCAAAGGGACCCGCCCGGCCGCGAAACCCGGTAGACGAATCGATCGGATCGACCGCTAGAATCCTTGTGCTCCGCCACGGGCCAATGTCGTCCCGCGGCGGCCAGTATCCCAACGGAGCTGACCGCCCGAAACGAGGACGACGCCGCAGTGGTTGATCGCGAGTTACCCCCGCTCTACGACCCCCGATTCGAGCACGATTCGTGCGGCGTCGGGTTCGTCGTCGACATGCTGGGGCGCAAGAGCCATTCGATCGTCGAGCAGGCGCTCACGGCCGTGTGCTGCCTGAATCACCGGGGCGCGGCGGGCGCCGAGGCCGACACGGGCGACGGTGCGGGCATCTTGGTGCAGATGCCCGACACCTTCTACCGGGCGACCACCGATTTCGAGATGCCGCCCGTCGGTTCGTACGCGACCGGGATCGCGTTCGTCCCGCCCGACCGCGTCGACGCCACCACCGACGCGATCGCCAAGGTCCTCGCCGACGAGGGATTCGCGGTTCTCGGCTGGCGATCGGTTCCCGTCGACGCGGCCCGCCCCGGCGCTTCGGCCCGCGAGCAGATGCCCGCGTTCGTGCAGGTGTTCGTCGCGAAGGACGGCCTCGTCGGCGACGAGCTCGAACGGCACGTGTACCTCGCGCGCAAGCGCATCGAGCACGAGACCGACGCGTACTTCGCGTCGCTCAGTACCCGGGTCGTCGT
>DASYJT010000251.1:0-5672 GCA_035996165.1 Acidimicrobiia bacterium
TGGTCGCGTGGGTCGGTCCGACGTACGAACGAGCTACCCCGGCGGTCGTGATTCTCGCGATCGCGTTCGGCCTGCGCTCGCTCGGCACCGCGGCCGTCAAGATCACCAGCGGCTCCGGCGGGCAGCGGCTGATCGCGCTGACCAGCTTGGCGGAGGTGACGACCCAGGTCGTGCTGACGGCCATTCTCGGAGCGTTTTTCGGGATCACCGGAGTGGCGGTCGCAATCCTCGTGGCGGTCGTGTGCGTGGAGCTGGCCATCACCTTGCCCTTGTTGGGACGCCGACTCGGTACGGGTGCGATACCGCTCGTGGCTCCGGTCGTGCGGACGCACCTTCCGGCTCTGGCGATCACGGGCCCGCTCGGGTACCTCCTCGGGGAGGGTCCGATCCTGCGGTTCGTGAACTCGCACGGACGGATCGCGGGCACGAGCGCGGTCGTCGCCGGCGGTCTCGCCATCGTGTTCGTATACGCGATGCTGTTCGTCGCGTTGGGCCTCGACCGCGCCGAACGGCGCGGTGCCGTGTCGTGGCTGCGCAATGCCCGGAACCGGACGGCGGCACCGATAACAGAGGGGGAAGTGTGAGAGTGGCCGTCGTGGTCCCGGTTCGCAACGGGCACGCCATGGTGCGCGAGTGCGTGGCCGCGTGCCTCGCCCAGACGCGGCCACCCGACGAGTTGGTCGTCGTCGACAACGGCTCCCGCGACGACACCGGCGCCCTCGCACGCGCCGCCGGAGCGACGGTTGTCCACGAACCCGTGCGCGGATCCTTCCGGGCCCGCAACCGGGGCTGGAAGTCGACGACCGCGGACGTCATCGCGTTCACCGACGTCGACTGCGTCCCGAATCCGGACTGGCTGGCCGAGCTCACCGAGCCCTTCGGCGATCCGACGGTGGCGGGGGTCGGCGGGGCGATCATCCAGGCCGAGATCAACTCCGCCCCGCAACGCTGGATGGTCGAACGGCAGTTTCTCGACCAGGGCTTCAACGCCTCTTCCGCGTTCCTCCCCTTCTTCGCCACGGCCAATGTGGCGTACCGACGTTCCACGCTCGAGTCGCTCGGAGGTTTCGACGAGGCGTTCGTCATCTCCGGCGGTGACAACGACCTGACCTGGCGGGTCCAGGTGTTGGCCGGCGGCAAGGCCGTGTACCGGCCGGAGGCGGAGGTACGTCATTTCGTCGGAAGGCACGTCACCGATATCACCGCCCGGTGGCGGCGTTACTCGTCCGGCATCGTCCTGCTCGAGCGGCGCTGGTCGGCCTGGCCCGGCTATCCCGAACCCCCGCGCCTCGCGGCCCGGACCAAACGGATATGGGGGCTGCCGTTCGCGCTTGCGCATCGGGCGGCGACGCGCCGGCCGTTGTCGGTGCCGCTCATCGACGCCGCGGTCGCCGTCAGCGCGGAGTTCGGACGGCTTGGCGGCCATCTCGATGCCTGGCGCCGAGGTGTCACACCGTTGCCTCACGAGAACCGAGCGGCGCCGGTGCACCGAGCAATACCGGCGCGCGACCGAGACGATCGACCCGAGCCGTTGGCCCAATGACGCTCGGCGGGGCGCGCCGACCGGTACGGCGGTCCGAGGTCGCCCGGTTCCGGGGGGACGGCTTCGTCGCGGTGAACCGTGCCGTCGTCGCCGCGGACGCGCGGAGTCGAGTCCGGACGCTGCTCGACGCCTTGTTCGAGCGCGCCGCGGAGTTGCCGCGCCCGTGGGTCCACGACCTGGCGCCCGGCCCCGACGGTGAAAGCATCCCCGAGATCGTGCAGTGCGCGCACCTGGAGCCGCGCCTGCTCCGGACCGGCGCGTACGCGGTCGCGCTCCGGGCCGCGCGCCAATTGCTCGGCTCACCGGTGGAGCTCTCGTACGACCAGGCGATCTTCAAGCCGGCGGGCAGCGATGCCACCGCGCTGCACCAGGACCTCGCGTTCGCGCCCGAGGGCATCGACGTGCAGGGCGCGTCCATCTGGCTGGCACTTGTCGATGCCCCCGAATCGAGCGGCTGCATGCGCTTCCTGCCCGACACCCCCGACGGTCTGCTCGATCACGAGCCGGTCGGACGCGATGCGCTGGCAGTCGTCGGAGTCGATGCCGGCGACGCGCGCGCGTACCCGGTTCCCGCGGGCGGGTTCACCGCGCACACACCGCGCGCGGTGCACGGATCGGGACCCAACCAAGGGCCCGGTGTCCGAGCCGCGTGGATCCTCAACTTCGTCCCCGACCACCGCTCCCGCGGGCGTCGCATGTGGGAACGCTCGCTCGAGCTCCAGGGAGTCGTCGTGCCCCGCCGCTTCCGGGAGGTGAACGCGGCGTTCGGTAGTCGCGGCTCGGGATCGACCCGATCCGACCCGCGCTGGTTCGACCGCACCCAACCACCGGGTCAGGACGCGGGCACCGACGCGAAGCTGCCGTCGGACGACGACCGGGCGTACCGATAGATGCCGTCGACGGAGTGCGCGCCGAGTTGCAACCGCACCGCGACCGGACGGTAGAGCTGGACCAGATGCTCTTCGCCGTCGGCCATGCGCGCCACGACGATGCGATGGCCGACCATCTCGATGCTGACCGACGCCCGCACCGCCTCCGGGTCGACGGTTCCCGACGTGAGAATGTGCGCCGACACGAGCACCGACTCGGGGCCGCGGCCGTCGCCGTCGACATACGGCACGACGCTGTGCGCACCGAACGGTGAGGCGGCCTCGCCGCCGACCCATCCCGACCCGCCCCACCCGAACAGCCCGATGACGGCACCGGTCAGCCCGTCGGCAGTCGTGACCGCGCACCACCCTTCGCCTTGGGTCACGACCGGCGGGCGGTCGTGGCTCACAGCAAGTCCGCCGTCGCGCAGGACACCGCCGTCGAGCGACCAGAGGTGGCTGATGCGCAGCTCCATGTCGGGGCGCGCGAGCGAGGCGGTCTCGACGCGGTCGTGGCGGACGGGTCGGGCGCGAAGCGCCCGCGGCTGCATCCGGCGCGGAAGGCGGCGCGCGAACGACTCGAGCCGCGGCAGCTTTCCCGACCGCGGCGCGACCTCGGGAACCCATGTCGACGCGGCGTAGCGATCGCCCGCGCCGAGCAGGACGAACCCGTGACGCCGCAACACGTTGCCGGCGCCGGTCAACACGCTGACCTGACCGTCGACGTCGCGCGCGCCGAGCGAACCCGTCGCCGGCGCGGACCGGTTGCTGTAGCCAATCCTGCGGTAACCCGGATGCGCGGCGACGGCCGGGCTCGACGCGCCGTGGGAAGCCATGCGAACCACACCGTCGTCGCTCGCCGTACACACGAAGCCGGGCGTCGTCAGCACCCGCGCCACCGACCCGGTCGGGGGAACGTCGGGCTCGTCGGCGGTCCAGACCGGGTGGTCGGCCGGAAGCAGCAGACCGACGAACGCCTCGCTCGCCATCAGTGTCGACAACGGCGTGCTGTAGGAGTCGGCGATGGCTGGGAACGCGCCGTACCAGCCGAACGCGGGGATGCCTTCCTCGAGCGCGCCTCGAAGCGTGAAGTGGCGCAGCACGCTGCTCGCGAGACTGCGCGTCGTCGCGCTCGGGAACGGGGTGGCGTCGAGCAGCTCGCCGAGCCAAAACGGCGCCGCGACCGCGATGCGGTACACCGGAGAGCGCCCGTGGACGACGGGCGAACCGTCGTTGCCGATGAGATGCACGTACTCGCCGAGGAACTCGCGCATTCGCTCACGGATCGCGTCTGCGCCTCCGGGAAACGCGTCGCCGCCCGTCACGCGGACGAAGTGCGCGAGGAGCAGCTGCATCCCCCACGCGCTGTAGTGACCGAAACAGTCGCCCGGCCCGTCGGAGTACCAACCGTCGCGGTGATACATCGCGTCGACCTGACGCAACGCGCGGGCCGTCGCCGCGGGGTCGGTTGGTCCCGACACCTGCTGCAGGAAGCCGTCGACGACGACGGGATACAGGAGCCAGTTGTTGGGGAACACGGCCTTGCCCCGGACGGCCGCGAGCCACTGCACGATGTCTCGCTGCGCCGCCGCGTCGAGTTGGTCCCAGACCGCGGCGCGCGTCTCGGCGAGCGCGATCGCCACCCACGCGGCTTCGACAATCGACTGCGCATGGTCGACGGGCAACGGCCACGAGCCCGGTCCATCCCGTCGAGTGCCGACCTCCACCCCTTTCCCCAACCAGGAAATCAGAGCGTCGCGGCCGGCGGCATCGTCGTCGCCCGCGATCCGGTACGCAGCAAGGAGCGCGCCGCGGGCGAAGCCCTCCAAGCCGGTCATCGAGCTCTGCTGCGGCGCGGTCTTCACGAACGAACCGTCGGCGGAGGTGTGGGCGCGAACCCCGTCGAGGATGTGATCGGCGGTGGCTTCCCAATGGGCGCGGACCCAACCGGTACGCGCCGAGCGGGAACGATCCTCAGGGGGCAACCAACGACCGAAGTGCGTTGTCGCGGCCACCGGTGTCGGACCTTTCGCTCGGCCTTCGTCGGAAACGCTGGCGTTTCGTCGAGTCGCGGGGCCCGCTTGCCAGTCGAACGCGAAGCTACGACGCTATCCAACGCTCCAGGCCGACCGGTGATGGCGTGAGCCGGGCATCGGCCTTATGCTCCGCGATACGTCGAGTGGTCGGGGGAACACGATGAAGACGCGGTCGAAGGTCGCGGCCGTTCTCGCGGTCGCCGCAATAGCGGTCGGTGCGACGGGGGCGATCGGCTACGCGATCGGTTCGTCGGGGACGAAGACCAAGACCGTCACGGTCGTCAAGAACGTTCCGGTGAAGACCGTGAGCGCGAAGCCCACCTCGCTCACGTGCGCCAAGGGCGCGGCGCCCGGCTCGTGCAACACCGACGAAGCCCGGGAAGCGGCTATCCCCGACCAGCCGCTCGACCAGGCGACGCGAGCCGTGCAAGCGGCGCAGCTCGTCGCCGCCCGCGAAGCCGCGTTGCGCTACCCGACGGTCGCCGACGCGCAGCGCGCGGGTTTCGTGCTCGCCGGTGGGTTCTCGCCACTGACCGGTACGCACTACATGGACTTCGGGCACGCCGTCGGCGTGTTCGACCCGGCGCACCCGGGCTCGTTCATCTACGACGGCACCAGCCCGACTTCGAAGATCATCGGCCTCATGTACCTCGGCTCCGACGTGAATCCGCCGGAAGGCTTCGCGGGCCCGAACGACCACTGGCACCGCCACGCGAACACGTGCGTCATCTTCGAATCCGGCACCATCAGCGTGCCCTTCCCGGCCGACTCAAGCGTCACGATCTCGCAGTGCGCCGCCGTGCACGGCACGTTCATGCGCCGCACGATCTGGATGGTCCACGCGTGGGTCGTTCCGGGCTGGGAGAGCCGGTCGGGCGTCTTCTCCCACGAAAACACCGGCGTGCTCTGCGCCGACGGTACGACCAAGACCGACGCCGCCGGGTTCTGCCAGGGCACATAAGCCCCGAGGACGCCCTGGGTGTTGGCGCTACGGACGATCCGGTGAGAGAGTTCAGCCCGTGACAGTGATTTTCGTGGTGGGTTTCATCGCGCTCGCGGTCGTCCTCGTCGCCACCTCGGAGAGACCGGGACGCTGGCTGAAGCGGCGGTATCGGCGTCTCCGGCGAGCACGGGCGCGTCGCCGATAGCGCCGATAGATCAGCGAGGGTCCGGATGGTCGAGACTCCAGTGGCGAGCATTCGAGACCAACCAGGCGTCGCCTGA